>JAZLIW010000176.1:0-42264 GCA_045617585.1 Eubacteriales bacterium
CAGCGGCGCGCCGATCAGCGTCCCGCGATGACGTTTTTCCTCGAGATGGGAGAGGGTCAGCCTCTGCCAGCTCCGCTCCAGATAGTCCTCGTCGGCACGGCTGCAGAAGACCGTTCCGGAGCCCTGCGGCAGCGGCTCGATCAGCAGATGGACCTCGGCGTAGTGACGGAGCGGTTCAAAATGGCCGACGCCCTCGGCGCTCCCGCTGACCGTCTCCTTATATAGGATGCGCCCGTCCTCAAACGAGATCGTGGCCCCGTACCGCTCTTTTACCAGAGCGGTCAGGACCTCACACTGGATCTGCCCCATCAGCTGGGCGTGGATCTCACCGTAGCGCTCGTCCCACAGAACGGAGAGCAGCGGTTCCTCCTCTTCCAGTTCCTTCAGCTTCGGCAGGAAGGTCCTCGGATCGCAGTCCTGCGGCAGACGGATACGGTAATTCAGGACGGGCTCGAGCAGAGGCTTTTCGTTCTCCTCCCCGTCGCCGATCCCCTGCCCGGCAAAGGTCCCGTCAAGGCCGGTCACGGCTACGACGTCCCCCGCCTCCGCGGCTTCGACGGGCTCCGAACGCTCCCCCGAGAGGACGCGGAGCGCAGTCACCTTTTCCTCCCGCTCTTCCCCGGCCAGGTCATGATAGCGGACGGTCTGCCGCGCGGAAAGCCTTCCGCCGGTCACCCGTAAGTGCGTCAGACGCACGCCGTTTTTATCGTGCCCGATCTTGAAGACGCGCGCGGAAAACGCACCGTCCTCCTTTTCCGGCGGGCGGATGAACCGGTCCAGTCCGTTCAGCAGCGCGTCCACACCGGTCAGCCGGAGCCCGCTGCCGTAATAGACGGGAAACAGCTTCCGCTCGGCAACGAGACGCGCGGCCGTGCCGTCGTCCAGCGTGCCGGAGGACAGATATTCCTCCAGCGCCGCCTCGTCGGTCATCGCCGCCCGTTCGGCAAAGTCCTCAGCGTCTGCATCGGCGCAGGCGTCGGAGAGGCGGGCACAGAGGTCCTCCCCCACGGCAGCCCGGTCCGCGCCCGTCAGGTCGGTCTTGGTCACGAAGATCACGGTGGGCACGTGATACCGCTTCAGCAGATGCCACAGCGTCTCGGTATGCGCCTGCACGCCGTCCGTCCCGCTGATGACGAGGATCGCGCAGTCGAGCACCGACAGAACGCGCTCCGCCTCCGCCGAAAAATCGACGTGACCGGGCGTGTCCAGCAGTGTGAACCTTCCTCCCGCCGTTTCAAACGTCGCCTGCTTGGAGAAGATCGTGATGCCGCGCTCCCGTTCGAGCTCGTGCGTATCGAGATAGGTATCCCGATGATCCACCCGTCCCAGCTTCCGTATCCGCCCTGCCGTATAAAGCAGTGCCTCCGAAAGCGTCGTTTTGCCCGCGTCCACGTGCGCGAGGATCCCGACCGTTCGGTTCCGCATCCGACCGCCTCCTTCCGTAATTACTGATTCTGCCGATGCTTCAATTATACCATCCGCGCAGCGGAATGTCAACAGGGGCGCGGAAAGTGACCGCAGACGGAAAAAGGAAGCTCTTCGCTGCGCGAAAAGCTTCCCGATATCCATTGGATCCTTCCTCCGCCGCACGAGGTACGGCGAAGGAAAGGTATTCCCCGCTTGGCGCGGGATCACTTGACCTGATAAGGATTGCCGAAGTCAATGTTTTCGATGCGGAAGCGGAGGGTCTGACCCTTCATGTCACCGTCGAACGTCACCGAGCCTGTGCCGAGATAAGGGATTTCTTCGTCGATCGCGGCGAGGACCTTCTTGCCGTCGGCGGTGATCAGGCTGACCGCGCCCTTGTCCCAGATCGCGTGACCGGTGTTGACGAAGGTCACGACGGTCTTGCCATTCGCCGTTTCGACCGAGAGGATCTGACCGTTGACGTAACGGAGCGGGAACTGCCCCTCCGCCTTCGTTCCGCCGACCGCCTGATCGAGGACCGCGGAGGCGTAGAAGCCGGCGTTTTCGGTCTTCTGCTCCTCGTTTACCAGCGCGATCATCTGACCCTTCCGGTAGGCGTCGGTCATCCTGGATTTCAGGTGATTGAACATCCCCATGATCGAGGACGGATAGTCGTCGCGCTCGACCGTGAGAAGCACGTCCGCCGCCTTCCGTTCGCCCTGTCCGATGAACTTCGGGGCATACTCACGCATCAGTTTGGTCGCCGGACGGTCGGAGCCGTCGGGATTGAGGATACCGTAGTCCGATCTCTCGTTGATGCGGTATCCGCCCGGGAAGAACCAGGAGTAAAGTGCCGACGAATAGGAGTTGTAGGCGTATTCGAGGAAGTAGCGGTAGTAGTCCTCCTGCGCTTTCAGGGCGGAGGCGTGATTGCCGAAGTTGGAACCGGTCCAGACGTGACGGCCGTATTCCTTCCACACGACCGGCTTGTCGGGATTCGTATAGCGGGCATAGGCGTTGCAGAAATAGATCTGAAGGGCGCTGTCATCGTTCGGGTTGATCGCGTAGCCTTCCGGCGACATGAAGTCCACCGAGGAGGTCAGGCTCTGGAAGTCGTAGCAATAAGAGGAGGGAGAAACCGTAGCGGAGCCCGCCATCGACATACGGAAGGAGAAGAGGTGATTCGGATCGAGGGAGCGCATAAAGGGCATCTTCTGATTGAAGATCCGCGCGACCTGATCGTCCACGAAGCGGCGGTAAGCGGCGACGATCGCCGTGTTCTTCTGATCGGTGCTTTCCAGCATCGCGTCGGTGACCTGCGTCGATTTCACGCCCCAGAGTTCTTCTGCGTGCGCGACCGAGCCGTACTGCGCTTTGATCCAGGCGTTCCAGTCGGATTCCCAGCCGGCGCGGAGCGAGCCGTCGGTGTTCGCTTTGAGCTGCGGCTCCCACGCGATATCGTACGCGATGATGTTGTCGATCTGCGAGAAGGGCAGGCGCGTGATCAGGTCCTTCACGTCGTTATCGACGAAGCCCTGCATCGGGTAGGCGTCCGGGCGGATCGAAAGGTCCACGTAAAGCCCGAGCTCGCCGCACTGGTCGATGAGGTCGAGGACGTTGTTCGTCTCGCGGATCGCCTGCACGTAGACGAAGATCGAAACGGCGTTGTAGCCGATGTCCTTCACGTGCATGAGGTCGTTGTGAATGACCTCGGGATCGTAGGCGGGATCGCTGACGTAGTGCTCAAAGTTGGTGCCGACCTGCTCGGCAACGCCGGAGGAGGGCATATAGTTGACGCCGAAGAAGTTCATGAGCTTGCCGTCCTGACGGAAATACCCGTTCTCCACGGTGATGTACTTCCGTTCCGCCTCGGGCTTGGGCACCCAGAACTTTACCGGATGGACGATCCGGTCGATCTCCTGCCCGTTCACGGTCAGCGTGGTGACCGCCTTCGCGGGAACGCCGCCTTCGACCCGGTAAGTCGAGGAGACGGTCTGAATGCCGTTCTTCAGCGCTTTGAGATCCTTGCCGGAAGCCTCGGTCTTCGCCAATTCCTTTCCGTCCGCGTCAAGCAGCGTGACGGTGACGGTCGCTTCGGCGCCGCTCTTCGCGGAGTCGATATAGGAGCCGCCGTAGGTGACCGCCTCGGTATCGGCGGCGACGTAAATGTTCTCGGTCATACCGCCCTCCACGAGGAACGCGGGATGCAGCAGCGCCTTCGCCGCCTCGGCGACCGCGGAAAGACCGGCGGCGTTATAGAAGTCTGCCGAAACTGCGCTGAACGAGCCGATCACCGCGCCTTCAAGGCTGCCGTTGTGATCGGTATTGCCGGAAAAGACGTTGATCCACGCGGCATAGCCGGAATGCAGTCCCTTTTCATCGGTGATTTCGATCAGCGGGATGAAGCGGGAGATACGGTTGTCGTTATAGCCCCTGCCCTGTCTGCCCGGGCTGCACGAAATGATCTCCGACGGGACCGTCAGTTCCTTCGGGGTCAGGAAGGACTGGGTATCCTCACCGTAAACGGTCAGTTTTGCCGCGTTGGTGACAGGATAGACCTCGTATTCCGGCGTCAGGCAGTCGATTGCGGGGATCTCCGCCATCGGGAAATCGTCGTCAAGGCGCAGGAACGCAGGGTCGGCAAGATAATAGACGTGGTGTCCGAGCGGGACCGAACGTCCGGAGAGCGCAAAGCCGAAGCTGCACGCCTTCACGTTGTCGAAGACCGGCTTTCCGCCCTTTTTCGAGGCGTCGCCGTCCCACCAGGTGAAGTCCGATTCGGTGACCGAGCAGTATTCCCACCGGTCGGAAAGGGTAACGACCGTGTACCAGCGGGTGTTGTCGGTCTCCTGGATCTCCACGTACAGACTGTCGGTCCCGGTCTCGGCGTCTCCGGATGCGAAGAAGCCGAGGGCGTTCAGCCCGCTGCCCGTGACATGGAAATCGCTGCGGATCAGATCCCAGCTGTCGAGATTCGAAACGTCTACGCAGAGCTCCGCTTCATAGCCTTCCAGACCGAAGTCGTCCACGAAGCGCTCGGTCACGTTCTTCGGCGTGTTGGTGGAGCGTCCGAGCTTGCTGACCGCCTGCTCGTCGGAAGTGTCGAGGAAGCGGAAGAACTGCTCCTCGCCCAGATCCTTGATGTATTCCGTCATGTATTCGGAGCGGGTCAGCCACTTTCCTTCGTATTCATAGACCTGCTCGGAAAAGGCGGGACCGCCGAGGGTCAGCAGTCTGCCCCCGTCTTTCAGGAACTTGACGATCTGGTCCGCCGCACCGCCCGGAAGACGGCGGGCATCCTCGAAAATGACGAGATCGGCGGTCGATTTGCTGAAGATCTCCTTCACCGACATCGTCGAGAAGTCGGCGCGGATCAGGTCGATGCCGCTTTGTTCCAGCACCGAGGCAAGTGCCTCGTCGTAGGTCGCGGCGTCGGATGCTTTGAGCAGGACCGCTTTGCCGCGGTATTCCCACGTTTCGCGGACGTCAAGGTTTTTCGGAATGGAGATCATGGCTTTTTCCTCGTACTTGTCTTCGGAAATATATCCGACGTAGTTGAGCAGAAACTGTGTGACCGCCGTTTTCAGCAGGTTATCGCTGCCCGCAGCGATAACGATCTTATTTCCGTCTGCCCGGATGGCGTATTCGTCACCGTTCAGGTCGGAAAGTACCTGAGACGCCGCACGGTTGGTCGCGCCGATCAGAATCTCGGGAATGCCGTCGTTCGTGTCCTTGTCGGTCCAGTCGGTGATCAGATCGGGCTCGACGCCGGTGACCGTCTTGATCGCCTTGCGCAGAAGGACCGCGGCGGCGACCGCCTCGCTTTTGGCGTCCGCGGCGTCCGGACGGACGATGCGGTAGAGTGCCGTCCCGTCCTGCACGAGCGGGATGCCGGTGTCCTCCTCCGGCGGCGGTTCGACCGGGTCCTTTTTACAGGAGACGGCACCGAGGCAGAGGATGCAGGCGAGAAGCAGGAGAAGGATGCGGATCGGATGCTTCTTCATAAGTGTTTCCTTTCGTCGTTTCATTGATTCGGATCGGAATCCGCTTGTTGTTATCATTATATCACGCGTCGTCTTTTCCGTCAACGGTTTCGGGAAAAAACGGCGTGCGGCATCTCTTTTTCTTGACACCCGTCCCCCGTCATGCTATAATATACGTAATTGATAATAGGAAAGGAACCGATCATGAAAACATCACGCTATCTCTCCCTCGTTTTCGTCCTGACGCTGCTCTTCGCGCTCCTCGTCCCGTTCGGCGTCTCGGCGGCGGAGGGAGACACCCCCTCCGGGATCGTCCTGGACAACTGTGACTCCGCCCGCTGGAGCGGTACGCACGCCCCGTTCATCTCCACCGAGGAGAAGACCGAGGGCAAGGGTGCCGTGGGCTGGACGGTCGCCGCCAAAAAGGATCAGTTCGTCATGCAGAACGTCTTTGATCCCGTCAACGGCTCCGGTATGACCGTTCTCTCGTTCGATATCTTCATTTCGGACGTAGATGTTCTGTACGGTGCGTCCGTCTTCCAGCTCGAAATGACCTCCTCCGGCAAGTGCGACGTGGAGGAATCGGGCTGGGGACTTGGCGGCTACAACCTGAACAACAACGAATGGACGCATCTGGAGCTCCACATCGGGGCAGGCTGCAACATGGAGCACGTGAACTATCTCCGCCTCTACGCCCTCGGTCTCAAGCCCGAGACCGACCTGACGATCATGGTCGACAATATCCGTCTCCTGCCCGAGCCGAGCGCAAAGGAGCAGACGGAGCTGCCCGACGGGATGGTGATCGGAAAAGAGGATCCCGCGTCTGCGCAGCCCGTTCTCAAGGGCACGCAGAGTAAGGACGACGATCCTTCCGGCACGCCTGCCGATCAGGACAAGGATAAAGAGAAAGAAGCACCGGAGACCTCCGGTACGAAGACCGTCGGCATCGTGCTTGCCTGCGCGGGCGGCGTGATCCTCATCGTCCTCGCTCTGCTCACGATCCTGAAAAAGGGGTCGACGGTCCTCTGCAGCGTGATCGGCGTCGCCGGTATCCTGCTGCTTGCCGCGGCGACCGTTCTCTTCCTCCTGCCGAAGAACGGGAAAGAGCCCGATCCCGGCAGCGACCCCTCGTCCGATCCCGCGAAAGGTTATTTCACCATCGACCAGACCGGGCATCCGGAACTCAGTGCGGCAGATCTCGACGTCGAGGCGATCCTGCGCTCCGCCGAGGACTACGACTATAAGAACGAGTATAAGATCCTCTTTTCCGAGGACCTGTTCGTGACCGACAACAGCGCCTCCGCGACCGACTATCCTCACACCGTGATGACCGACCCGCAGACGAGCGAGGGCATCACGCTGACGGTCTTTGAAGGAGAGCCCCGCATCATGAACGTCAAGGAGAAGGACTGCATCATCCTTGAACGCATCTGGAACAAGAACACGCACCGTTTTTACCTTGATTTCACCGATACCGTCAAAAAGCAGTATCAGGGTAAGAACTTTGACCTGCACTTCATGGTCTACGTCACCGAAAAGCTGGAGCTGACCGCCGCATACCGCAGCGCCTCCGGTGAGGACAAGACCTCGACCGGTGTCTGCGCGAAAAAGGGCATGTGGACGGAGCTGGTCCTTCCCTTCACGGAAGCCGATCTGAAAGGTGCGTTCGACGGGCACGACCTCGACTTCACCTGCGGCGGTGCGGAATACACCCGTATCAGCATGGTCTGGATCACCGACCATACCGCATCGATCGCGGCGGAAAAGGACACCCGCACCGGCATCCTCGAAAGCAGGTTCGGCGGTGACTCCTACATTCTCGCCGACGCAAACGTCATGAACTTCGGCGCTGCCGGCGACGGCATGACCGACGATACCGCGGCGTTCACCGCGGCGATTGAAGCGGTCGGCAAGAAGGGCGGCGGAACGGTCTTCGTTCCTGCGGGCTTCTATTGCCTGACCTCCTCCCTCACGCTGCCGAGCCACGTCGGTCTCGTCGGCGAGCTGGATCCCGACCACCTGCGGGAAAGCACCGTCCTCTGCGTCTACGGCGGAAAGGGCTCCGCAAACGGCAGCGCCGCCTTCCAGATGAATATGCAGAGCGCGGTCACCGACCTCGCCGTCTGGTACCCCGAGCAGACCTTCGTCAACGGAAAGCCGATCCCCTATCCCGCAACGTTCCGTCAGGCGGGTTCGGAAAGCGTTACGATCCGCAACGTCGTCATGGTCAACTCCTATTTCGGTATTGATTTCGCGTCCGGCGGCAACAACTCCCTGCAGTACGTCCGTAATGTGCGCGGCACCTGCCTGGATACCGGCTACGAGAACAACCACAGCTACGACATCGGCAGGATCGAGGAACTGGAGCTCACGCCCGACGTGTGGCTGAATTCCGGTCTCCCCGGCACGCCGAACGAAGCGCTGCTCCGCACCTATATGATCCGCAACTCGGTCGGTATGATCCTCGAGCGCATCGACTGGACCTACCTTGCCGACTGCCGGATGGAAGGGCTGTATATCGGCGTCCTCGGCAGACAGACGTCCGACGGCACGTCGAACGGCCATATCTACAACTTCACGATCCGCGACTGCTACTACGGCATCCGTTTCGACGCCGTGTCGTGGATGATGATCACCGGCTGCGATATCTCCGCGGCGGGCAACGAAGGCGCCGCGGCGATCTATCTCGCCCTCTCGAACGGCGGTGATATCTCTGTCACCGACTGCAAGCTCTCCACCGCCGGGAAAAACGCGATCGTCAACTTCGGCTCCGGCCGTCTGTCGCTCACCGATTCCGAGCTGACAAGCGTCGGCGGCACCACGCTGGCGCACGCCTCAGCAAGCGAATATTCCGTCGTCAATACAAAGATCAGCGACGGCGGTCAGCTGCTCTACCGCTTCCTTGAAAACGAAGATACGCCTGCGCTCCCCAAGGTCGACTACGCGAAGAACGTGGTCACCAAGCCCGCCTCCGACAAGCTCGTCGATCTGACGGCGGAGCCCTACAACGCAAAGAGCGGCAGCGATATCACCGCGCTCCTGCAGAAGGCGCTCGACGATATGAAGGCAGAGGGCGGTACCCTGTATCTCCCCGCCGGAAGCTATATCGTCAGCGATCATATCAACGTATGGGCGGGTATCGAGCTGCGCGGCGCGGACTCCTGGGCACAGAACCAGAACTGCACCGGCATCCGCACCGAATACGGTGAAGGTGATCCGGACGGCATCGCGCTCTTCGACCTTTATGAGGGCTCCGGTATGCGCGGCATCGGCGTCATCTACATGGACAACGCGGATACCAAGAACATTCACAATCATTCCTACACGATCCGCGGCAACGGCAAGAATATCTATCTCGTCGACGTTTCCCTCCCCACCTCGTGGAACGGCGTTGACTTCGCGACCTACCGCTGCGACGGGCACTACATCGAATATCTGTGGATGTGCCCGCTGAACGTCGGCATCTACGTCGGCGGCGGCTCCGAGAACGGCATCATCCGCGACTGCCACTTCACGCCGAATACCTGGTGTCTGCGCGGTCAGGAATCCTACTGGGGCGACGTCTTCTACTCTTACATCATGCCGCAGTCGAAGCCTTACGTCGTCGGCGAGAGCAAAAACGAGATCCTTTATCACAACTTCGTCTACGGTGCGTACGAGGGCCTTTCCCTGCTTGACGGCGCGCAGAACGTTTACACGCTCTGCCACGGCGTTGACAGCGGCAATATCTCGACCCGCGTCTTCGGGAACGCGACCGCGACGATGGTCGACTCCCAGCTCGTCAACCTCAACGGAAGCGACTCCCGTTACGTCATCACGGAAGACGGCTTCAGCGGCTCCCTGACGATGATCAACACGGCAGGCTGGGGCACAACGCAGAACGCCTTCTGGTTCCGCGGCAACGGTACGGTCGTCATGAAGAGCGGTATCGTCATTTCCGCCGGTACGCCGATGTGCCGGATGAACGGCTCCTCCCTGAAGATGTACTCCGTGATCAACCAGACGAGAACGAAGGACTTCACCATGGTCAACAACTCCGATTCGCTCTATATCGCAGGCAATATCTTCGCGAGCAAGCTGCGCATCGAGAATCCCTCCGAGATCGAGATCACCGGTCCCGACCTCGAATACTACGGCTGATCCCGTAACGGCACTCCCGGTCTCAACCGGATAAACCGAAAAAACTGCCCGCTGAAAAGGAAATCGAATCCTTTTCGGCGGGCAGCTTTGTTTCAGACGCCCCCGGACGCCGCTG
The DNA here is from genome assembly GCA_045617585.1 of Eubacteriales bacterium. Classification (GTDB taxonomy): domain Bacteria; phylum Bacillota; class Clostridia; order Oscillospirales; family CAG-272; genus CAKRZE01. Next base: position 9,646 of record JAZLIW010000176.1, read on the forward strand.
TGCGGGGATCAGTCGAGGTTGCGGTTTCTGCGGTAGCCGTTCCAGACGACCTCGAAGGGATCGGAGGTATCCGGGATCGGGCGGACGGGACGCCAGGAGACGGTCGGCGTGCCGTCACGGAAAGAAACCGTCTGGATCCGGTCGGCGGCGTTTCCGCCCGGCGCGGTTTCCGGCGGCAGGAAGCGGAAGGAATCGGGCATGCCGTGCCGCAGAACGCCCTCCGGTGAGAGCGTGATCGCCGAGCCGCGGGAGGAACCGACGGTCTCCGCGTAATCGAGCATGGCGGCAAGGACCGCCCGCTGCACGGTCAGCAGATCCCGGTACCGGAGCGCGGACAGAACGTCCTTCGTCCGTACGGTCTCCTCAAACGAGGCAAGCTTCTCTCCGACGCGGCAGGCAAGGGAACGGACAGACGCGGCGGCGCGGATCGCCCCCGCATAACGGCTCATGTCCCGTCTTGCCTCCGCGATCGGGCAGTTTTCCCCGCCCGAAGCGAGCCGGTCACGGAAGCGGAGAAACGCGTTCACGGCTTCCTTCGCCGCAGCGTCAAACGCCGCTTCTCTGCCCGCGGGCGCATCCGTATAGGACAGATGCTCGGCAGCGCGGAGCGCCCCGACCTGCCCGGCGTTCAGAGCGCTGCCGCCCGGGCGGCGGATACCGTGCGTCCCGGCACATTCGCCGACGGCGTAGAGCCCGCGGACGCAGGTCTGCCAGCGGTGATCGACCGAGATGCCGCCGTTGTTGTGCTGTGCGCAGAGCGCGATCTCAAGTTTTTCTTTTTCCAGCTCCACGCCCTTCGATCGGTACAGCTCGATCGCGGGCGCATTCATGCGGCGCAGCCGTTCGATCGGGGTACCGAAGCAGGCGCCGCATTTATCAAGATAGCCGTACGCCTCCGGAGAGAGGCGGGAGAAATCGATCCGTTCGAGCCCGAACGGATTTTTCGTATAGTCGAGATAAACCCGTTTCCCCTGCCCGGTCTCACGGCAGACGAGCAGATCGATCACGGAGGAGCCGGAAAGGACCTTCGCGGAATCGAAGGGCCACTGATACCCCTTCAGAAAGACGGCGGAAAGCGCCTCGTAGGGGTCGGCGAAAAAGTCGGTCAGGAATTCCCGCTCTTCCCCGTCCTCTCCCACCGAGAGAAACCGGGGCAGGACCTGCATATAGGTCCCGGATACGTTCCAGCGCGGGGAGACCGAGGCAAGGCCGTACTGCCACTCGGTCATATTCTGCAGCGACGCGCCCGCATCGAGCGCGAGCCCGGTCGACCCCGCCTGCGAGACCGGATACACGCTGTCCGCGTAGATCCCGGCAGGACCTCCGGTCGCGAGAACGACGGCGTCGGCACGGAAAACGGTCGGTTCTCCCGCCGGGTCGGTGCAAAGCAGACCGAGCACGCCGTTTTCATCCTTCAGGATCCGGACGGCGGTCAGACGGTCGTACAGCGGGATACCGCGCTCCTCCGCTCGTTTTTCCAGCGCCTCGGTCATGAACTTCGAGGTCAGCGGTCCCGCGGAGGTCGCACGTGCGCAGGGATCGTGGTCGGTCTTGTAGCCGGTATAGCAGCCGTATCTGTCGGTCGGGAACGGGACGCCCGCCGCGCAGAGATCGAGGAAGCAGCGCACCGAAAGCGCCGCCTCACAGAGCGCGTTGTCCCCGTCGACGGCACCTCCCGCGAAGAGGTCCGCCGCCATCGCGCGGACGCTGTCCGGCGCGTCCCCGGCGAGCGAAAGCTTATAGTAGGTCTGTTTGTCGCTGCCCGCGTTGCGTGAGGTACCGTCGTTCCTGCCCTCGGTCACGATCGCGACCGTCTTCTTTCCGAATTCACGGATCCGGTTCGCGGCGGCAAACCCGGCGGCGCCGGAGCCGACCACGACCGCGTCATAACGAAGGATCTCCATCACAGTTTTCTGATATGGAAGCCGCCGTCGATATCCAGCGACTGTCCGGTCATATAGGGGAGCGCCCCGGTGCAGAGGGCAAACGCGGCCTTTGCGATATCCTCAGGCTGTCCCCAGCGGCCGATCGGCAGCAGACCGTTCCCGATCAGGGTGTCGTATTTTTCCTTCACGCCCGCGGTCATATCCGTCGCGATGATCCCGGGACGGATCTCGTTGACCGGGATGCCGTATTCGGCGAGGCGCTCGGCGAAGAGCGCGGTAATCATCGAGACCCCCGCCTTCGAGATGCAGTATTCCCCGCGGTTCACCGAGACCGCGTAAGCGGAGAGGGAGGACGTATTGCAGATATAGCCGCGGATCCCGCCCTCCGGGGGATTGTTCTTCATCACGTTGGCGACCGCCTGCGTCAGGAACAGCGTGCCCTTCGTGTTGATGTCCATCACGTAATCGTAGCTTTCCTCGGTCATTTCCAGTAAGTCGGCGCGCACCTTCGGGGCGACGCCCGCCACGTTGACGAGCACGTCGATCCTGCCGGTCTCCGCTTTTGCCGCCGCGACGAAGCGTTCCCGGTCCTCTTTGCACGCGACGTCGCCGCTCACGTAGTGAAAGGCGGGATGGTTCAGGATCCCCGCCGCCGTTTCGGCGCTCCTGCGGCCCATGCCGTAAACCGTGTATCCGGCGGCAAGAAAGATCTCCGCCACCGCTTTTCCGATGCCGCCGAGGCATCCCGTGACCATAACGGTTTTCATTCTTTTTTTCCTTTCTTATTTGCCGAAGATCCGGCGATAAAGCTCGGTATAGAGCGGGTCGCGGATCACGCAGCCCGGTGTACCGCCCGGCGTGCGCATGATCTCGGTGCATTTGGAGCAGGCGATGCAGCATTTTTCCTTTTTCATGCCGCCGTTCAGGATATCGCGCGCAAAATCGGGATACGCAAAGATCGTTCTGCCGTAGCCCGCAAGATCGAATCCGCCGTTTTCGATGAACGCTGCGGTCACGTTCGGTGAGACGGTGCCGAGGTAGGAAAGGCCGGAGCAGAGAAGCTTCATTTCCGGGACTGCCGCCTTCAGCTCAGCTGTCCCGTTCAGCATCCTTGCCACGCCAGCTATCGGATGTTCCTCCGGCTCGTACGCGCCGCGGACGAAGGGACGGTTGACGTGAGGATTGAAATACGGGTTGCCCATCGTCACGTCGACCAGCCGTACACCGAGCGCGTACAGTTCCTTCAGCACCCATTTTGCTTCCGTCAGATCGGGTTCGATCCCCTGCCCCTCCTTCACGCCGAAGCCGTAAGGATAGGGGAAGCCGTCGTACGCGTTCATGCGCGTCGAAACGAGGAACGAGGAGGAGCAGACCTGCTTCGCGCCCGCGACGCTCTCGCGGAGCAGACGGGTCCGATTCTCCAGACTGCCGCCGTAGCGTCCTTCTCTCGTATAGGCGGAAAGCAGTTCGCAGTTCAGATACCGGTGGCAGCTCTTGATATCCACACCGTCGAAGCCCGCCTTTTCGGCAAGCGCGGCGCCGCGGACCAGCGCCTCTCCGACCCGGTCGAGATACTCGTCACTGACGATCCGGTCGTCGGAGATCGGGTGCCCCGCCTCAAAGATCGGGTTGTGATAGGCGATGAGCGGCGCAGGCGTGCCGTCCGGCTTGCTGTATCTGCCGGAATGGGTCGCCTGCATCACGACGAGGGGCGCGTACCCGTTTTTCTTCATCGAGCTCTCTCTGATCTCGTCGACCTCACGTTTGAAAGCGTCGAGGTTGTCCACGGTGATCCAGAGCTGACGGGGATTTGCCCTGCCCTCCCGCATCACGGCGGTCGCCTCGAACCAGATCAGCCCCGCGCCGCTCTCGGCGAGACGGACGTATCTCCGCTTCGTCAGCTCGTCCGGTCTGCCGTCCGCCGTCCCGTCGCAGCCCTCCATCGCCTGGCAGGCGATACGGTTGGGGATCACCCGGTCTCCGACCGTGAGTGCGGTCCCGAGGACCGAAGTGTCGGCGGAATACGGCAGGCTGACCCCTGCCGCGGCGCACTGTTCCTCCAGCGCTTCTTTCGTATATACCACGCTTCGTTTCATATCGTTTTCCTTTCTTTATTTGCTCCTGACGCCGCTCTCCGCGTAGATCCTGCCTTCTTCCTCCTCGTCCTCCAGATAATTATCCTTGAAAACGTACTTCGGGGAAGAGGGCTCCAGCGGCTCAAGCATCGGCATATCGGGCGCCTTTGCTTCCTTTGCGTAGTTCAGATAGATCTCGTTGAAATCACCCTTGTAAATATAATTTCGGTAGCAGTCGGTCAGCACGTTTTCGCTCACGGTGATGCCCTGCGCCCCGTTGTCGAGATAGATCCCGCCGTAATCGTTACGGACCTCCTCGATATAGTTCCCGCTGATCTCGGTCCCGTCGTTTCTGCCGAGGACGTAGATCCCGCCGCCGTCAAACATCACGTTCATGATATCGGAGATCCGGTTGCAGCAGATCGTATTGTCGCGGAAGACGAAGCCGCCGTCCTCCTCGGTATAATACGTGCCGTTCATCTCCTGCCCGTTGAAGCCCCAGCCCCAGCCGAAGCTGATGCCGGTATAGGGCAGCCCGGACAGCGTGTTGTGGGAGACGTCGGTATCCCGGACGTATCCGACGATGATGCCGCAGCCGCTCGAATAGACCGAGGCGACGCCGGTGATCTTGTTGTCGGTCACGCTGACCTTTTCGGTCAGGCGATCCCGGTTCTTCTCAAACGAGGCGGCGTCCTTCGCGATCGCGTCGTGATATTCCGCGGTAAAGCCGCCGAGCATGATCCCGCTGCCCGCCGTATCGCGGAAAATGTTTCGTTCGATCGCGCTCTTTTTGATCCCCTCGGAGAGGAACAGACCCGTGCTTCCCAGACACTCGAAGGTACAGGAGCGGAAGACCAGCCCCTCGGCGAAGGCGCCGGAGACCGCCGCTTCCGGCATCAGCCACTTGGTATTGTCAAACAGCGTGTCCGCCGTCATGCTGCGGTCCTTGTGGACGTTGCCCTGGATCGTAAGCAGCCCGTCGTCCGTCTCCGGACGGAGCCAGGTCGAATAACGGAACGACAGATTTTCAAAGACCAGTCCCCGCACGGGCTCCTTTGCCGTCCCGCGGATCACGATCATCTCTTCAAGGGAGCCGAGCACGGCATCGGTCTTCGTCAGATCCTCGCCGTCCCGCGGCAGATAGTAAAGCTTCCCCGCTTCGGGGTCCAGATACCATTCGCCCGGCTCGTCGAGGAATTCGTAGGCGTTCTCAAGGAAGGCGAACTGATTCGCGTTGATCGCCGCGCCGCCGAGGCTCGCCGTCTCGTTGTAGGTCTTCCACGCGGGCTGGACCATCGTGAACACGGTCCCCTTTCCCGACGTCTCCGCGCTCTTCACACGGACGCGGGATTCCGACCACATATTCCGGATCACGAGAACTGCGTCCTGCGGGCGGGCAAGGTCCTTTGCGATCGGGAGAGAGGTCGTCAGCGTCTCCCGGTCGAACGAGGCGGAATGCAGATCCTCCGCCGTACGCGCGAGCACCGCGCGCTTTCTCCCGACGAAAAAGTCCCGGGAGACGAAGTCCGTCCCTGCCCCCGCAAGATACCCCTTCACGTCCGCCGCGTAAATACCCTTTTCCGCGTCGTGAAGCGTCCACCCCTTCACGGGATACCCGCCGGAGATCTCGGCTTCCTCGCCCTCTGCGGCGATCCACGTCACGGTGTGCCCGTTCCTTCCGCCGTCCTCGGGACCGAACGTCAGCGTCCCGTCAAGGAGATACGTCCCGCCTCGCAGGACCACCTTCACGTCGCTGCCGCCGTCGGCAGCCGCCGCGGCAAGTTCTTTTGCCTTTTTCAGCGTTGAGACCGGATGCGCTTCCGTTCCGTCGCCGTCGTCGCTGCCGTTGACCGGATCCGCGCAGAGCGTGATCCCGCCGTTCCCGATATCGGTCCCGCCCTGCGTCACGGCATCGGTTCCCCGCTCCGTTCCTCCCGCATTTTCCGCGCAGGACGCGGCAGACAGGAGCGTGAGCAGTGAAAGACCTGCGGCAAGAAGCCGCCGATAAGATCGTATCATTCCATTCGTCCTCCCGGGTCATTTCATTTTTCCTATTTTATCATACGCCGTGCGCCTTGTCAAGATTTCAGCCCGAAAAGGGAGGAAGGTGACACGCGGTGACACGCGGAACCCCCCGAAAAAACGCCGGAAAAGCGGGAACGTTCTTCCTCCGGCAAGACGGGAGAAAAAAGGAAAAACGCCCGATGCGTCTTATTCATCAGGCGTTTTCATACGCTCGTATGAGTTCCGTCACGACACGGTTCGATCCCGTCAGCCGCGATCCTTCGCCCGTCCTTTGATCGCCTCGAAGGTCTCGTCCGAGATATCGTGTTCGATCTTGCAGGCGTCGGCGGCAGCGGTCTCCTCCCCGACGCCGAGAGAAACGAGAAAATCCGTCAGGACCCTGTGCCGCACGTAGATCTTTTCGGCGATCCGCCGGCCGGCATCGGTCAGCGTGATCAGATTGTCGCGGTCCATCCCGATATAGCCGTCTTCCTTCAGCCTGCCCATGGCACGGCTGACGGAGGGCTTGGAGACCCCCATTTTTTCGGAGATATCGATCGAGCGTACGGGCATACCGTTTTCCGAAAGGATCAGGATCGTTTCCAGATACATTTCCCCGGATTCAAACAGCCGCATCAAAAAGCCCCCTTTTTTTCCGCTTTTCTATATCGTATCACAAATCCGGGCTTTTTGCAAGTTTTTTCCGTTTTTTCTTCCGGTTCTTTTAACCCTGCCAGCATCCGAGGAACAGCGGCAGCCCGGTCGCGGCGTCGGCGATCACGTAGACGAAGGGACGGTCAAGGATCACTTCCTTCTGACCGACGACCTCACATTCCTCGTCGACCAGCGCCCACGTGACCGCGGCGGCCTTCGTTCCCTCCCGATTGACCTCGACGAAGGTCTGCTGCTCCACGGCTTCGAGATACAGCCCTTCTTCTTCCGCCATCGAGGAGAAATCCGCCTCACCGTTAAACGCCTTTGTGATCCCCATCGCCTGCAGCGCGGGCTTCAGATCCAGATGACAGCTCCCCGTGAATTCCGGCAGAAGGACCGTGACCGCCGCGTTTTCTCTTCCGCTCCAGAGCGCGGCGTAATCCTCTGCGGTCATTTCGGTCACGTCCGCGCCATCCTTCGGCAGGAAGGCGGCAAAGGAATACGCCCCGCCGCGGTATGCCTTGGCAAAGCCGTAGAACCGGTCGTTTTCCATCCACGTTTTCTCCTCGGAGGAAAGCATCGTGACCGTCAGGTCCTTCCCGCTTCCCGCATGGAACGTGCGGTCCTTCAGGACCTGATCGGTATGATACGGCTCCTCCCACTTTGCGTCGAACGCGACCGCGCTGAGCAGCGCCATCACGGTATTGCCGTCAAGCTCGAGCGGGAGAGAGGGGATCATGCCGTCCGTCTTCCGGTCCGCCCAAAGATCGATATCCTTTTTCGTACGTTCGTCAAAGGGCGCGCAGTAGACCTCCGCGCCGTACCAGTCTGCGTTGGTCTGAAGGAACGACTCCTTCGGCACCACCTCCCCTTCGCGGTACCAGACGGAGGAAGCGGCGGAAAATCTGCTGTCCTTCCCGTTTTTCAGCGACGAGACAAAGGCGTACAGACTGCGGTTCATCGTGTCCCGGTCGATCCCGAACGCTCTTTCCGTCTCGGCGAGTGTCTCTCCGCCCATGCCGTTTTCGACCATGCCGAGGCAAAGAAGCGCGGAAATCGGAGAGAGGAGCGTACTGCCCGCTTCCGTTTTTTCATAAAGTCCGAACGCGAAGCCGAGATACGCCCCGGGGAATGCCTCCGCAACCGCGCCGGGATCGGTCTCTTTTCTCTCATACCCTGCCGAGACCTCCACCGCGGAGATCTTCAGACAGGAGGGCAGCGGGAGCAGAACGGCAAGCAGCAGGCAAAGCAGCGCCGCGGGTCTTCCATTACGATGTTTCATACTTTCATTTTCCTTTCCGGTTTCATTTCGTTCCCTGCCACGTTCCGAGGAAGGCCGGGATTCCTTTTCCGCCCGGTATACCGGGCATGTTTGCCGCACCGACCGGAGCGCGGCGGATTTTTTCGGAAATTTCGTCGGAATCTCTTGACAAGTTAGCCTCGGGTAACTATAATGATCTTACAGTTAGCCGAGGGCAACCGTGCCCGCCCGGAACGAACGGGGCCGGTCGTCCGATCCTTCGACTATATAGACGAAAAAAAGCGCGAAAGGTTGCGCGGTTTTCCGTTTTTTCAAATAATATTTGCGGCGGTCGATCCGCCGCCGAAAGGGACCCTATGACACTCAACGAACTTCCCATCGGAAAAAGCGGCGTCATCACCGCCGTTCACGGAGAGGGCGCGCTGCGTCTGCGCTTTCTCGATATGGGACTGATCCCGCACACGACAGTCCTCGTCTGCAAAGCGGCACCGCTCGGTGATCCGATCGAGCTTCATCTGCGCGGCTATTCCCTCACGATACGGAAAGAGGACGCGCGGATGATCGAGATCGAACCGCTCCCGGACGGAACGGACACCGTGGTCACCCAGTCCGACCGCCGTCACGGCAAAGGAGGCGGAAAAGCATGATCTTTGCACTCGCCGGAAACCAGAACTGCGGCAAGACCACGCTGTTCAACGCACTGACCGGCTCCAATCAGCACGTGGGCAATTTTCCCGGCGTGACGGGCGAACAGAAATCCGGAGAGACCCGCGGCGTAAGGGATGCCGCGCTCGTCGATCTGCCCGGGATCTATTCGATCCGTCCTTATACGAACGAGGAGATCGTCACGCGCGATTTCATCCTGAACGCGCATCCCGACGGGATCATCAATATCCTTGACGCGACGAATCTGGAACGCAATCTTTATCTGACGCTCCAGCTCCTCGAGCTCAAGATCCCGACGGTCGTTGCCCTCAATATGATGGACGAGATGCGGGAAAACGGCGGCTCGGTCGATATCTCCGCCATGTCGGAACGGCTCGGGGTACCGATCGTCCCGATCAGCGCCGCGAAAAACGAGGGCATCAGTGAGCTGATCGACCGCGCGGTCTCGGTCGTCCGGGAGAAAAAGTGCCCCGAACGCCTCGACTTCTGCCCCGACGGACCGGTCCACCGCTGCACCCACGCGGTCTCCCACGTGATCGAGGACCACGCGAAGGAGGTCGGCGTTCCCTCCCGTTTCGCCGCCACGAAGGCGATCGAGGGAGATGAATTCATGCTCGGCGCCCTGCACCTCGACGAAAACGAGCTGGACCTGATCGGTCACAGCGTGCAGGAGATGGAGGAGGAGACCGGGCTCGACTGCAATGCCGCCATCGCCTCCATGCGCTACGATTTCATCGAAGAGCTCTGCCGTGAGACGGTCAAAAAGCCGCGCGAAAGTCTGGAATCGGTCCGTTCGATGAAGATCGACCGGATCGTCACCAACAAATATCTTGCCCTGCCGATCTTCTTCGGCGTGATGTTCCTCATCTTCTGGCTGACCTTCGGTCTGATCGGCGCGGGGCTCTCCGATCTGCTCGGCCTCGGCATCGAAGCCCTGACCGGCGCGGTCGACCGCGGGCTGACTGCCTACGGGCTCAATCCGGTCGTACAGAGCCTGATCATCGACGGGATCTTCTCGGGCGTCGGCGCGGTGCTCTCCTTCCTGCCGCAGATCATCGTCCTGTTCTTCTTCCTCTCGATCCTCGAGGACACCGGTTACATGGCGCGCATCGCCTTCGTGATGGATAAGCCGATGCGTAAGATCGGTCTTTCCGGACGGAGTTTCGTCCCGCTGCTCGTCGGCTTCGGCTGTACGGTCCCGGCGGTCATGTCGGCAAGGACCCTCTCCTCCGAGCGGGACCGGAAAATGACCATCCTGCTCACGCCTTTCATGAGCTGCTCGGCAAAGATCCCGATCTACGCGGTCTTTTCCGCTGCGTTCTTCCCGCGTTACGCAGCGCTCGTCATGATCTGTCTGTACGCGGGCGGGATCCTGCTCGGCATCCTCTCCGCCCTGCTCTTCAAGGGCACGCTTTTCCGCGGGAAACCGGTCCCGTTCGTCATGGAGCTGCCGAACTACCGCTTCCCCTCTCCGAAGAGCGTCGCGCTGCTCCTCTGGGACAAGGCAAAGGACTTCATCACCCGTGCCTTTACCGTCATTTTCGCGGCAACGGTGATCATCTGGTTCCTCCAGACCTTTGACCCGCGGCTCAACGTCGTCACCGACGGCTCCGCCTCCCTGCTTGCCGCGATCGGAAGACGGATCTCTCCGGTCTTCGCACCGCTCGGCTTCAACGACTGGCGCGTCACGACCGCGCTGATCTCCGGCTTCACCGCCAAGGAGGCGGTCGTCAGCACGCTCGGCGTTCTGACCGGCTGCGGGACCGGCGAGCTCGGCGCCGTCCTCCCATCCCTCTTCACGCCGCTTGCCTCGGTCAGCTTCCTCGCCTTCACCCTGCTGTACACGCCCTGCGTCGCCGCGGTCACGACGGTCAGAAGAGAACTCGGCTCCACCCTTTCCGCGGTGCTTCTGGTCGTGTTCCAGTGCGTCCTCGCGTGGGCGGTCGGCGCGCTGATCTTCAGCGTGGGGGCGCTCCTCTGATGGGAACGCTCGATTACGTCCTGATCGCGCTGATCGCCGCCGCGTTCGTCGCTGCCGTCGTTTACGCGTGGAAGCACCGGGACGCCTGCATCGGCTGTCCCGACCGCGACCACTGCCCCTCCCGCTCCGAAAACTGCGGAAAAAAGCCCCGCAGATGAACCGTTTCCTCCCGCCGGATGATCCTCCGTCGGTTTCTTTTTCTGACGATCCGCTGTGGGAAAACGTTTCTTTCCGGCACGGCAGAAGCACCCGGGCAGGCAGTATCGCTTCCTGCTTTTTCCAAAAGACTTTTTCCCGATTTTTCCGAAAAAACTCTTGCCAAATGGCATTCCTTATGTTATACTGTACAAAAAGCGAGGAACGTCTTTCGCAGGAAAGGAGACTCCCCTATGAAACCAATGACCCACAGGGAGCGTGCGATCGCGGCGCTGACGAGACAGATCCCCGACCGCGTGCCCACCTTTGAGCTGGAATATCAGCTTGCCGAAGTGATGTTCGGCAAATCCATCGTGCCCCCGGAGCTCTGGGGAAACAATATGTATCAGCTTTCCCCTCTCGAGAAAAGCAGAAAAATCCGCGAGATGGCGGAATTTCAGGCGTACGTCTACGGAGAGATGGACTATTCCATTATTCCGCTGAACGCCCTCGGCGACTTCAGCAACCCGTCGAAGCTCCCGCCCGAAATGATCGAATACATCAACGATCTTGCCGACGTCACCGAGCACAAGGTCATGTTCACCTTCCACGGTGACGGGACCTTCGCGATCCCGGACGGCAACCAGATGTACGACTTCGCGTACCGCATTGCCGACGATCCGGAATCGCTCCACGCGCAGGCGGAAGCGATGGCAAACTACGCCATCGAGCGCAATAAGGCGTTTGCCGAAGCGGGCGTCGAATCGCTGATCCTCTGCTCCGACTACTGCTACAACAGCGGTCCCTTCCTCTCCCCCGCGATGTTCGCGGAATTCATCCAGCCGTACCTCTACAAAATCATCAAGTCGGCGCGTGAAAACGGACAGTACACCATCAAGCACACGGACGGCAACATCATGCCGATCCTCGATATGATGGTCGAATGCAACCCGCACGCGATCCATTCGCTCGACCCGATGGCGGGCGTCGACATCCGCGAGGTCAAGGAAAAGTACGGGCACCGCGTCTGCCTCTGCGGCAACGTGCACTGCGCGGCCATGCAGACGGGCACCGACGAGGACGTCCGCAACAGCGCGATGTACTGCCTGACCTACGGCAAACCGAACGGCGGTTACTTCTTCTGCACGAGCAACGTTCCCTTCCGCGGTATGCCGCCGGAACGCTACCGCATGATCCTCGATATCTGGAAACAGCACCGGGATTACTGACTTTTTCAGTCCCGCACGAAATAAAAAACAATCCCCGAAAAGGAGAAAACATGATGGAACTCAAATCAATTTCCGAAAACCTTCAGATCGGCAAAGCCAAGATCGTCAAGGAGCTCTGCCAGCAGGCGCTGGACGAGGGCATCCCCGCAAAGACCATCCTTGAGGAGGGTCTGCTGGACGGCATGAACATCATCGGCGAGAAGTTCAAGACCAACGAGATCTTCGTCCCCGAGGTCCTGATCGCCGCGCGCGCGATGAATATGGGCGTCGCGGTCCTCAAGCCCCATCTGCTCGAAGAGGGCGTCAAGGCGACCGGCAAGGTCTGCATCGGCACCGTCAAGGGCGACCTGCACGACATCGGCAAGAACCTCGTCAAGATGATGATGGAGGGCAAGGGTCTCGAGGTCATCGACCTCGGTACCGACGTCGCTCCCGAGACCTTCGTTCAGACCGCGATCGAGCAGGGCTGCAAAGTCATCTGCTGCTCCGCGCTTCTCACCACGACGATGGGCGTCATGGGCGAGGTCGTCAAGGCGGTCGAAGCCGCGGGCAAGAAGGGCGAGATCAAGGTCATGATCGGCGGTGCCCCCGTGACCGATGAATTCCGCAGCATGATCGGTGCCGACGCTTATACCTCCGACGCGACCTCCGCTGCGGAAAAAGCAGTCGAGTTCTGCGCCTGATCTTTCGTCTGACACAAGCGGGGCCGACCGAGGTCGTTCCCGCTTGCTTTTTAGAAAGGACGTTTTATGGCAAAAAAAATCACTCTCCTTGACGGTGCCGTCGGGACCGGGCTTTGGGAGATCGCCGAGAAGAACGGCGTCAATAAAGTTCCCGTCTGGATCTACAATCTGGAACACCCGGAATACGTGACCGCGCTGCACCGTGCCTATCTTGACGCGGGTGCCGACCTCATCCTGACCAACACCTTCGGCGCAAACGCACCCTCCGTTGCCCGTTCCTCCTCTTACGACCCGGATACCGTGGTCTCCGCCGGTGCCCGTCTTGCGGTCCGCGCGGCAAAAGAGGCGGGGAAACGTTCCGCGCTTGCCGCGGGTCCCCTCTCCCAGCTGATGGAGCCGTGGGGCGACCTGACCGAGGAAGAAGTGCGGGACGTCTATCTGCGCCATTTTGAGAGCGGCATGAAGGAAGGCCCCGACTGCATCATGCTCCAGACCTTCATCGACATGGAAATGATGCGCGTCGCCGCGGAAGCCGCAAAGACCTTCGGCGTACCGGTCTACTGTACCCTCACCTTTGAAAAGGTCGGCAAGACCATCATGGGCAACTCGGTCAGGGACGTCATCGACTGTCTGACCCCCGTCGGCATCGACGGCATCGGCATGAACTGCTCTCTCGGGCCGGATCTTGCCGTTCCCGTGATCCGGGAATTCACCGGGAAGACCGATCTCCCCATCCTGTTCAAGCCGAACGCGGGGAAACCGATCCTCGCCGCGGACGGGACCGGATCGGCATCCTACGACGCAGAGACCTTCGTCAGAGATCTGCTCCCCGCCCTGCCGTACGTCGACATGATCGGCGGCTGCTGCGGAAGCAACGCCTCTTATATCAGCGCCCTGCGGAAAGCCATTGACGAATTTGAGAGCGGACTTTTATCAGAATAACACGAAAAGGGGCTGACGGTCGCACGTACAGCCCTTTTATCAAAACGAAAGACCGGAGCGTGCGGTCTGCCCGCCCTCCGGAGAAGGAGAACGAATATGGATCAGCAGAAATGGATCAACGCCGCGCTGAACGCCGGCGCGACGAAAGCGGCAGTCATCAAAACGGACAGCGTCGTGACGAACGCCTCCTTCCGTGACGTCTGCGCCTCGAACGCCTGCGGCGGTTACGGCAGATGCTGGATGTGCCCGCCGGACGTCGGCGAGATCGGGGAACTCATGGCACAGATCCGTGAATACTCCCACGGTCTGCTTTTTCAGACGATCGCGGAGATCGAAGACAGCTTTGATTTTGAAGGGATGGCGGAAGCCGGAAAGCACCACGCCGCGGTATGCCGCGACGTCCGTGCCGCGCTGAAGGATTTCTCCGGCGATATCCTGTTCCTCGGCGCCGGCGGCTGCCGGATGTGCGAGCGCTGCGCGAAGCTCGACGGTCTTCCCTGCCGCAAGCCCGGAGAGGCGATGCCCTCGATGGAGGCGTACGGCATCGACGTTTACAAAACGACTGAGCCGACCGGGCTCCGCTACATCAACGGGCAGAATACCGTGACCTACTTCGGTCTGGCGCTCTTCAACGGAGAGGACTGACATGGCAGGCATCCTGACCGTCCGCAAAGGGGCGGATACGCTTTGCCTCCCGTTTGATGGAGAACCGCGGGTCGACGAGGTGTTAAGCACCGCCGGTCTGTCCCTGCCGCATCCCTGCGGGGGGCGCGGCGTATGCGGCAAATGCCGGATCCGGATCGAAGGGGCTCTCTCTCCACTCACGGAGGAGGAAAAGCGGTTCGGCTGCCGTCTTTCCTGCCGCACCCGCCTTCTCGGCGACGCCGTACTGACGCTGACCGAAAAAGGAAAAATGGAGATCGAGACCTCGTTTGCCACGGTATCCTCCGGTTTCTCTCCGATGCGGGGCAAAAACGGCGCGGAAGTCTCCCTCGGTGCGGCGGTCGATATCGGGACGACGACGGTCGTCCTGCTGCTCACCGACATGAAGGACGGCACCGTTCTCGCCGAGACCTCCGCGGAGAACCCGCAGACCTCGGTCGCCGCCGACGTGATGGGCAGGATCGGTGCCGCGAAGGACGGACGTCTCGCGTTCCTCTCGTCGCAGATCCGGGACTGCATCCGTTCCCTGACCGCGGAAGCGCTCCGTTCCGCCGGCCGGAAAGGAGAGACCGTCGGCAGATACGTCCTGACGGGAAACACGACGATGCTGTATCTGCTGATCGGACGGGACCCCGACTGTCTGTCCCACGCCCCGTTCTCCGCGGACACGCTCTTCGATACAGAATGGGAGCTTGACGGGATCCCCGCCTATCTCCCGCCCTGCATGAGTGCCTTCGTCGGCGCGGATATCTCCTGCGCCGTCCTTGCCTCGGGCATGACGGACCGGGCGGAGACCTCCCTGCTCACCGACATCGGCACGAACGGCGAGATCGCGCTGTACAAAAACGGCACGCTCTTCGTTTCCTCCACTGCCGCAGGTCCCGCCTTTGAAGGCGCCGGCATTTCCTGCGGGTGTGCCGGGATCCCTGGTGCCGTTGACAGGGTCACGCTCGTTGACGGCGTTCTCCGCGCCCATACGATCGGAGACCTGCCTCCCGTCGGGATCTGCGGCTCCGGTCTGATCGACGCGGTCGCCTGCTATCTCGACGCGGAGATCGTTGACGAGACCGGCAGCATCGACGGAGAGACCCTGCTTGCCCCCGGCGTTGAGCCCGTACAGAAGGACATCCGTGCCGTCCAGCTCGCCAAAGCTGCGATCGCCGCCGGGATCGGGACGCTGCTCACCGTCTCCGGCACGAAGGAAGAGGAGATCCGCGTCCTGTATATCGCGGGCGGCTTCGGCAATCATCTGGATATCCGCAGCGCGGTCCGGATCGGTCTGATCCCGTCCTCCCTCGGAAAATGCGCCCGTCCGATCGGAAACGCTTCCCTCGCCGGCGCGGCAGCCCTGCTGCGCGACACCTCCCTGCTTCCCGTGATCCGCTCATTCACCGCATCCGCGGAAACCGTCAACCTCGGCGGAGACCCTCGCTTCAATGAAAACTACATGGAACAGATGCTGTTCCCCTGGGATGAATAAACTGCTGAAAGGAACCGACCGTTATGATGCAGATCTCAAACGAGGACGTTGCCGTCCTTCGTGAACTCGGAAAAAAATATATGGCGTACGCCACCCTTCCCGTGCAGGACCTCAAGCGTACCATGTGGCTCCGCCACAACGCGCTGAATACCGTCAAGCCGATGGTCCTGATCGACCAGATGCCGTGGAACGAACTCGACGTGGACGGGAGCCTCATCTGCAAGGTGCAGAACCCCTATTTCCGCGGTGTGGAATTCGAAATGCGGATGGAGATCTATAAGTGGGAGCATCTGCCCGTCGACATGGTGCTGAACCCCTATATCCTGATCCCGCGCATCCTCGGCGACACAGGCTACGGCATTGCCATTCAGAACGAAAAACTGGCGACCGAAAAGGACAGCGCCGTCTTCGCCTATCACTTCATCAATCAGTTTGAAGAGCCGGAAGACGTCGAAAAGATCAAGGATCCCGTGATCACGGTCAACCGCGAAGTCGAAAAAGAGGTCATGGAGACCGCGCGGTATATCTTTGACGGCATCGCTCCGGTCAGATTCCGCGGCTTTATCCTGCATCTCGGGATCTGGGATTTCATCACCCAGTGCATGGGCGTTGAAAACTGCTACATCGAGCTGATGGACCGCCCCGAAATGATGCACGCGATCATGGACCGTCTGACGAACGCGACGATCTCCCGCATCGAGCAGATCAACAAGCTCGGGCTCTACGATATCAATTCCAATTACTGCCATTGCTCGCACACCTTCGGCACCGACCTGCCCTCCGCCTCCTGCGATCCCGATAACCCGACCTGCGCGGACGGCTGGGCGTTCGGTCTGGCGCAGCTATTCACCTCGGTCTCGCCCGCGATCACGGACGAATTTGAGGTGCCCTATATGCAGCGCCTCTTCCCCTACTTCGGCGCGATTTATTACGGCTGCTGCGATAAGCTCTCCGACCGTCTCGATATCATCGACAAAATGCCGAAGATCCGCAAGATCTCGTGCAGCCCGTGGAGCGACCGCGACGAATTCGCCGCCAGGCTGCCGCATAAATACATCATGTCCAACAAGCCGAATCCCGCGCTCCTCGCGACCGACGTCTTCGACGAGGATCTCGTGCGCGCCGATCTGCGACACACCATCAATGCCGCGCAGTCGAACGGCGTCTGCCTCGAGCTGATCCTGAAGGACATTTCCACCGTCCGTCACGACCCGCACCGTCTGTGGCGCTGGGCGGAGATCGCCGCGGAAGAGACCGCACGGGCACAGTACTGATCCGCCGAAAATATTTTCACAGGAGGGACCAATATGCCAACCGTTTCATCCGGGATCGTCGGCGATTCCAACTTATTCAATCTTCACCCGATCAACGTAAGCGAGATCCGCAGCGAGGTGTTCACGCTCCTCGTTCCCGGAGAAGAGATCGTCGCGCCCTTTATGACCGTCCGCGACCAGGTGATCTTCACGAGCAAGCGAGTGTTCGTCGTCAACGTGCAGGGAATCACGGGGAAGAAAGTCTCGTATATGTCGTATCCCTACTCCAAGGTCCAGTTCTACGGGATCGAGACAGCGGGTCTGCTCGATATCGACAGCGAACTGATCCTGACGTTCAGCGACGGCTCCAGACTGTCGTTTGACTTCAAGGCAAACGTCGATATCCGCCGCATCAGCCAGCTCATTTCCAATTTCATTCTTTGATTCAGGTCCGTACCCCGCCCGCCGTCCCGAAGAGCCGGCGGGCTTTTGACCGGATAGCCAAAAAAGGAAGATGCCGTTCTGACATCTTCCTTTTTGCGTTATTGATTTGTCGGTCAGGAGTTGTAGCTTCCTTCGGTATCCGCGAGGACAGCCTCGATGTTTTCCTTGCGGCGGGAATTCTTCACACGGTCCATCAGCAGGGACTTGAACAGCGCCTCGTCAAACGGGAGCGTGACCGCTTTTCCGGTCCACGCGGAGAGATGCATCGCGTTGGAAATGGTCAGCCCGTTGATGCCCTCACGGCCGTCGGCAACGAGAGGCTCACCGCGCAGGATCGCCGCGGCAAAGGCGTTCATCACGCCCGCGTGCTGCTCGTTCTTTCCGTCGGTCTCGACGGAAACGCGGCTGAACTTCGGCGCGCCGAACGGGACCTTGTTCACCTTGGTGAATTCGGATTCAGGCATTTCCAACTTGTTGACGATCAGGCTGCCGCCGTCGCAGATGACGGTACCGCCGTCGCAGACGACCTCAAAGCGGTTGGTGCCCGGGTAATCGCCGGTTGTGGTGATAAAGGTACCGGTCGCGCCGTTCGGATACTCGACGTACGCAGTCACGTCGTCCTCGACCTCGATATCGTGCCACTTGCCGAAGTGCATCCTGACGTCGATCAGCGAAGGCATCCCGCAGATCCACTGCCAAAGGTCGAGATTGTGCGGGCACTGGTTGAGAAGGACGCCGCCGCCCTCACCGGACCAGGTCGCTCTCCACGCGCCGGAATCGTAATAGCACTGCGAACGGTACCAGTTGGTGATGATCCAGGAGGTGCGGCGGATCTCGCCGAGCTCCCCGGACTGAATGATCTCACGCATCTTGCGATAGAAGTGATTGGTCCGCTGGTTGAACATCATACCAAAGACGAGATCGGGATGCTTGTCCGCCTCGGCGATCATTTCCCGCACCTGCGCGGTATAGACGCCCGCGGGCTTTTCGCACATGACGTGGACCCCTGCCTTGAAAGCGAGGATCGCGTATTTCGGATGGTCGTAGTGCGGCACCGCGATCTCGACCGCGTCGATCAGACCGGAATTCAGCATTTCCTCCGCGTCGGAGAAGCAGGCGACGGACGGAAAATCGGGGTTTTCCGCCTGCTTTTTCGCTACGGTATCCTGCACCCATTTCAGACGGGCGGGATTGATATCCGCGACCGCACGGACCTCGATCTCGGGGCATTTGCCCGCGTAAATATTGTTGATATGCGCCGTACCCATGTTGCCGACGCCGATAAAGCCGAGTCTCAGTTTTTTCATGATAATCACTCCTTCAATTACATTATCCAAATCATAGCACAGATCGGAGGGAATTGCAACCCTCTGAACGGTATTATTTCTTTTGCTCCATGAGATCGCATTCCGTCACCGTTCCGTCGGTCAGGCGCAGGGTCCTTACCTCGTAAGCACCGAAAGTCAGCGCGGTCTTCGTCCCGAGTGCGGGGACCGTGAGAACGGCGCTGCCGCTTTCCGCGGCGGGATGGAAGAGACGCACGATCCATCCGTTCCCGTCGGACGCCTTCTTGAGCGCGGTCATAATGACCTCCTCGCCCTCCAGAAACACGTTGGGCTCTGCCATCGCCTCGTCTCCGCTCCCGGACGGGAAGAAGGAAACTGCCATCGGCGCCTCGTTCATCGAGAGCGCCGCACGGGCGACGTTCGCCGGATCACCGAGCAGGAACCGGAACGAATAGAGGCGTTCCCCCTGATCGACGTAGGGACTGTGACGGTCCTGCGGCATGATCTTGCGGTCACCGATCGGATGTGCCGTATAGCCCGGGGAACGGAGCAGCGTCAGATAGAGATCGCCCCCGTCGAAGGAGGAACCGTAGGTCCCGCCGTTGAGGATCGCGAACGAGCCCTCGCTTCCCTTCACCTTCACGTAGCGCTGCCCGGGACACTCGAAGCCCTGCATTCGCATTTCCTCTTCCCCGTAGGAGACTTCGAGGAGCGGAGACGCGCCGGTCAGTGCCTGCGGCACGCGCAGCTTGAACATCTTCGATTTTTCGCAGTTGACGATCCGGAGCTGCACGTCCATCACGGGCGCGGTCTTCGAGAAGAGATACCGCACGACCGCGCGGCTCGACCGGTAGCCGAAGACCGCCTCGATCACGGTGCGGACTTCCCCGTCCTCGACCATACGGACGGACGGGATCGGCGCGTCGACGTTCGAGAAATCGGTGCCCTCCTCCTCGGAAAGGAGCGTAAAGGAGCCGATCTTTTCTCTCCACTGCTGCTGGACCTGCGACCACGGGTCGACCGTATCCTTCATCACGTCGATCGAAAGCGCACCGGGCTTCAGATAGGAGACCCCGCCCGAAGCAAGGGCGTCAAGAAGGCCGGTCTTTTTGTTGACGGCCGCGTGAAGATACGGGGAATCGAATACGTAGGTATCCGGATCGCTTCCGGTCTCGAGCACCGGCTTCTTCGGCAGGATCGTCATCCGGCAATCAAAGCGGTTCATCGAGGAGGGAGCGAGCGTCGCGTGGAAGACCACACGTTTACGCCAGTCGAGCGGGAGATTGGAATCCTCCTTTTCGCACTGGGAAGGAACGTGTACCCCGTCGCGGTAGACCGACGGGATCGTCCAGCTCTCCGACCAGTTCTGGTCGGCAAGCATGAATTCGCAGGTGAAATCGCCCTCCACGGGATAGGGATGCGGGTTGTAGACGAGGACCGGGATCTCTCCCTCCGCCGCGGTCTTCTGCCCTTCGGCAAGGCGCAGGAAAGCGCGCATCCGTACGCGGGTCAGGATCTCCTTGCCGTGGTCCAGCATCCGCAGCGCCATTTCCTCGACCGGCTGGATCGAGGAACCGGGAAGCGAATCGTGGAACTCCGCGGTCAGCAGATCGTACAGCGCCTCACCGATCTCCTTCTCGGGATAGACGAACGACGGATCGTGCAGAGAAAGCTCGGTACACATCTTTTCGCAGGAATAGAGCATTCCTTCTACCTCGCGGTGCTTCTGCTTGATGCGGATCTGCGAGGTATAGCAGCCGGGCGCCCAGCTGTTCAGCGATCCGCGGAACTCGGGCAGCTTTCTGCCGGAGGAGCGGATATCGGCAAAGTAGTTCTCGGGCGTGGAGTGAATTATCTCGACGCCGTTTTCCTTTGCCTCTTTCATCAGCGCGGCAATGTCACGCAGGTCCTTGCGGGAGGGTCCGCCTCCGTGATTCCCGACGCCCCACAGACAAAAGCCAATGGGATTTTCATCGGTCACGCCGGCAAGCGATCCCCGGATCTTGTCGGTCGCGTGACCGAGTCCGGTCCCGTAACCGGGAGAACGTCTGCCCAGCACCTTTGAGCCGTCATATCCGACCCAGGTGAAGTCCTCCGCAGGCAGCGGACAGTCCCCCTGCCCCGGGCGGCAGAAGAGATAGCTGTCGTATCCCGATTTGGCAAGGATCTGCACGAGACCGCGGGTGTGTCCGAAGGGATCGAAGTTGATCGCCGTCGTGGGGAGCTCCACGCCGAACTTCATCTTAAAATATTCTCTGCCGGAGAGGATCTGCCGGACGAAGCTCTCGCCCGAGGGCATATTGCAGTCGGGCTGAAGATGCCAGCCGCCCATGATATGCCATTTTCCTTCCTTCACAAGTGCGCGGATCTCCTCAAACAGCGCGGGCTCGTATTCCTCGACCCACTGATAGAGCAGCGCTTCGTTGTGGCAGAAGATATACCCGTCGAACTCGCGGCAGAACGCCGCGGCACAGCGGAAGGTGGAGATCGCGGTCGCGGCGCCCTCCTCCCATTCCCATTGCCAGACGGGGTCGATGTGTGCGTTGGAGATCAGATGAAGCTTCTTATTCATATTTTTTGTTCCTCCGTGATTGCGGATGCCCTGACGTCCTCGATCCCGGCAAGCCCGAGCAGAACGCAGGCAAAAAGCAGACAGATATGGAAGATACCGTTATGGTCAAAGGGCACGATCAGCATGAAGCCGCCCTTCCGGACGATCTCGAACACCGAGCCGAAAAGGAGCGGCGGGAGGATCAGGAAAAAGCGGCGGGGTCCCCGTTCCTTTCGTTTCACGGCAAGAAAGACGAAGGCGATCATGGAGGGCAGCCCGAGTGCAAGCCCGTAAACCGCATACAAGACGATGCCGTCGATGCCGATCAGATCCGAAATGCCGGAGATCAGGTAACAGAGAAACGCGGAGCCAAGGAGCAGTGCGGCGGCTCCCTTCCCCGGCATTTTACCATAATAGCGATACCATGCGAGAAAAGCGAAAGCGACGAGAAGCGCGTACATCACGGCGTAGAGGAAGAACCACGCGATCAGCGTCGTTTTTTCACTCCAGTCGGGTGCGTGGATCAGAAACCCGCCGATATTTCCGATTGAAAGCAGGAGCAGAAAGAGCGCCCAAAGCTTTTTTCTCGTTTTTTCTCCGTTCTGCTTCAAAAGAACGGGACAGAACGGCAGGATGACCAATCCGGTCAGCAGGTCGATGAAGGCGGTCGTCAATTCGGCGCCCGTCACGAAAGGGGGCATCATTTTTCAAGGAACCGCATCGTGCGGCGGGCAAGGTCGGAGACTTTCACAGTCGCGTTGCCGACGATATCGGTCCGGAGCGTATCCCCGATGGGATCGGTGAACTCCGCGGGGATCGCGTCCGCGCCCGTCACCATGCCGATGATTGAGCCGACGGTCGCGCCGTTGCAGTCGGTGTCCATCCCACCCATGATCGCGTAACCGAGGGTCTTCGCGTAATCGCCCTCTCCCCACAGAAGAGCGGCGGCGACGATCATCGCGTTCGGCAGCGTGTGGACCCAGCTGATTTTGCCGCCGTAGTAGTTCCAGATCCCGTCGAGCGCGGAAAGATAGTCCTTCCCTTCGTCGTACATTGAGAGAACGAAATCGATATCCCGTTTCAGGCGGGAGGTCTGCGGAACGACGAGCAGACCGGTCTCAACGATATGGCGCATATCGGAGCTGACCGCCGCCTCGGCGATCATCGCGGCGACGAACATCGCGCCGTAGATCCCGTTCTTCGTGTGCGTGCAGCAGGCGTCACGCCAGGCGTAATCCGCCGCGGTAAAGGGATCGCCCGGGTTGACGTAACCGAAAAAGTCGGCGCGGATCTGTCCGCCGATCCACTCACGGTAGGGGTTGCGGACATAGCCCGAACGGGGCGGAAGGATGTGATTCAGGAAATTGCGGAACGCCGCCTGCTCGGCGGTGCAGAGCGCAAACGCCGGGAAATTGCTCAGCCAGCCCGCCGCCACGTCGTTCGGCGTGAAGTCGCGCCCGTGCTGCTCAAAGATGCTCAGCGCGAGGGTCGTATAATTCGTATCGTCGTCCGACGGAGAAACGCCGTGGACGTTCTCGATAAAGCAGCGGTTTTTCAGATTCGGATCGTTGAAGAAGGGATCGTTCTCCGGATTCGGGACCCGGACGGTCAGGTAGTGCGTGATCGGGTAGTTGTCCCCGGCCTCCGCGATCTTTTTGATGAATTCACGGGAGCCTCCCTCGACCGGCTTTCCGATCAGACAGCCCGTGATCCTGCCGATCCACGCCCCGTGGATCTTATTCCCGATGGTCTCCTTGTCGTATGCGGCGGGCGCACGGCGGGGCGCCTGCAGTTTTTGGATCCCCTCGAGATCGCTCGGCTCGTTGTATTCCGGGTTTTCGGGCTCCGGGATCGCTTCCAGTTCATCGATGAAGGAAAAGACCCGGTTATACTCTTCCTCGGTCAGGGGCTGACGGATATCGATCTGCTTTGCCCGTTCAAGGAAGGGCGTGACGTCCTTGCCCTCGTCGGCACACTGCTTGAGTTCGGTTTCAATCGCACCGTCGTAGCGGTACCACATATGCTGTTCCAGTTTCATGGCAGGTTCTCCTTGACATTCTTTTTTACCATTATAACATAAAAGCGCCTCCGTTTCAAGAAAGAAACGGAAGGCGCTTCCCGTCAGAAAGGAGAGAAATCGCCCGTCATTTTGGGCAGATTGACAAAACCGTTCCTTTGCCGTCGGATCCGACCCGATTTGACGAACGCAGTCCGGCAAACGGCACGGAGGATCAGGAAAGCAGCTCCGCGATCCCGCTCCCGAATCTGCCGTTCCAATTCTTGCGGAAGGAGGAAAGCTCGTTTTCCGTTCCGGGATGCGCGGCAAGAACGTCCAGCATTTCCGCCGTGACCGTGGCGGCACCGACCCCGCCCGCAAAGCACCGCTCGACCTGCGCCGCGGTGCGGAAGCTCGCGGCGAGGACCTGCGTCCCGAAGCCGTGTTCCGAAAGCAGCCGCGCCATTTCGCAGGCACACGCGGCGCCGTCCAGAGACAGATTGTCAAGATGGGAAAGATAGGGAGCGACGAAATCCGCGCCCGCCTTTGCCGCGAGGAGCGCCTGCGAGGTCGAGTAGCAAGCGGTCGCCGTCGTTCCGATCCCCTCCGCGTGCAGAAGTTTGATCGCTTCAAAGCCTTCCTTCGTGGAAGGGACCTTGACCGACAGATCGCCGCCCAGCGTCTTCACGATCGTTTCCGCGTCCCGCACCATCCCGGGCACGCTATCCGACGTGACCTGAACGAAGAGTTTCTTTCCGGCAGTCAGCGCACGGATCCGGAGCAGCAGCTCCTTCAGGCTCATGTCTCCGCCGATATCCCGCGCAAGGATCGTCGGGTTCGTCGTCACTCCGTCAAGGGGGTATTCCTTCCATGCTTTTTCGATCAGCGCAAGACGTGCGCTGTCAAGAAACAACGTCATTTCTGCTTCCTCTTTTATCTCATCCGGCTTCCGCCGGGCATTTTTCGGTGACGGCGTAAAAGAACACGTCTTTCCGAATATAGAAATTATAGCACGGTTTTTCCCGTCACGCAACCTTTCTTTCCCGTTTTTTTGAATAAAAACGGGACGGACGACCCGGCACCGATTTGTTTTATTCTAACGGAAAATCGTTTTTCCGCCAAACACTTGACTTTTTCGGGAAATTATGTTATATTCAAATCAAAGACGGTACCCGTCAAAACGAAAGGATGAAACAACATGAAAAAACTGCTCAGCGTTCTTCTCGCGATCATGATGCTCGTCTCCGTCTTCACCGTCAGCGCGATCACCGCGTCTGCCGATGAGGAAAAACAGTATACGATGAGCGCGATCGTCATGCTCTGCCCCTACTCCGCAGACGACGATTTCTGCAACACCCGGTTTATTTTCAACTGGACCGAAGCGGATAACCCCGAGATTCCCGAAGGCTTTGAAGCGTGGTGGGGCATCGGCGCCGGCGACGATTATACCGGTTACATCGCCGAATGGAACATCCCCGGCGAATGGCACTGGGATGAAAACGGCAATATGTGCATCGACGTTTATTTCAACCTTCCCTATCTGACTGCCGGTGAGGAATATGCCGCGGCGAAGAACGGCGAGCTGAAGGGCTACATCTGCGACCTCGGCAACGGCGGCGAATTCATCCACGACGATATTAACAGGACCTCCGTCTTTGATCTCGTTCCGAACTGCGTCATGACCGAGAACCAGTACGGCAGCGGGCTGAACAACAACGCGATCGTCCTCCCCATCCAGGATGCTGAAAGCTACTACGGCGATAAGTACGTCCCGGAGACCGAGGAGGTCAAGGTCACCAAGGCTCCCGAACCCAAGGAGACCGAGGCTCCCGAGCCCAAGGAAACCAAAGCACCCGAAACCAAAGCATCCGAAACCAAAGCCAATGAAACCAAGGCTCCCGAAAGCGCAAATGATACCAAGGACGCCGGAAAAACCGAAGAAAAGTCCGACACGACGCTGATCATTCTGCTTTCCGTTGCTGCCGCTGTCATTGTCATTGCCGTCCTCGCGATCATCTTCGGCAAGAAGAAAAAATAAGATCTTGCATAAAAAAGGGCTGTGAAACATCCGAAAGGGCCTTCACAGTCCTTTTCTTTTCCGACAAGAATGAGAAACCTCGTGAAAAACAGGGTTTTTTTTATTATCCCCTTGCATTTCCGCAAAAAGTATGATATAATGCAGAAAACTTGAGATAGAGGCGCAGAAGATCAAGAGTATCCTTCCCCGTGAGGATCCCGGCAGGATCCGTGAGGAGGGCAAAAAGGGGTCGCTGCCGAAGCCGGTCGTGCCAAGGCCGTGCTGGTAAACCGGAACAAGATCCGGGTTACTGTCGCTGAACAGCGGAGAGCTATCCGGAATCATCCGACCGAAGATCCTTCGGCGGTCCGCCCGAAACGGCGGACGTAAATGGATTTTTTCGTTTGACAGCCGTCCGTTCAGGCGGCTGTCTTCTGTTTTTCAAAGAATCACGCATACAATGAACGGCGGAAAGCTTCCGCTCCGCCGGAAAAGAAAGAGGAAACGATATGACAAAGGAACCGATCTTCCGGGGCGCGGCGACCGCGCTCATCACCCCCCTTGACGAAAACGGGATCAATTACGGGCAGTTCGGCCGCCTGATCGACTGGCAGATCAGCGCCGGGATCGACGCGCTCGTCATCTGCGGCACCACCGGCGAGGGCAGCACGCTCAGCGACGAGGAACACCGCGCTGCGCTGAAATTCGCGGCGGAACGCGCGGCGGGCAGAGTCCCGATGATCGCCGGGACGGGCTCCAACGACACCGCCTACGCGATCGAACTGACCGAATACGCCTGCGAGGTCGGTTACGACGCCATGCTTCTCGTCACGCCTTATTACAACAAGGCAACGCAGAAGGGTCTGATCCGCTCCTTCACCGCCATCGCGGACCGGAGCACCAAGCCCTGCATCCTTTATAACGTCCCCTCCCGTACCGGCGTCAACATCGAGCCCGCGACCTATCTTGCCCTTGCCGATCACCCGAACGTCGCGGCGATCAAGGAGGCAAACGGCAACATTTCCAAGATCATGGAGACCGCCGCGCTCGTCGGCGACAAACTGGATCTGTATTCCGGCAACGACGACCAGATCGTGCCGATCCTTGCCGCGGGAGGCAAGGGCGTAATCTCGGTCCTGTCCAACCTCTTCCCTGCCGAGACCTCCCTGCTCTGCAAAAAGTATTTTGCCGGAGAGACAAAGGAGGCGCTGCGGATGCAGCTCGACTTCCTGCCTCTCGTGAACGCCCTCTTCTCCGAGGTCAATCCGATCCCGGTCAAGGCTGCTATGTCGGCGCTCGGCTTCTGCAGCGATTATCTCCGTCTGCCGCTGACCCCGATGGAGGACGCGGGACGCGAAAAACTGCTTGCCGAAATGCGGAAACGGGGGCTGAACGTATGATCCGCGTTCTTTTGCACGGCGCGGCGGGCAGAATGGGAAAAGAGGTCGAGGCAAAGATCGAGGCCGATCCCATGCTTTCCCTTGTCGGACGCGTGGACCGCGCGGGAGAAGACTGCCTGCCCGCCCTTCCGGCGTTCACCGGAGAGGCGGACGTCATCGTTGATTTTTCCCATCATTCCGCAACGGACGACCTGACCTCCTACGCCGTCTCCCGCGGGATCCCGCTGCTGATCGCGACCACCGGACAGACGCCGGAAGAAGAAGAAGCGATCCGCAACGCCTCGGAAAAAGTCGCCGTCTTTCATTCCGCCAATATGTCGCTCGGCGTTGCCCTGCTCTGCGAGCTGGCAAAAAAAGCTGCCGTCGGAATGCCGGACGCCGATATCGAGATCGTAGAGACCCACCACAACCGTAAGCTCGACGCGCCGAGCGGTACCGCGCTGATGCTCGCCAAAGTGATCGCGGCTGTACGGGAAAAGACGGACCTGATCCTCGGCAGGCAGGGCGGCAAGCGAAAAAAGGAAGATATCGGCATTTCCTCGGTCCGCCGCGGAAATATCGTCGGGATCCACGAGGTGCTGATCTCGACCGATAACGAGACCCTGACGCTGAAGCACGAGGCGCATTCCCGCGCGCTCTTTGCCGACGGTGCTGTCGCGGCGGCAAAATTCCTCGCGGGCAGACCCGCGGGGCTGTACACCATGAACGACATGGTAAAGGAGAACGACAAATGATGAAGATCGGGATCGTCGGCTACGGCAATCTTGCAAAGGGCGTGGAAGCGGCAGTCAGGAACAGCCCGGATATGACCCTTGCCGCGGTCTTTACGCGCCGCGACCCGGAGACGGTCCGGATCGCCGATCCGGACGCCGCCGTCTGCCGCTACCGGGATCTGAACGAGTGGGAAGGAAAGCTCGACGTCGTGATCAACTGCGGCGGCAGCGCTTCCGATCTGCCGGTCACCACGCCGGAGATCGCATCCCGCTTCCACGTGATCGACAGTTTTGACACGCACGCAAAGATCCGGGACCATTTTGCCGCCGTGGACCGCGGTGCGCGGGCGGGCGGAAAGGTCGCCGTGATCTCGGTCGGATGGGATCCCGGGCTCTTTTCGATCGCGCGGCTCTATCTGAACGCCGTCCTGCCCGACGGAAAGGACTATACCTTCTGGGGCAGAGGCGTCAGTCAGGGTCACTCGGACGCCATCCGCCGCATTCCCGGCGTTCTTGACGCCAGACAGTACACCGTTCCCGTTGCCTCCTCCCTTGAGGCGGTCCGTGCCGGGCAGACGCCCGACCTCACCGTCCGTGAAAAGCACACGCGCGAATGCTTCGTCGTGGCGGAAGAAGGCGCCGACCGCGAGGCGATCGAGCAGGCGATCAAAACCATGCCCTACTATTTTACCGAGTACGACACGACCGTCACCTTCGTGACCGCGGAGGAGCTGGCGCGCGATCACAAGGGTCTGCCGCACGGCGGCTGCGTCATCCGCAGCGGCAGGACCGGCGTGGAGACGAAGGACGCGCACACGGCGGAGTTTTCCCTGACGCTCGCCTCCAATCCCGGCTTTACCGGCAGCGTCCTGACCGCCTATGCCCGTGCCGCCTTCCGCCTTGCGGAAAAGGGTGAGACCGGCTGCCGCACCGCCTTCGATATCCCTCCGGCGCTGCTCTTCCCCGGCGACCCGCTTTCCCTGCTCTGACACGGGTCTCATCATCAAAAAACAAATTCCCCCGGCGTCGCCGGGGGGATTTTCAAGTTGTATGAGAGATTCAAACCGTCTCGACCCATTCGACCTTGCTCTCAATGCCGTAGCGTTTCTTCATCGCGGCAACGAGGGCAAAATGGGGCGTTTTGGTGTGCGCCGCCTGCTTTTCGGCGTCTGTCCACTTTTCAAGCAGAAACAGTTCGGTCTCCGAGTCGCAGGGGAGAAAATAGCGGTAGGAGAGACATCCGTCCTCCGCCTCGCAGAGCTCACGGATCCCGTTCGCGGCGAGCTCGTCATAGAACCGGGCGCGGGTCTCCCCGTCCGGGAACACGTACGTTACGAAAAACACTTTCATTTCCGCTCCTCCTTACGCCATCGTTTTGAGCATCTCGAGAGAGACTTCCCAGCGGGCGGGTTCTCCCGCGGCAACGCGCTCCGATTCCTCCGCCATGTAAACGCCCATCCGCTTGACCTCTCTGCCGAGGCTGCCCGCAATGTGTGGCGTCATGATGACGTTCGGCAGGGTGTTAAGCGGCGAATCCTTCACCGGCGGCTCCGGATCGGTCACGTCGAGGAATACGGTCAGGTCGGGGCGGGCGGCAAGGACGTCGGTCATTTCGCTCTCCACGATCTGCGCGCCTCTGCCGGTGTTGATAAAGAAGCAGTTCTTCATCATCTTTGCAAAGTGCTCGCCGCGGAGCATCCCGCGGGTCTGCGCGTTGTTGGCAAGGTGGTTGGAAACGACCTCGCAGGAGGAGAAGATCTCGTCAAGCGACGCCTTGGTGACGCCGAGCGCGGCGGCTTTTTCCTCCGGGAGGAAGGGATCGAACACGAGGATCCTGCATTCGTAGTTTTTCAGCAGGCGGATGACCTCTCTGCCGACCATTCCGGCGCCGAGGATCCCGACCCGGTAATCGTAGTTGCCGATGGATCTGCCGCGGTTCGCACTTGACTCGCTCAGTCTTCCGGCGGAATAGGGGGCAACGGTATGGAAGAAGCCCTTCATGCAAAGGACGATCTCCGCGACCGTGAATTCCGCGACCGGAACCGCGTTTGCCGCCCACGCAGAGAAAACGCGGACGCCGCGGTTCAGAAAATCGCGTGCAAAGCCCTGCACCGATCCGGCGCCGTAGTAGACGCACTTCAGGTTCGGGAAGCAGCGGGCGATCTCGTCCTCGGTAAAGCGGGGCATCCCCCAGGTCGAAAAGATCTCGGTCACGTCACGGAACGCTTCCGGATCTTCAAGGATCTTCGCCTTGTTGAAGACGCCGGGCTCGCAGTCCAGCCGTTCAAAGAGACCGTCGTAAACCGCACCGATCGTAGAGGCGTTTTCCGTCAGAAAAATTCTGTTTTTCATCGTAAGATTACCTTTCCGGGGATTCAGACCCCTTTTAAGAGATAGCGCAGAGATTCCGCCTCACGCGGGAGAACGTCCGGGTCATCCCCGGGAACGAATTCCAGCAGGCAGAAGGAAGCGGAGGGCAGAAGGCGCAGGAAGCTTCTCCACCGCTCCGTCCCGTCGGCAAGCGGATAGCGACGGGAGGTGTCCCACTCGAAAACGTGGACGTTGCCGACGTAGGGAGAAAGCCGGCGCGCGGAATCAAGGTTGTATTCCGGCGTGCGGAACTGGTTCGGCTGCCACATCATACCGAAAGCGGGAGAGCCGACGCCCCCGATCACGGAAAGCGCGGAATCGGTGTCGTCGGTCAGCGTCCCGGGATGACATTCCATGAGGAGCCGCTTTCCCCTCGCTTCCGCCTGCGCGGCGAGGTCCTTCCCGTCCTCGATCACCTTTTCCCGTTCCGCGGCGGAATAGTCGACAGACGCCTTGACCCCGCACCAGAGGCGGAGCGTATCCGTCCCGAGAATATCCGAGGCGTCCAGATACTTCGTAAAGTCGCGCGGGTCGCTCTGACCGACGCGAAAATAGGTGCCGTATGAGGAGCAGCGGATCCCGGTCGCGTCCTGCATCGCCGCGATCTCACGCAGACGAGCCGTGTCTTCCGGCTTCGCGTGGACGTCACTGCCCCATTCGATATAAGGGAGCCCCGCTCCGACGCACCGCCGCACGATCTCCGCCGGGTGCAGCGCCCGGAAGGAAACCGATACCAATCCGATTTCAGGCATAATGATCCCTTTCCGCCCGACAGCGTTCCGTCTGCGGGCATTCCGTTATTCCCCTCCATTTTAATACAAAACCGTTCAAAAAGCAACCCCTTTCCGGAAAAAGGAAGCCCTTTTTCCGCTCCCTCTCTTCCCTGCTTCCCGGTTCCTATTCCGTGCTTTTCTCCTCCTGTGCCGCCTTCTCTCTCCCCGATAAGACCGCAAAATCGCTCGCAAAATCGCCGGGCACGATTTTTTCATATTTTTTGAAAAACTGCTTGACAAACCGCGGCCTTTATGCTATAATAATCAAGCGTTCGAGAGAACGGCACAAATCAATATGCGGGTATGGCGGAATTGGCAGACGCGCTAGATTCAGGTTCTAGTGAGGGTTCCTTCATGCAGGTTCAACTCCTGTTACCCGCACCATACAGGAATAATCCGAACTTCGTCATCAAAGGTGACGCATTCGGATTTTCTGTTATGTTCACTTATCCTAATTTTAATAAGAAAA
This sequence comes from Eubacteriales bacterium, assembly GCA_045617585.1. Lineage (GTDB taxonomy): Bacteria > Bacillota > Clostridia > Oscillospirales > CAG-272 > CAKRZE01. The sequence goes on from JAZLIW010000176.1 coordinate 40,577, forward strand.
AATAGTCAAAAAACGGAGACTGCCTCAATTTGATGCAGCCTCCGTAATCTTTGTACGATCTTTTATTGTAAAACGACGTATGTTGTCGGCATTTCGCAAGGATGCCATGCTGTACTCAAAAGCTGTCGGTCAATCAGTATTGATGCGGGAATGCAAACAGCATTGATAAACTTATCCATCGATGCGATACCGTTGACCTGGTTTTGTAAATGTTTGGGCGTATGATTTCTTAGGATTGTAGCGGCACGGGAATCCATTTCACGAATAACCGACGCAAGTTCTCGTTTGACAAACTCCGTAATTCTCTCCAAAATGCTTTTATATTGTTCAAGAGTATATACCAGAACCGTTGGACGGAACGTATCATTTTCCTTTACAACATATCCTTTTTTGATCATTTCGGCAATCGCTTCAAGATCGTATTCGCTGAAACTCTTTTTTTCACCACGGCAAATATCACAGAAAATATTGATATAGCGATCATTCCCGTAAAAATCGTGATGATTGCCTTTGCCGCCTTTCAGGTAGTCCCAAAAATAAAGACTGTCCCCATTCTTTCCGTCAACGCCGCAATAGGAGAAAATATGCTTTTCGTTCAGTTTTTCCAAGCACCAAAGGAAAGCAGATTCTCCCCAACCGGTTTTTGGAGCTGTCAATTTGTCCCCGCAGTCAATTCTATTGATCATACGAAAAAGGAGAGTAGCAAGTTGCCACCGCAAAGTGTTGTCCGAAAAATTGTGACCTATGAAGCAGATTTTTTTATATTCGCATAATTGATTACTGATGAATAACTCCATTTTATCGGCAATCAGTTCATGATATTTCGTCACCGAACGTTCTATTTCATCAGCACATTCGGATGTTATAACGATTACGTTTGACTTGTAGTATTTTCCATCTCTGATGATAATTTGCTTTTCTTCGAGTGCTTTGATTTCGTCCTCAAGATAAGAAAGTGGAATACCTGTTTCGAGGCTGATTTGCTGGCTGGTCAGGGCATCGTTATAACACGCGCAAACGATATTTTGTCTGATTTTGTTTTGCATAAATTGCCAGAATTGATTAGGTCCCTGACCGTGATACATAGGAATCAATTCTTTGGGATTATAACTGAGTTCTCCGAGATTTCTTTCCATACTCATTCCTTCTTTCAGTATTTTTCGTGATTTGAAAAGCAGGTATTTTACCATGCTTTCGGAAATGGTAAGAGACGACGAAATTTCCGCGCAGGAACGATTTTCAATATAATAAAGAATCGTTGCTTTGCGATATTTTTCCGACAGCAACGTCAATTCACGCCGAAGTGCAAAAATATCGCTTTTATCTTCATTAAAATGATCTTCCTCTTCGGGGATATCTTCGCTCAATTCACAGGTGCTATGGGCGATTTTCTTTCTGTACCATTGCTTATATACGTTTCCGGCAACGCTCCACATAAAAGAGTAGAACGCCCGGTCATCACGAATGTTCGCAGCGGATTTTGTCAATTCAAGCAAAATATCCTGTGACAAATCTTCCGCATCTTCTCGCGTGGGTGTTTTTGCCATACAGTAGGAAAAGATTGTTTTCGATACTTCCACGATTTTTTCACGCAGTTCAATTTCGTTCATGCACTCACCTCCCCATTGATGATTTGAAGCGCTTCTGCCATAATAGTGAAAGAAAAAATGATTTGGTTAATCTTTTTT
>JAZLIW010000177.1:0-2806 GCA_045617585.1 Eubacteriales bacterium
TCCCGTGCCTCCGCCTCCGTCAGCAGCATTCCCCCGTAAGTCGTCGTCTGTAATCTCGGCATGATCGTTTCCTCCTCATTCTCTTTGCGGCACAACGTCACTTTGCCGTAAGGCTGACCGCCGCGCCGCAGCATTTTCCAACTCTGCCCGGCAGGAAGCCGGGCTTTTCGTTCTTTTCACCCATAATACTCCTGCACGGGCAGGGACAAAAGTTTCCGCCCTGTTCATCCATAATACCCCTGCACGGGCAGGGACGAAAGTTTCCGCCCTGTTCATCCATAATACTCCTGCACGGGCAGGGACAAAGGTTTTCGCCCTGTTCATCCATAATACCCCTGCCCGGGTCAGATGTTTACGTTCCCGCGGACAAAATTTTATCTTTTCTTATCATACGCCGTTTTTCCCCCGTTGTCAACGATTTTTTCGGGTTTTCCCCGCCGCCGTTCCCGAACGCGTCCCGCTCCGTAAGGGGAAGCCGCGCAAGTGGCCATTTTCACGATAAAGACCCGGAAGGGATTGTTGTTCCCTTCCGGGTCTTCCGTTCGCGGCGCGAAGAACGCGCCTGTCAATCCTTGAATCGCATTATGCGAAGGAAGAAAGATATCTGTTCAGCGGCTGCCTCTTTGGTGCGCGGTTCGCTTACAGCGAACCGGCTCGCGGGCGAGAAAGGACATCGCGTCCCCGTATCCCCCGTTATTTCTTCTTCTTCAGCAGGAGAACGATCACGACGGCGGCGATGACGACGACGGCGGCGGCGACGGCGATGATGATGCCGACGGGATTCGTCCCGGTACCGATCGGTTCGTCGACCTTTTCGGTCTGCTGTTCGGACTCACCGGGAGCGGCGGTCTCGGTCGGTTCGGTCTCGGCGGGCTTGTTCAGTTCTTCGATCGCGGCGAGGGCGTCGTTGAGCTTCTTGAGCACGTCGGCGGGAACAAGCGCCTTGACCTCGTCATCGAGCTTGTCGTAGGCGGACTTGGCGGAGTTGACGGAGGAAGCCTTCTTTCCGACGTTGTCCGCGGTGATCTCGGGCAGGTCGTTGATCTTCTTGATGACCTTGTCGGCCTTTTCCTGCAGCGCGGCGAGCTTTTCAGCCTGCTTGTCGGTGAAGACGAAGTGGTCGTACTTGACGTCGACGTTCACGTCTTCGGTCTCGTTGACCATGAAGATGCGCATGAAGTTGACGGCGGCGAGATTGATCTCACCGGTCGTGGCGCCGGAGGAAAGGGGCAGAATGATGTGGTTCCAGCCCTCCTTGACGGGCTCGCCCTCGTTCAGGTCACGGATCTCGGCGAGGTGCCACGCGATCTCCTCGGCGTCTTCCTTCCCGGAGGAGGTGATCTCCAGACCGGTGTCCATGCCGCCCTGTGCGAAGCGGTCGAAGATTGAGACGTCGGAGACGTACATATCGAATTCGAGGGTATCCATTCTGGAAGCGTCAACGGGATCGAAGGGCAGACCGGCAACGAAGCCCCTGCCCGGCTTGACGGCAAGGCAGCCGGAGCCGGCGACCTGGTTCTCGGTGTCGAGGGTCAGACCGCCCGCGGCCTTGTTCGCGCCGTAGAACGGAACGGTGTGCTCGTCACCCTTCATTTCTTCCTTGTCCTTGCTCGCGTTCAGGATGTCCTCGATCTTGTCGTTTTCGCCGACGAAATACATCCTGCGGGCGTCGGCGGAATTACGGTTGTGATAGCAGGCGTTGACGAAGGTGATGCAGCGCTGTGCGCCGCCGTTGGAGACCTCGCAGAGGTCGAGGCAGACGTCCATACCGATGCAGTCGCCCGAGGTCGGCGTGAAGGAAAGGAACTCGTTCCAGTTGAGCTGATACTCGTAGATGACGTGGTTGCCGTCACGGACGGCCTGCGCGTCGTACTGCGTGACGCCGCTCACCATCTTCGGGGTGCCGGAGCCGTTGTTCTGACCGAAGTTGTACTGGAGGACGGTGCCGTTCTTGTTGATGCCGACGCCCCAGTCGACGTTGGAATCGTTGTTGTAGTCAAAGAACCCGACCTGGAAGCAGTAGGCCTTCCACATATCGGAGCCGTCGGCAGCGACGTTCTCGAACTGCCAGCCCTCGATGTTGGTATCAAAGCAGAGGTAGAGCGCGTCCTCGTTCCAGACGGCGTAGCCGTAGACGTAGTTTTCGCTCTCGCGGAGGACGAAGGTGTTTGCCTCGTCGTTGATCGTGGTGTAATACCAGTTGGAGGAGTTGGTCACGTCACCGGGCTCGACCGTGCCGTCGGCAACGAACCAGAAGATCGGTTCGCCGTAGGCCTCGTCGACGACGCCGTCCAGCGTGATCGCGCCGGAGGGAACGGTGGTGATCGCGTAGTAATCCGGGCTGTACAGATCAGCGGAGACGCCGATCGCCGCCGCGGTGCAGAGCGCCAGGACGAACAGGATCGCAAAAAGTTTTTTCATCGTTTTTGTCCTTTCCGAATGAATTTTTGACGGTACTATTATAGCATTTTCCACGGAAAAACGCAACAACCGTGCGCAATTTTCGTGATTCGGCACAATATCATTGTTCTCCTTTTGGACAGATTGCCGGGAGCCGCGCACACTTTTTCAAACGTCCCGGCAAAATCGTCCGGATGGCACGCAAACCAGACCTTCGGCTTTCCCTCCGCCGGCGCGTTCCCTTGCGTGCGCACGCTCAACTCCCGCATGAGACCGCCCCCGTTTCTTTTTTATTATACCACACCCCCGCCCTGCGGCGTACAGCGCGGCTCACGGCTGGCGAAACGGTTATCCGATCGTCAGCCGCGAAATCCCCCCTCCGCCCCCAAAATTTCCTCAAAAAAAT
>JAZLIW010000178.1:0-9251 GCA_045617585.1 Eubacteriales bacterium
CCGCTGACGAAGAACGGGAGTTTTCTCCGCCCGTCGTCCTCCTTCAGCGCGGAGAGGATCAGGAGCGCGCCCTCTCTTCTCGCCTCACCGCTCACGTGATCGAGATGGGTGTTGTAATAGCGGAACGCCGCGCCGTCTCTCGTCAGGAATTCGGAGCGGACGCAGACGCGCGGGCAGCGGCTCTGATCCGGGAAGCGGGAGCCCGGGACCGAGGGGGTCGGGGAGAGCCAGAACTGGGAATATGAGGTCAGGATCACGCTGTCTCTGCGATAGGCGATCGGATTCGATTCCCCCGAGAAGTCGGCGTTGCGGCCGTAGCCGATCAGCGTATATTCCGCGCTCAGCTGCTCCGCGAGGTAATCGTGCATATGCGGCAGCGCCTCCTGAAAGCCGATCAGGTCGGGCTTTTCCTCAAGGATCCGCTCCACGCAGTATTCCTTCCGGCAGCAGAAGGCCTGCGCGCCGTCCCCGGAATTGTCGCAGCGAAGATTGTAGGTCAGAAATTTCAACGGTTTCATGCGTCGTTCTCCTTCGTCAGAAATTGGAATCGGTTTTTCTTGCCGCGGTCACGATATCGATCGCCGAAAGCAGCTCGTCGTTCGTTTTGACTTCGGCGTTCCAATCGGAAAAGGTATCGGCGTAGTCGGCGGTGATTGCGTACTGCTCCAGTGCCGCGAGCTGTCCGATATCGGCCTCCCCGAGGGAACCGAAGTCGGTCAGCGGCAGTTTTCTCACGATCCAGATCGATTCGTCCTCCTCGAAGGAGGTCACGTCCCCGGGCTTCATCCCGTCCAGCGCGGTCACCATCTTCGCCCCGTAGACGTCGAATTCGTTGGCGGAGACGAAGAGCCCGTTCGGATACGAGGAAAGGAACTGATAATCGGAGCGGTCCATGAGAGAGACGAAGGTCTCGTCATTGCCCTCCTTCGCGCGCGCGGTCAGCTCCTCTGCCTCCGCGCGGACCGCGGCAAGTTCCTCCTCCGTCATGTTCTCTGTCTTCCAGACGCCGTCGGAGGAATAGACGTAGTTCCCGCTTTCGTCGAGCACTGGCTTGGTCGTGAACAGGACGATATACATCATGCGGGAATAATTCTCTTCGTAATATTTCCGGACCGCTTCCGCCGAGAGCTCGAGCGGACCGCCCACTCCGTACAGATAGGCAACGACCGCGGCGTGCTTCTCCTCGATCGTGTAGATCTCCTCCAGCGTATCGATGTTGATGTTCAGATACGCGAGTTCTTCGTTCAGCTCCGCTCTGCCGCCGTAATAGTCGATCTTTTCGTTCACGTCGTCACGGATCCCTTTTTTGATCTCCTCGTCCAGCTTCAGCCCGTAGTAGCGGAACAGATACTGCGCGACGCAGTAATTTTTCACCTGCGTATCAATGATATCGGTATAGTATTCCGCCGCGGTGACCCCTTCCTGCACCTCGATCTTCCAGAACTCTTCCGAGTCCGCGACGCCGCAGGAGGACAGGATATTCGACTTGAAGGTCGCGAGCCAGTAACGGTACATCCCCTCCGTGATCTTGTATCCGTTGTATTCCATGACCGCGTCTCCGCCTGCCTTGCAGGAGGAGAAGGTCATAAGAAGGAGAGGGAGAAGCGTCAGCAGCGCGAGAAAGGCAGATATCGTCTTTTTCACTGATGGGTTTCCTTCCGTATTCTTCATCATTTTTTATCGTTTCGTTTGATTATAAAACCGGGCGGCGGATTATTCCACCCTGTTTTCCTTTTCAATTTGTATATATTTTTTGAACAAATCGAGGAGGACGTCGAGCGGGAAGTCGCCCTTCCCCACCCGGTAAACGACGTAGGGGTCGATGCTCATGTTGATCCCGATCCTGCCGGGGTATTCGGCAACGAGGCGGGACCAGACCTTCACGTCTACGCGGACCGGGCGGATCAGGAAGAAATTGCCCTTCTGCTCGATCTTTGCCATGCCCGCCGCCCCCGCGAGCACGCGGAGATGGGAGATCTGGATCAGGTCGGAGACCGTCTGCGGCACGTTGCCGTACCGGTCAAGCAGCTCGTCGATGACGTCACGGTAGTCGTCGTCGTTTTCGATCAGAGCGATCTTCTTGTACGCCTCGATACGGAGCCCGGTCGAACGGATATAGGTCTCCGGAATGTAGGCGTTGATATTCACGTCCAGCGTGCATTCCGGTTTTTTCTCTTTCTTTTCTCCCTTTTCCTCCAGCACCGCCTCATTCAGCAGCTTCATGTACAGATCGTACCCGACCGAATCGATATGCCCGTGCTGTTCCGCGCCGAGAAGGTTCCCGGCGCCGCGTATCTCGAGGTCGCGGAGCGCGACCTTGAAGCCGGAGCCGAACTCGGTATATTCGCGGATCGCGCCGAGGCGCTTTGCGGCGACGTCGGTCAGGACCATTCCCTTCGGATACGTGAAATAGGCGTACGCGCGGCGGGAGGAACGTCCCACTCTGCCGCGGATCTGGTGGAGCTGCGAAAGTCCGAGACGATCGGCGTTCTCGATGATCAGCGTATTGGCGTTCGGCACGTCGACGCCCGACTCGATGATCGTCGTGCTGACCAGCACGTCGATCTCCCCGACCAGCATCCCGCGCCAGATATCGGAAAGGACCTCTTTATCCATCTGCCCGTGTGCGACGGCGATGCGCGCGTCCGGCGCCATCTCCCGTACCCTGGCAGCGACTGCCTCGATCGTTTCCACCCTGTTATACAGGTAAAAGACCTGTCCGCCGCGGCGCAGCTCCTTCCGGATCGCCTCACCGATGATCAGATCGTCGTATTCCAGCACGTAGGTCTGCACGGGCATCCGGTCGCCCGGCGCCTCCTCGAGGATCGACATATCCCGGATCCCGCTCATCGCCATGTTCAGCGTGCGGGGGATCGGCGTTGCCGTCAGTGTCAGAACGTCGACGTTTTCCGTCATCTGCTTCAGCTTTTCCTTCGCCGCGACGCCGAAGCGCTGCTCCTCGTCCACGATGACGAGGCCGAGATCATGGAACGAGACGTCGGCGGAGATCAGCCGGTGGGTCCCGACGAGGATATCCACCTCGCCCCGCCGTACCCCGCGCAGCGTCGCCTCCTGCTGCTTGGGCGTACGGAAGCGGGAGATCATATCCACGTTCACCGGGAAGCCGCGCAGACGCGAAAGAAAGGTCTGATAGTGCTGCATCGCAAGGATCGTTGTCGGGACGAGGACGGCGACCTGCTTTCCGCTCTGCACCGCCTTGAACGCGGCGCGGATCGCGACCTCCGTCTTTCCGAAGCCGACGTCACCGCAGAGCAGACGGTCCATCGGGCGCGAGCGCTCCATATCCCCCTTGATCTCACGGACGGCGGTCAACTGTCCTTCGGTCTCCTCGTAGGGGAACGCCGCCTCGAATTCCGCCTGCATTTCGTCATCCTTGTAAAACGCAAAGCCCTTTTTCCGTTCCCTCGTAGCGTAGAGCGTGATCAGCTCCTTTGCCATTTCCTTTGCCGCTGCCTTGACGCGTGCCTTGGAGCGGACCCAGTCCGTCCCTCCCATTTTGGAAAGTTTGACGGTCCCGTCCTCCGCCCGCGCGCCGATATACTTTGAGATCGTGTCGAGCTGGTTGCAGGGCAGATAGAGCGAATCGGTCCCGGCGTAGCGGATCTTGACGTAGTCGCGCGTGATCCCGTCCACGGTCACGGTCTGAAGACCGAGATACTGCCCGATGCCGTGATTGATATGGACGACGTAATCTCCCTCGGAGAGGTCCGCGTAGGACATGACGCGCTCCTGCGCGCTCTTCTTCGAGTGCAGTTTCTTCGTGCGGGAGACGGCGCGGGTGTTCCCCGCTCCCTTCGGATACGTGGAAAGGACGGCAAAGCGCGCCTGGACCAGCTCGTAGCCCGGGAGATTGATTCCGTACAGGATGAACGGAATGCCGGTCTTCACGTTGTCCGCGTCCTTTCCGATCTCGGCGGTGATCCCCTCCTTTTCGAGGAGCAGCGTGCGCAGGTTCTTTGCCATGACCTCGTTTTCGGTCAGGATCACGGTATCGGTCCGGACGCGGAGGAAAGCCTTCAGGTCCTCGCAGAGCAGCGGAAAGGACTCCCCGTAGGAGACGGTCTGCCGCGTCTGGATCGAAAACAGACCGGAAAGACGGATCTCGGGGACGGATGAAGCGAAGGAATCGGCGATCACGCCGTTATGATCGGTCAGGAACGCGTTGAAATCGGTGATATCCCCGCCGAACACGGCGAGCGCGGAGGACAGCGTTCCCTCCGTGATCAGTTCCTCGACCGTCTGCCGGTCGTGCCATTCGTAGGAGCGGATCCGTTCCGCGCAGGCGGGATATTCCACCACGAGGACCGGAACGTCTGCCGGAAAATAGGAAAGCAGCGTTTTGCGTTCGGGATAGACGACCGACACGTATTTATCGAGGAAGCGAAGCTCCGTCCCCGAAGTGATCGCCTCAAGCTCCGCCGAGAAAACGTCACGCGCGCGGACCTCCTTCGCCTTTTTCATGAGTCCTGTAACGGTCGAAAGCAGGATCTGCTTCCGCTCCGGGGAAAGGATCAGCTCTCTGGCGGGAGACATGGTAAAGGAAGAGATATCTTCGATCTTGCGCTGCGTCAGCACGTCGAAGATGCCCATCACATCGATCTCGTCGTCGAAGAGTTCCATCCGGACCGGATGCTCGCATTCGGGCGGGAAAATATCGAGGATCCCGCCGCGCCGCGCGAACTGACCGACGCCCTCCACGGTCTCGGTCCGGACATACCCGTTCGACGTCAGCCATTCGACCGTCTGATCGGGATCGCAGGGGCGGTCGATCGAGACGGTACGCACAGCGCCGCGCAGGATCTCCGCCGGTACGGTGAACTGCAGCGCCGCGTCGGGCGTTGCGATGACCGCGTCGCACTCCCCGGAAAGGACCGCGCACAGGACGCCGATGCGCTCCTGCTCGTATTCGTGAGAGGAAGCGATATCGTGCAGCATGAGATCGCGGAACGGATAGACGGGGACCCTGCAGCCGAGGGCGGTCAGCGCGTTCTGGAGCCGTACGCCCTCCTTCTCATCCGGGACGAGGATCAGCGGCGCGGAGCCGCAGATATCTTTCGCATCGCGGATCAGTTCCCGGCAGAACGCCGTGCGCGCGCCCTCGCTCAGCCCGGTCAGGCACATGGGATGCGGATGGGGCGCGGACGCGCCCTTTTTCAGACCCTCGAGGATGCTCTGATATTCCCTCTCCGCGCGGATCCTTGTGGTCAGGATGCTCATAGTTCCACCTTTCTGAATATCAACGGAAAACGCGCGAAAAGACCGACCGGACGCAGATCCGGCGGTCTCGCGCTTATGGAATCGGGATCAGTTGTACTTTGCCATGGCCTTGTCGGTCTTCCCGCCGAGGATCAGCTTCACCGCGTCGGGAATGAGGGCGGTCACCCGCTCCGCTTCCGCACGGTCCTCTTCCGGCAGTGCCGCGAGGACCCAGTCGGCAAGGTCCCAGCCCTCCGGCTTGGAGCCGACGCCGATCTTGATGCGGGGGAACGCGTTCGTCCCCATATATTCGATCAGCGACTTGACGCCGTTGTGTCCGCCCGCGCTGCCGCTGCGGCGGATGCGCAGTTTTCCGACCGGGAGGCTGATATCGTCGAACAGAACGAGGACGTTCTCCGCCCCGACCTTATAGAAATCCATCGCTTCCTTCACTGCGATGCCGGAGTGGTTCATAAAGGTCTGCGGCTTCATGAGAAGGACGCGTTTCTCCGCGATCACGGTCTCTCCGACCAGCGCGTGGAATTTTGCGCGGTCGATCCGTGCGCCCGCTCCCGCCGACATGCGGTCGATGGCACGGAAGCCGGCGTTATGGCGCGTTTTTTCGTATTCCGTGCCCGGATTGCCGAGCCCGACGACGATATGGGTCACGGGGCCGGACGCAGCAGCCGGACGTTCCCCCTCGATCTGCTTGAAAAGGTCAAAAATGCTCACTTGGTTTCCTTCTTCGTTTCTTCGTTTTTCGATTCCTTCGTTTCCCCGCCGAATTTTCTCTCCACCCAGCCGGGGATATTCACCTGCCGTGCCCTTGCGACGGCGAGCGCGCCCGCCGGGACCGTGCCGGTGATCGTGGAGCCCGCCGCCGTATAGGCGCCGTCCTCCACGGTAACGGGAGCCACCAGATTGGTATTGCACCCGATGAACGCGTCGCTGCCGATCACGGTACGGTATTTTTTCTTCCCGTCGTAGTTGGAGATCACCGTGCCGCAGCCGAAGTTCACCCGTTCGCCCACGTCCGCGTCGCCGACGTATGTCAGATGCGCCACCTTGGTATCCCTTCCGACGTCCGCGTTCTTGAACTCCACGAAATCGCCGACCTTGACGCCCGCGCGCAGGCGCGTGCCGGGACGCACGTGGGAAAACGGCCCGATCTTCACGCCGTCCTCCAGAACGGACGAATAGATCTGCGTCGAATTGATATGGCAGCCGTCCCCGACCGTACTGTCCTCAAGGACGGTGCCGGAGCTCAGGACGCACCCTCTGCCGACGGTGCAGCCGCGGCGGATCTCTACGCCGGGATGGATCAGCGTTCCCTCGCCGATCACGGCGTCGGGCGCGATCACGACCCCGTCGAAGGAGACGAAGCGCACGCCGCGGTCGGCGTACTCCCGCAGTACCGAGAGACGGTAACGGTCGCACTCCGCGTAAAAATCTCCTCTCCCCGTGACCGAAAGAAATCCCGCCCAGAGCGGGACGCGCTCGGACAGCGGGACAAAACATACCTCTTCCTCTGTCCCGATCCCGGCAAGACCGAGGGCGTGCAGGATCAGGGCTTCTTTTTCATTCATGGGCGGACCTCCGTTTTTTATTATTATACCGATATCCGGGAGAAAAAGCAAGAGCAAAAAGAGGGCGGAACGTGAATTTTTCCGTACGTGAGCGTCCGACCGGCGCAGGAAACGGAAAAATAAAGAATAATTTGTTAACTTTTGAATTCTCTGTTTACAAATCTTAATTGCTATGGTAAAATAAGCGGTGGTAATCAAGTAATTACAAATTCATTTTGGAGGAACAATCATAAGATGAGCAAAAAGTATTGTTATCTCTTTACCGAGGGCAACGCAAAGATGCGTGAACTGCTCGGCGGTAAAGGCGCTAACCTTGCCGAAATGACCAACATCGGTCTTCCGGTCCCGCAGGGCTTCACCATCACGACCGAAGCCTGCACCCAGTACTACGAGGACGGCCGTCAGATCAATGACGAGATCATGGCAGAGATCTGGAAGAACGTTGCCGAGATGGAGAAGATCAACGGCAAGAAGTTCGGCGATCTTGAGCACCCGCTGCTCGTTTCCGTCCGTTCCGGCGCCCGCGCTTCCATGCCCGGTATGATGGATACGATCCTGAACCTGGGTCTGAACGACGAGGTCGTCGCCGCGATGATCAAGGGCAACCCCGATCCCAAATTCGAGAGATTCGTTTACGACTCTTACAGAAGATTCATTCAGATGTTCTCCGACGTCGTCATGGAAGTCGGTAAGAAGTATTTCGAGACCCTCATCGACGAGATGAAGGCCAAGAAGGGCGTCAAGTTCGACGTCGAGCTCACCGCCGCTGACCTCAAGGAGCTCGCAGGCCAGTTCAAGGCTGAGTACAAGAAGCAGCTCGGTACGGACTTCCCCTCCGATCCTAAGGTCCAGCTCTATGAAGCGATCCGTGCGGTCTTCCGTTCCTGGGACAACCCCCGTGCGAACGTTTACAGACGCGACAACGATATCCCCTACAGCTGGGGTACCGCAGTCAACGTCATGCCGATGGTCTTCGGTAACCTGAACGACAACTCCGGTACCGGCGTTGCCTTCACCCGTGACCCCGGCACCGGCGAAAAGAAGCTGATGGGCGAATTCCTCTTCAACGCACAGGGCGAAGACGTCGTCGCGGGTGTCCGTACGCCGATGCCGATCGCTCAGATGGCTGAGAAGTTCCCCGAAGCTTACGCCGATTTCGTCAAGGTCTGCAAGATCCTCGAGGATCACTACCGCGATATGCAGGATATGGAGTTCACCGTCGAGAACGGCAAGCTCTATATGCTCCAGTGCCGCAACGGTAAGAGAACCGCTCAGGCAGCTCTCAAGATCGCTTGCGACCTCGTTGACGAGGGTATGAGAACGCCTGAAGAGGCAGTCCTCATGATCGACCCCCGTAACCTCGACACCCTGCTCCACCCGCAGTTCGACGCGAAGGCCCTGAAGGCTGCGACTCCCATGGGCAAGGGTCTGGGCGCTTCCCCCGGTGCTGCCTGCGGTCAGATCGTCTTCACCGCTGACGACGCCGAGGCTTGGAAGAAGGCCGGCAAGAAGGTCATTCTCGTCCGTCTCGAAACCTCTCCCGAGGACATCACCGGTATGAAGGCCGCTCAGGGTATCCTGACCGTCCGCGGCGGTATGACCTCTCACGCAGCCGTCGTTGCCCGCGGTATGGGTACCTGCTGCGTTTCCGGCTGCGGCGCTATCGTTATGGATGAGGAGAACAAGCAGTTCACCCTCGCCGGCAGAACCTTCCGCGAAGGCGACGTCATCTCCATCGACGGCCCCACCGGTAACATCTACGGCGAAGCGATCGCTACGGTCGACGCCAAGATCGGCGGCGACTTCGGCCGCATCATGGCTTGGGCTGACCAGTTCAGAAAGCTTCAGGTCCGCACCAACGCCGACACGCCCCGCGATGCCAAGAAGGCCCGCGAGCTCGGCGCCGAAGGTATCGGTCTCTGCCGTACCGAGCATATGTTCTTCGATCCCCAGAGAATCGCCGCGTTCCGCGAGATGATCTGCGCCGATACGAAGGAAGAGAGAGAAGCTGCTCTCGCCAAGATCATGCCTTACCAGCAGGGCGACTTTGAGGCTCTGTTCGAGGCGATGGAAGGCAACCCCGTTACCATCCGCTTCCTCGATCCTCCGCTCCACGAGTTCGTTCCCACCGAAGACGCCGAGATCGAGCTGCTCGCCAAGGCACAGGGCAAGACCGTTGAGCAGATCAAGGGTATCATTCAGGGTCTCCACGAGTCCAACCCGATGATGGGTCACCGCGGATGCCGTCTGACCGTTACCTACCCCGAGATCGCCGTCATGCAGACCAAGGCCGTGATCCGCGCCGCCCTGAACACTCAGAAGAACCATCCCGACTGGAAGGTCGTTCCCGAGATCATGATCCCGCTGGTCGGCGAGGCCAAGGAGCTCAAGTTCGTCAAGGATGTCGTCGTTGCTACCGCTGACGCCGAGATTGCCGCTGCAGGCGCT
>JAZLIW010000179.1:0-12823 GCA_045617585.1 Eubacteriales bacterium
GGCTGTGATTGGCGCGGATCGCGGCACGGGTGGAGACGCCCGGCATGATCGCCTTCATACCGCCGGAATACCCGGCAAAATAGTGGAATTCGATATTGCCGAGGCAGATGCGGAAGTCCGCGTCCGCCACGACGTCAAAGACGTCGACCGGGGTCCCGCGCGAGGTCTCACCGAGATGGACGCAGTGCTCGGCGTGCGCGTCGACGCAGGTCACGCGCTCGTAGACGGCGTCGGAGACGAGGTGCCGCATCTCCTCCTCGGTATGTCCGCGATGGGAGCCGACCGCGAAGACGACGGTGACGTTCCCGTCCTCCGCGCCGGCGGCGCTCAGTTCTTCAAGCAGGGCGGGGAGCACCTTGTAGGAGGGCATCGGACGGGTGATATCGCTCGTCACGACAACGATCTTTTTGCCGCGCAGATCGTATTCCCGCAGGGGACGCGCGCCGATCGGCTCGCGCAGGGCGCGCCGGACCTCCGCCTCTCCGACGAGGTCGGTCTTGACCTCATTCGGCAGGAGGACCGCGGCGAGGTTCTTTTCGTCAATTTCAAAGGAGACGCCGTTTCTGGCGAATCCGAGGTCGATCTTTTTCATGGGTCACCGTTCCTTCGTATTGGTTTTTACCATTATACCCCGTTTTTCCCGGTTTGTCAACCCACGTCCGCGCCGTTCCGTTCCCCTCTTGACAGATCCGGCGCGGGATGCTATGATGAAAAGAAAAAGCGGTCTGTTATGCCGTCAGCATAACAGAGAGCGCTTTTTCCGTGATATAATGAGAGCGGAAAACGGGGAACCGTTCCGTTCAGCGGCGGAAGACCCGTATCACGGTGCGCATCGCCGCTTTCGCCGTCCCTTCAAGGGTGTCTTTCGCGGCTTCCGGATCTCCCGTGACGCGCTCGACGGCTGATTCGATCGTCAGGAGAAGAAACGTGCAAGCGAAAAGGGTCAGAAGGCTGAGGAGCAGGAGCTTGAGCGTTCCCCCGACCGTCCGCTCCTTTTGCTTCAGGATCATCCGGCTCATACGGTCGGCAAACCCGCCGAGATTGACGAGGATCGCAAACGGGATCCAGAAGAAGAAGGTTAAGGTAAGCCCCGCGAAAATGCCGGCAAATCCTCCGGCGGAGAGCATCAGCATACCCGTGAGGATGATCTCAACGATCACGATGCCGCGTACGGTACTTGGGGAACTGATCGAGGGCAGGCGGCACGGCTGTCCGAGGATACCGCGGAACCCGGGCGTCCGGCGGTTCTCATTTCCGGGATGCGTGAGCGCGTTCCGCAGCGTGGTGATCGAATCGTAACGGTTGAACGCGTCCATTTCGGTGCAGATCTCGACGATCCTGCCCATTCTGCCCTCCGCGCGCGTTTCTCCGGGAAGCTCCCCCGTCAGCATCACGTTGATCATGACGCCGACCGCGTAGATATCGGTCCGCGCGTCGCTCTGCTTGAAGCCGAACTGCTCGGGCGCCGCGTAGCCCGGCGTTCCCATGATGACCGTGTCCGAGCTCTTTTGTTCGGTATAGCTGCGGGTGATCCCGTAGTCGATGATCTTCGCTCTGCCGAGGGGCGTAATGATGACGTTGTTCGGGGTCACGTCCCGGTGGACGATCCCCGCACCGTGCAGCGCTTCCAGCCCCGTGCAGACGTCGAGCGCGATCATGCGGACCGTCTCCTCCGGCAGGGTCCCGACCCGGTCGAGAAGGGAGGAGAGCGTTTCTCCCGCCTCGTAATCGCTGACCACGTCGATGCACCCGCGCAGGAACACGATCTCACGGATCGGCGTCAGGCAGGGAGAGGAGATCCTCTTGATCGCGTCCATCAGCGGATACGCTTCTCCCGGCATCTTTTTTGCGACGTACAGCTTGTTCGTCGGCAGGGAGATGCAGAGCCGTGTCGTTTCGTTGAAGGAACGGATTACCTGCAGCGTATCGTACAGGGACTCGATGTTTTGTGTCTGATTCATGTTAGAAATACCACCTTCAGAAAGGATAGCGTATGAAAAGAAAAACGGAAGAACTCCTGGAACTGATGAAAAGCAGTACGGATTACCGGGACTATCTGGAAGAAAACAAGGGGGAACTGACCGAGGGCCTGATGCGCGTGGACCGCGCGCTCAACGCCGCCCTTGCCGACCGCAAGCTGAAGAAGTCGGAGGTCATCGCCCGCTCCGGGATCGAGACGCATTACGCGTACCAGATCTTTTCGGGCACCAAGGTCCCGACGCGCGATAAGGTCCTGATGCTCTGCATCGCCCTCCGCATGACCCCGGAGGAAACGCAGAACTTCCTCAAGCTGACGGGCTACGCGCTCCTCTACGGCAGAGAGAGCCGCGACAACGTCATTCTCTTCGGCCTGACCCGCCATCTTTCGGTCATCGACGTCAACGGCATCCTCGACGACCAGCACCTCGGACTGCTCCTTTGAGCAGTCTTTTTTTCGGGACGCAAGGATCTGCCTATATTCTACCACGCCCTGCCGACAAAGTCAATTCCCGCGGCGTGGTTCTTTGCTTTTTTTCCTCCGCAAACGTGATTTTTGAAAAATTGCCGCACGGATCATCAAGTTTTTGTTGCAAAAACCGGGGCGTTCTGTTATAATTAGTATCATCGCTGAAATATTGCCCATTCCGGAGGATATCCCATGATCCGACCTGTCTGCCGCGACCCCATTCTTCTTGCCGGTAAATCCGCGCCCATTCCCGCGGGGGCGGTCCCGTCCGCCGAGGATCTGGCGTGCGCGGACGACCTGACCGATACGCTGCGTGCCGAAGCGGAGCGCTGCGTCGGCATGGCGGCGAACATGATCGGGATCAAAAAGCGGATCATCGTCTTTTCGGACGGCGGAAAGCTCACAGAAATGTTTGAGCCGGAGCTGGTGAAGACCGTGGGACCTTACGAAACGGAGGAGGGCTGCCTCTCGCTCGACGGCGTGCGGAAAACGCGCCGCTACCGCGAGATCCGCGTCCGCTGGATGACGCGCACCGGCGCGGTCCGTGTCCGCTCCTTCTCGGGCTTTACGGCGGAGATCATCCAGCACGAGATCGACCACCTGAACGGGATCCTGATTTGAGATCCGGAAAGGAAAGACATGACGTTTCAGATCATGACCGCGGGGCTGCGGATCGGCGTGAACGCCCTGTATCCCACGACTGCGGAATACTGCGGGGAATACGTCGTCCCGGCGGAACGGGAAGCGGAGCCGGACTTCACGGTCACGGTGACGGAGGATACGATCGCCGCCGAGCGTGAGATCGCGCGCCGCGTCCGGGAGAATACGGGGAACGAACAGCCCTTATACGCCGACCCGTATTACGAGCTGCTCGCCCTCTACCGCGGCATCGCGGAACGCGCCCCGGCGTACGGGACCGTGCTGTTCCACGGCTCGGTCGTCGCGGTGGACGGAGAAGCCTATTGCTTCGGCGCGAAGAGCGGAACGGGAAAATCGACCCACGCGCGCCTCTGGCGGGAGGCATTCGGCGGCCGGGCGGTCATGGTCAACGACGACAAGCCGCTGATGCGGGTCACGCCGGAGGGCGTCTTTGCCTGCGGAACGCCCTGGAACGGCAAGCACCGCCTCGGCAGCGACCTGCAGGTCCCGCTGAAAGCGTTCTGCATCCTCGAAAGGGCAGAGCGGAACGCGATCCGCCGCGTTTCCTACGCGGAGGCGCTTCCGATGCTGTATCAGCAATGCTATCGTCCGTCGGATCCGGCGATGCTGATAAAAACGACCGTACTGCTGGACGGGATGAAGGACCGCGTTGCCTTCTACCTTCTCGGCTGCAATATGGACCCGGAGGCGGCGCTCGTCTCCTACCGGGGCATGAATCCCGAAAAAGGGTGAAAGGATACAGACGATGAAACTCAAAAAAGGCTTTATCACGCACGAGACCGAGGGGCAGCAGCTGCTGGTCCCGACCGGAAACAGCAAATTCCACGGCATGGTCCGCTCCAACAGGACCGCCGCGTTCATCGTGGATCAGCTGAAGAACGATACGACCGAGGACGCGATCGTCGCCGCCATGCTTGAAAAGTACGACGCACCCGAGGAACGCATCCGCAGCGACGTGAAGCGCGTGATCGAACAGCTCCGCGGCATCGGAGCGATCGAGGACTGATGGGAAAGGAACAGCTCGCGGAGCTGGAAGCGAACGGCTTTTACCTCAGTGTTCCGCAGGGCATCAGTATGCTGCCGATGCTGAAGGGCGGTCGGGATATCGCAAAGGTCGTCCGTCTGACGTCAGAGCCGAAGCGGTACGACCTCGTGATGTATCTCCGGGGGGACTCGCAGGGGGTCATCCACCGCGTGATCGGGAAGAAGGACGGCGACTACGTCATCGTGGGCGACAACTGCTGGTACAAGGAGTACGTGCGCCCCGGGCAGATCGCCGGGATCGTGACCGAGTTCTGCCGCAGGGGGAAATGGCATACGGTGGACGAAAAAGGGTACCGGGCGTACGTCCGGATCTGGGTCTTCCTCTTTCCCGTGCGCCGCGCGTTCATTTACGTGCGTGAAAAGCTGCGTCCCCTTGCCCGGAAGGTCAGGCGGAAGCTGACCGTCAAGCGCAGCTGACCGTCAAGCGTAGCTGACCGGAAAATGAACCGGCAACCACACAGAAAGGATCAATAACGATGGAGATCACGGTTCTGATGGAGGATACGGCGTCCCCGCGCGTTCCCGGCATTTTTGCCGAGCACGGGCTCAGCCTCGCTGTGAAGACGCCGCGGCACGTTCTGCTGACCGATTCCGGCGCCTCGGCGCGGACGTGGGAGAACGCGGCGCTGCTCGGCTTCGATCCGCGCACGGTCGATACCGTGATCCTCAGCCACGGTCACTACGACCATGCGGACGGCCTGCCCGCCTTTGCCGCGATGAATCCCGGCGCGCGGATCTATCTGCACGCGGGCGCGGACGGCTGCTTTTACCACGGGGAAAAATATATCGGCATGGCGCCAGCGGTCCGCTCGATCCCGAATCTGGTCCGGCTGGACGGGGACTTTGCGCCGGATGAGGAACTGTCGGTCTTTTCGGGCGTGACGGGCAGAAGATTCTGTGCCCCGGGCAGTGCCGGACTGACCGAGCGGCGTGACGGGCGCGACCTGCCCGACCGCTTCTTTCACGAGCAGTACCTCGTGATCCGCGCGGAAGGGAAGCGCGTGCTTCTCTCCGGCTGCGCACACGCCGGGATCGTCAACGTCCTCGACCGCTTCCGTGAGAAATACGGCGGCGAGCCGGACGCCGTGATCAGCGGCTTTCACCTGATGAAAAAAACACCCTACGAAGAAGAGGATATCGCACGCGTCTGTGCCGTCGCGGAAGAACTCGCGGCGGGGACGGCAGTCTATTATACCGGGCACTGCACCGGGGAACCCGCGTTCGTACTGATGAAGGAGATCCTCGGCGACCGTCTCCGCGCCATCCGCGCCGGAGACCGCTTCACCCTGTAACGTTCGGAAACGAAAATTATCGGTGCGGAAAAGCACTGGAACGGAGGTATATATCATGGGCTTTTTGAAGAACATTCTATCCGGCGCAGTCAAGGACGGGGTCCGCAAGGGCATCCGGGACGCGGTGAGCGCGGCGGTCGAAAAGGCGGTCGCACCCAAGGTGGAGGAAGCGGCGGACAAGGTCGCGGATTCCGTCGCCGAGGCGGCACAGTCGGTCGGGAACGCGGCGGCTGCTCCAGCAGCCGGGGCTGCCGCGGCGGCAGACGAGGCGGAAACCGGAGCAAACAGCGGATCCGCGCAGCGGCTGGAGCAGGCGGCGGAAAAGCTTGCGAAGGCGCTGGAACAGGCGGCGGCGCAGATGGAGGAAAAGGCAGACGGAATGAAGGAATGGAACGAGAAGCTGGCTGGCTTCCCGCTCTGGTGCTTCGGCGGGAAGGAATTCTCCATCGAGGAGACCGGCACCTCGGACACGGGCTCGACCTACTACGAGTTCCGTGCGGTCGGCGCGACCTACGAGGATCTGGAGGCATATGTCAGGGTGCTGAAGGCGGACGGCTTCGTGCAGAAGTACAAGGACAGCGATACCGTCCTCTATAAGGACCTCGGCGGCGAATACCTCGTCTTCGGCACGACCGAGGCGTTCAACGACCTCGATATCATGTGCGTCGCAATGTACAGAACGACCGACGAAAACGATATCTGACGGACACAGGACAACCGAATAAAGGGTCCCCCTTCCGGATTCCGGAAGGGGGACCGTTTTATTCGGGTATGGTTCTTACAGAGCCGCGAGCTGCGCGAGGGAGGCCTCGATGTTTGCGAGCTTGCCCTCGAATGCCGCCAGCTTGGCGCGTTCGGCTTCGACGACGGCGGCGGGCGCCTTGGCAAGGAAGCCCTCGTTCGAGAGCTTGCCGGAGAGGCGCGCGATCTCGCGCGCGGTGTTCTCCTTTTCCTTCGTGAGGCGGGCGAGCTCCTTGTCACGGTCGATCAGGTCCGCCATCGGGATCAGCACGGTCGCGGAATCGGTCACGATGCGCACGGCGGTATCGTCCTGATACGCGTCGACGTAGGAGACCTCGGAAGCGGAGGCGAGACGGAGGAAGAAGGGCGTGGTCTTCTCGTTGAAGGTCGCGCCGTCACCGGTCACGAAGAGGTGCGTGCGGCGGGCGGGCTGGACGTTCATCTCGGCACGGCGGACGCGGATCGCGGTGATCACGGCGACGAGACGGCTCATCTGCTCCTCCTCCGCGGGGAAGGAGTGCGCCTCGGTGGCTTCCGGCCACTTGCTGACCATGATGGAAGCGCCGTCGTGCGGCAGGGTCTGCCAGATCTCCTCAGTCACGAAGGGGCAGAACGGATGCAGGAGCTGCATCACGGAGGAGAGGACCCACGCGATCACGTTCTGCGCGACAAGGCTGCTCTCCGTGCCCTTTTCAAAGAGGCGCGGCTTGACGAGCTCGATATACCAGTCGCAGAAGACGTCCCAGATAAAGTCGTAGAGCTTCGAGAGGGCGATGCCCAGCTCGTATTTCTCGATCGCGGCGGTGACCTCGGCAGTCAGCGTGTTGAACTTCGAGAGGATCCACTTGTCCTCGACCTCCAGCTTGTCGACGGAGGGAAGGGAGACGGACTCGATGTCGAGGTTCAGCAGGACGAAGCGCGCGGCGTTCCAGATCTTGTTGATGAAGTTGCGCGCGGACTCGATCTTCTCGTCCGAGAAGCGCATATCGTTTCCGGGGGAGTTGCCGGTCGCGAGCGCAAAGCGGAGCGCGTCGGCGCCGTACTGATCGATGATCTCCAGCGGATCGATGCCGTTGCCGAGCGACTTGGACATTTTTCTGCCCTGCGCGTCGCGGACGAGCCCGTGGATGAAGACGTTCGGGAAGGGGATCTCTCCCATGTTCTCGATGCCCATGAAGATCATCTTGGAGACCCAGAAGGTGATGATATCGTAGGCGGTGACGAGGACGGAGGTCGGATAGAAGTCACGCAGATCGGCGGTGTCATTCGGCCAGCCGAGCGTGGAGAAGGGCCAGAGCGCGGAGGAGAACCAGGTGTCGAGCACGTCGGATTCCTGACGGATCCGGGTCGAGCCGCACTTCGGGCAGACGGTGACCGCCTCCTCGGCGACCTTCATCTCGCCGCAGTCCTCGCAGTAGTAGGCGGGAATGCGGTGACCCCACCAGAGCTGGCGGGAGATGCACCAGTCGTGGATGTTCTCCATCCAGTTCAGGTAGATCTTGGAGAAGCGCTCGGGGATATAATTGAGCTCGCCCTTCTTCACCACGTCGATCGCGGGCGCGGCGAGGGGCTTCATTTTGACGAACCACTGGCGGGACGCGATCGGTTCGACGACCGTGCCGCAGCGGTAGCAGTGACCGACGGCGTGCGTGATCTTCTCGATCTTCACGAGCAGACCGAGCTCTTCCAGATCGGCGACGATCGCCTTTCTTGCCTCGTAGCGGTCCATGCCCTTGTATTTGCCTTCGGCGGAGACGCGGGCGTAATCGTCGAGGATGATGATCTGCTCCAGATCGTGGCGCTGCCCCATCTCAAAGTCGTTCGGGTCGTGGCAGGGCGTGATCTTGACGCAGCCGGTACCGAAGTCCTTCTCGACGTAACTGTCTGCGATGACCGGGATCTCACGGTCGGTCAGCGGCAGGCGCAGCTTCGTCCCGACGAGGTGACGGTAGCGCTCGTCGTCCGGATGGACCGCGACGGCGGTATCGCCGAGCATCGTCTCGGGACGGGTGGTCGCGACGGTCACGTACTCTCCGGGGAAGTCGACCGACGGATAGCGGATATACCAGAACCCGCCTTCAAGGTCCTTATGCTCGATCTCCGCGTCGGAAAGCGCGGTGATGCAGTGCGGGCACCAGTTGGTGATGCGGAGCCCGCGGTAGATGAGCCCCTTGTCGTAGAGGCGGACGAAGACCTTCTTGACCGCGGCGGACAGATTGTCGTCCATCGTGAACGCCTCTCTCGTCCAGTCACAGGAGGAGCCGATCTTTTTGAGCTGATTGATGATGCGGGAGCCGTACTTGCCCTTCCAGTCCCAGACGAGCTTGAGGAATTCCTCGCGCCCGATGTCGTGACGGGTCAGACCCTTCTCCTTGCGGAGCATTTCCTCGACCTTGATCTGGGTCGCGATGCCTGCGTGGTCGGTGCCGGGGACCCACAGCGTGCGGCAGCCCTGCATCCGCTTGGTGCGGACGATGATATCCTGAAGGGTGTTGTTCAGCGCGTGTCCCATGTGGAGCTGCCCGGTGACGTTGGGCGGCGGGATGACAACGGAGAAGGTCGGGGAGCCGTCGTCTTCCTTGGGCGTGAACCAGCCGTTCTCGTTCCAGTAGGCATACAGGCGGTCTTCAAAGGTTTTCGGGTCGTAATTCTTCGGTAATTCTTTTGCCATGATGCTTCGTTCCTTTCTTCTTTTTTTCTTTTCCTTCGGTAGTTTCGTTCGCTTTGTCCGGGGGAGGAAGGGGACGGAAGGAAAAGAAACACGCCGCTCCCCGTATCATCAGGGCGCGGACGCGCGGTACCACCTGAATTCGCACGAAAGTGCGCACTCTTTCCGCTGTAACGGGCGGTCCCCGTCGGCACTTACTCACCGTAAAAACGGACTGTTCCGCGCCGCAGGCGAAAAGACGACTTCGTCGGTCCCGGTCACGGCGCTCTCACCTGCCGCCGCTCTCTTTGGATCGGGGTTCCCGCTTACTGCTTCTTTTCATAGCCATCAATGCAACTATTATAATACGCCTTTTCCGGTTTGTCAAGCGTTTTTTCGCCTGATACGGAGAATGCGTTATTTTTCGCCGGGCGTTTCGTTGAACGCCTCTCCGTCCTTTACCTTGACGCGAGAAAAATTGTCGGAGCCTTCCGCTCTCCAGATCAGTTTTCCGTTTCCGATCTCAAAGCGATTGGTCACCGTGCGCGATCCGGTCAGCGTGGGCATCCCTTCCGACAGGATGAGGAGATCCCCGTCGACCGTCCATTCCCCCATGCCGATATAGCTGCTTGCATATCCTTCATAGTAAGTAAAGGTCCCGTCGGTGCGGAGCGTGATCGTGAATTTCCCGTAAAAGCCTTCCTTTTCATATACGAAGGTCTTTCCGGCGACGTCTTCAGCGCCCCTGCCGCAGGAGACGAGCGGGAGCAGAAGCATCAGGCAGAGCAGGGCAGCGATTCTTTTTTTCATGCAGAACACCTCCGTGGATGAGGATACGCGCTTTTCTGAAGAAAAGCTGTGCAAAAGACTTTGAAAATACGCCTGGGTTACCCGCCCGCCCCGGTGAGAAGCGGGTGGGTAACTTTGTAAAAGATCATCGGATCATATAGCGCTTTATCAGCCTCCGATGATACAGGATCATAAAGGGGAGGGGCAGGAGCAGACCGAGCGTGAAGGGGATCAGCACGAGGAGCGAGTCACCGAGAAACAGCCCGCAGACCCACGAAAGGACGATGCAGACGCCGTACAGGATCCACATCGTGCCGTGCTTCCGGTTCCACGCGCCGACGTCGGAAAGCTCTTTTTCCTCCGGCGGTTTTACTCCGGTATAGAAGCCGACGGGCGTCTTGCTCTTCACCTGACTGATTCCGATGCCGGACACGATCAGCGCGCAGAAGCCGAGGATCACGCCGGAGACGATCGCGTTTGCCATGGGTTCGATACCTTTCTTTCGTTTCATATTCCTGTTTCACGATGCGGAACCGGAACGCGCCGCTTTTGCAGCAGCCGTTCGCTTCGAGGATCTCCTGCACGCGTTCCTTCGGCAGGCTTTCGTTCATCGTTTCGATCGCCTGCTTCATGTAAGCCGCTTTGATCTTTTTGTTCGTTTTGGATACGACGTCCTCGTATCCGTCGTTGATTTTACGGACGGTCGATTCATCGACAGCGAAATCCGCAAGCGTTTCTCTGAATTTTTCGGGGGGAGGGCATAAAAGATCTCCTTTCTGATATTCGGTACCGGAGATGGCCCTCTGAAAACGTCGGGTCGGGCGCGGTGATCCAGCGCGGATCAGTCGCTTTGCGCGAGCACGGCGTCAATGATCAGCACGACGGAGAGCGCTAAGACCTCGTCCGTACCGGAAGCGATATCGATCTCGTAGCTGTCGCCCCACGAGAACCAGTGCTTGGAAACGGTCGTGACCGTCCGCCCGGCGGCGGTGATCTCGTATTCGTGCGACCAGTGGTCCCCGCTCACGGTCCACCCGGGACCTTCGACGGTATATTCCGGTCGGAAAAACGTGAATTCCTTGACGACCTCCGCAACGTCCGTGCCGCTTTGGCTGATGAAATACCGGTGCAGGAAGGAAGGCCGCTTTTCGTGGATGTAAGCGACCTCCTTCCCGGAGCGGTCGTAGAGACGGAGCTTCTTTCCGAAGGAGAAGACCTCGCCCTCCACGTAATATTTTTCGTTTTCGTATTCGTCGCAGATGCGGAATTTCTCCCCCCACGCGAAAACCTTTTGCTTCATATACAGCTTCATGATAACGTGTTCGCGGTTTTTACGCTGCCCCCTGCACGGCGGGCTTCGGCTTCTTCGCCTTTCCGACGATCGCGCAGACGATCCCGCCGACGATGCAGGCAATGCCGATCGCCGCAAGCAGCCACGGGAGCCGGGTGAACGTCAGGGGAAGCGCGAGCGTGAAGCCGGCGCTCATGCCGGTCAGCGCGCGGCTGACCGTGGTCTGTGACGGGGCTTTGCCTTTTGTAAAGACGCCGAGCAGTTTGAAGAGGAAGGAAAAGAGCAGTCCGTGCCTGCTTCCCAGCGCCGTGACCGTCCCAAGGAGGCAGACGACCGAGATCGCGCCGTTCCGCGGGTCGGAGGTGACGTTGAAGAAGAGATTGAGCAGGATGCCGATCCCAGCGAACAGAACGAACGCGGAGATCGCGTTCAGCCCGCTGAAAACGGACTTGTCAAAGAGTGCTTTGATCCCCTTCCCGGAGCCGGAAAGAGGCTTTTTCTTCGTGACGATCGCGTTGACGATCCCGGTCACGAACGCGGCAAACAGCGCTTTGCCGAAGATGCCGCCGATCGCACCGAGGAGACCGCCGTACATCCCGCCGCCCGAGAAGGTGAGCACGTTCAGGACCTTCACGAACGTCGGCGTCACGCCGAACGCGGTCAGCAGGGAAAGCAGGATCCAGAGACCCGCGAGAACGAAGGTCGGGATCAGCTTTTTGGGGTTTTTGAAGAGCTTTACGGTCTCGTCGATCAGCTTTTTGAAGAAACCGTCTTTTTTTTCGGTATGATTCTTTCCCATCGTTTCGTCCTCCTCTCTCAGTCGTCGTCTTCGCCGACCGCGTTTTTGACGACGTCAGCGGCGAGGGTCTTTGCGGCGTCGGCAGCGGTCTCCTTCGTGACCTCCTGACCGAGGACTTTACCGACGGTCTTTCCGCCTTCCTTCATCGCGGAGGAGGCAAGCTCACCCGCGCCGTCGAAGCCGACGTCGACCGCCGCGTTGACGGCACCGCCGACCGCGCCCTTTTCTCCTGCCTTGCGGATGTCCTCAAGGCTTCCGCCCTTGAGTGCTTCCTTGGACATTTCCTTGGCGCTGTCACCGAAGACGTTGGCGGCGAACTTGCCGGCGACGCTTTCGGTGTGGTTCTTCGCAAGCTCCGCGGTGGAATCCACGACGGTCTGCGCGAGCGCGGCACCCATCGATTTATCGCCTGCCATGACCTCGCCTACGTTGCCCGCGGCGGAGGAAGCGACCGCGTAGCCGTCCTTGATGACCTTACCCATGCCGGTCTTGTCGACCTCCGCCATGACGTCGATCGCGACGTCGGCGGCCTGCTTGGTCTCCTTCGCGGTCTCGTAACCGGCGTCCGCGTATGCGGCGCGCGCCTCGTATTCCGCCTGCTTTTGGTATTCCTCGCCGGCTTTTTCGAGGATGTCGCGCTTTACGCCCTTGTCGTCACCCTCTTCGACGCCGTGCTTGAAATACATCTTTTCCTTGTAGAGCTCGTGCTCCGCCTCTTTTTCGGCGGCTGCCTTTTCGGCTTTCGCCTCTTCGTCGTAGAAGGAAACGTTTTTGTTGTCCTCCGCCTGCTCGGATACCGCCTCTCTGCGGACGGCTTCGTCCTGACGGATGAGGTCGGCGTTCTCCTCGCGGCTCGCAAGGGAATCACGGAGTTCCGACGGGGTATAGGTCGCGCCGGTCAGGGGATTCGTGTACGTCCCGTCGCCGTTTGAGGTGTAGAGCCGTTTCTCTCCGGTCGCGGGGTCCGTGACGTTCAGGTCTCCGTCCCCGTCCACCCGGATATGCGGCCCGAGGTCAAAGCCGCCCAGGCCTGCGCCCGCGGCTGCTCCGACCTCTCCTGCGGCAGCTCCGGCAGCTCCGGCTGTCGCGGCCCCTGCCGCAGCAGATCCTGCAG
>JAZLIW010000180.1:0-17678 GCA_045617585.1 Eubacteriales bacterium
GCAAAGCGGTCTCGAATCACGCAGACGCCGACAAAGATCACCTCTGTGACCACTGCGGCAAAGCGATCTCGAATCACGTAGACGCCGACAAAGATCACCTCTGTGACCTCTGCGGCAAAGCGGTCTCGAATCACGTAGACGCCGATAACGACCACATCTGTGATTTCTGCGGCGAGATCATCAGCAATCACGAAGATGCTGATAAAAACCACGTCTGCGACGTCTGCGGCAAAGCGATTTCGAATCACATAGACGCCGACAACGACCACGTCTGTGACCTCTGCGGCAAAGCGATCACGAATCACGAGGACGCTGATAACGACCACATCTGTGATTTCTGCGGCGAGATCATCAGCAATCACGAAGATGCTGATAACGACCACGTCTGTGACTTTTGCGGCAAAGCGATCTCGAATCACGTAGACGCCGACAATGACCACGTCTGTGACCTCTGCGGCAAAGCGATCTCGAATCACGAAGACGCCGACCATGACCACGTCTGTGACATCTGCGGCAAAGCCGTCAGCAATCATGAAGATGCCGACAATGACCACGCCTGCGATCTGTGCGGCGAAGTCATCAATAACCACACGGATCTGAACAACGACGGAGCTTGTGACGTCTGCGGCGAAGCAGTCACTGCGCCCGACACCGGCGATCAGGGAATCCTTTGGGTGCTGCTGACGTTGGCTGTCGCTGCTGCGGCTGCTGTCGTTTTGAAGTCGCGCAGAAGGACTCAAATCATCTGATACAGAATACGGAATAAAAAGGAAAACGAGGGCGTGCAACCCTCGTTTTCTGTTGTTTGCAGATTTGGCTTCGTCCGGTCAGGTCAACGGAACATTTTCATCGGTGTATTTTTTGACGATCGCCTGAAGCTGATCGAGTACAAGGCGTTATTTTCGGGATAGGATTGGGACGAGAACGAAATGACGTCCTCGCCAAAGGAAAAACAGTAGCTGTGAGAGGTTCCGTCCGCAATAAAGACTTCAAGATCCTTTCCCTGCTCCAGCGGCGCAGACGGTTTTTGCGGACGAGATCCCCGATCTCCGGCAGCACCGCGGCACTGATCAGATACTGTGTTTCTTTGCGCTCCTCCCCGTGCCAGGAAGCCGAAGTAACGCAATAGACCGCGGTCTGTTCGTCACGGCATCGGATTTCCTCCCGGTCGTAAGAGCCGATCATGTGACTCTTCCCCGCCTCCGTTTTGATCGCAAAGCGCCCGTTCGCAAAAAGCAAACGCACCTGGTCCGGATCTGCCGCCATGCAGAAGTCGATCCACTCTTCCAAAAGCTCCCGGTCAACCCAACGGTACGCAGAAATCGCGCCGTCCGGCTCCATCGGTTCCCTTCCCTGCCTGGCACGGCTTCGCTTCCTCTGCCGGCAGGACGGTACCGGGGGACGAACGACGGCGGCGGAACAGGAGATTTCCGAGCGGGATCTTTACACCGTCAATATCCTCTTATCCTCAAATCATCTTTCGGCTGTGCAGCCGAATCTTATTTCTTTTTCCGGTCAAAACACAGGATCCGGCGCGCCTTCTTTTTCTTTTCCAGCAGTTCGATATGACGTTCCACCAGCTTCAGCAGCGTGCCGTCCTCGATATAGGCGGCAATATGGCCGTCGCAGAAGCGCTCTCCCCTCAGAAGAAAGGTGTACATCGTCGCAAGTTCATTCAGATCATAGGTTTCGATTGCCTTGTTTTCCAGTTTTTCATGGTGGATCATGTAGTCCGTGTCACTGTTCAGCGTACCGAGCACTGCCATAACACGATCGTCATAAACGGGATAACGCTCAAAAACGACCTCCGGCTGCCCTTTCAGATATTCTTCGGCAGCTTTGAGTATTTTAAGATTCTTCATTCATACCCCTCCTTTGGAAATCCGACGTTCTTTCACGCGTCTAAAAAACCATCCCGAATAAAGTATAACATCCTTCGTCGGAAATTGCAAGTTTTTTTAGAAAAACAGTCGCTCCGCCACGTATTCAGGCACGTTTTTATGAAAAAGCGGTATCTTACAATAAAAAACATATCCGCCCGGAACGTTCGTCCGGTCTGCGGCGTGTGGATCGACGGAAAACCCTGCTGCCAACTCTGTTATTGCTGCGAAAATTGCACGCAAAAAGGATATACCGGCTAGGCTACGTCTGTGCCGTCTGCGGCGAAACGTGGGCCTGCGAAAATACCGGGACCGGGGAGCATATCAGCAGCGAGATCTGTCTCCGGAGGCGACGAGCACTACACCGAATGCAGATTCTGCCATATCCGGGCGGACGTCGATGGGAGCGATTTCACCTTTACCGTAAAATACACCTCCGGCAGTATGGCAGGAGAGACGGAGACCTTCCGGCTCATCCCAGTCTCGGCGGACAGTTTTACCGTTCAGGCGCCTTCGGGCATCAGCGAATACCGGAGCGGAACGTACCGGAAGTATCCGCAGTATCAGTATCCCGATCCAGAGGAGGATTTCTTCTCGTAAGTCCCGGACACCCGTTCCTCCATCCTTCATGCAGGTATGCTGCCATGCAGGTGCGCCATTGCGTGACGTTTCTTTCACAAAATCTAAACGCGGTCCCGCTTCGAATATCTACGAAGCGGGACCGCATATCGTTTTTTTGCAGCCGGTAACCGTTCCCAATGCCGCCGGAAGGTGAAAACGTCTGTTTTGGTTTCCTGATCCGTTCGTCGGTGAAGCCGAAGGAGCCGTTTTCCCAATCCTGAACGGAAATAGGAAAAACCGTAAACATAGAATAATATTCCCTATTGCATAATAGGAACAAGTATGTTATAATAAAAAAAATATTATTTGAGGTGTGAAAATGAAAAAAATATGCAGTCTCGTATTTGCGCTGATCCTTTTGCTCACGTTTGCTTCCGTTACCGCATTTGCCGCGGATTATACCGGTTTTGATATCGTGTTTGAAGAAAAAGACGGTGAGAAGGTCAACGCGACCGCGCTCCGTATTTTCGCGTCGGTCGGAGAGGGGGAACTCACCGACCGGACCGGTGATTTCACGCTGGAAGGTGTGGAATGGTTCAGGTACGTTTCCGAGCCCGCGGACGGTAAAACCGCCGACGACTACGACTACGTGGACGAAGAGCTCGGGATCTACGGTATCCTCTGCACTGACAGCGACGTATTCGACCACGAAAACTATTCCTACTTCCTGCGTATCGCAAGACTCTACGCAAAAGAAGAGGACAGCTTCGATAGAAACGTCAGGATCAACGGCGTGGACGTGGAAGAGATGAACGGCATCTGTTTCAATACGGGCAATGAATTCTTTATCAAGACGATCACCAACGGCATGGGCGGTCCCTCCGGCGAGGGCGACGTCGCCGAAGGTTCCGGTCATCCCGACGGAAAATCCGAAGACGATGATCCCGCAAAGAAAAAATGCAGGGTCTGCGGCATCTGCCCGTTCCAGCCGCTCGGCATCTGCCTGTTTATCTGGATCGCGATCATCCTGATCGTCGTGATCCTCATCGTCGTGCTTGTCTCAAAGAAAAAGAAAGACGAAGACGAAAAGAAAGACGAAAAACAAAGCGAACGGTAACGTGATCGGTCTGTACCCCGCGGCAAATCCCGCCGACGGCATTTCCGAGCGGTCAGAGCCCCCGAACGATCATATCAGAAGAAAAAGCAGATTTCACGGCACCCGCCTGCGAAACCCGCTTTTTCTATGGATTTATCAGGAGACGGTCATATGAAGAACGTAATAAAGAAATGGATCGCCTGCCTTCTGCTTGCCGTTATGGCGATCGGACTGGTCAGCGAAAATCAGGTCCTTGCTTCCCCGGTGCCTGCCCGCGATCACGGTTGGGCGGATTATACGAGATTCCACGGCAACGATCCGATCTCTACGATGGACTGCGGCCTTGTATTCGGCGGTCTTTCGGTCCCCGGAAAGTTCGTCGTGGAACAGAATATCTCCCGCGAAAAGACCAACGAGATCATTCAGCAGGTGATGAGTGACAACAACATCACCGATCGCGACATGGATCAACTGAAAGAAAAATGTCAGAAGATGAGAGACCATTATAAACTGAATACCGTGGACTTTCTGTCCGCTGTGGGCGGAACGATCGGCGTCGATTCGTTTCTGAACGGGAGTTTTGGAAAAATCGACGGGTACCTCTCCATGCTGATGAAAGGTGACCTGAGCCACCTGACCGACGTCATTTCCTTCGCAATCAGTGCGGCAGCCGTTGCGACTGCCGTTCCCGAGACGTTCAGCGCTGCCCTTCTGGGCGTCGCCACCTCCCTTGGCTTGACCACCGTAATGCGCGCCATTCAGGACATCATCGACAACGGCGCGGATATGGAGCTGGCACAGGGAATCGCGGCAGCCGCTGCCATGAGCTCGGTCTACGACGAGGTCAACCGCCGGATCGACAAGGAAGCGGGAACCATGATCAAGAAGATCGTTTTCAACGGAAACACCCGTGCCGCCTTTGAAAACCGTTCCGTTTTCGGCGTTAGGGGAAACACCCTGTTCCTTTCCGTTGAGGGCGTATTGGAAGCGGGACCCTGCGGCAAGCAGACGTTCCAGTCCGAGCGTGAAAAACCGGGCTATTTTTCGGGGATCTATCAGGGATCGCTGACGGTCAAGGCGAACTACGACGCCGAAAAATTCGACGAGCGGTTTCTGGACGAGGTCTTCAAATACTTCCCCGGAAAAAAGGCCCTGGAGCAATACTTTGAGCTGGACGACGCATACTTCCCTTCCATCATCACGAAGGAAATACGTTTTACCGACGTCACGGTTTCGGTCGATTCCAGAAGAGAGAGATTCAGCGGGACGAAAAAGACCGCTTATCCCAAGTTCGGCGCCTCGACGGAGACCGACGTCTGCGTGATCGACCATACCGTCCGCTGCGCGATGAAGATCGGATTATATACGGACGGGCATTATTCCGTTTCCGGTGACACCGGGAATAAATACATCGATTACAGCTTCTACGGAAAGATCGCCGACTCGTTTTTCGGACAGGTCATCATCAATAAAGCGGATATCACGGAAAACTACAGCGTAAACGTGCCCTACGTCAATTACTTTCTGGATTTCTCAAAAGAGTTTAACGCCGTGAATCAGGTCCTCGTGACGGACAACGATCTGTTCTGGTTCTTAAAGAAGCCGCCGTATCTGTATTATGATATCAGCACCTACGAAGAACACGACAAGGATCTGCTGTATTGACGGAGGAACAACGCCATGAAAACGAACAAAATCAAGTATCTGATCATTGCGGTCCTCACGCTCTCCGTGCTTTCCCTGACGCTTGCGTCGTGCGGATGGATCAGCGGTATCAAAGGCGAAAAGCCCGAGGGCATTGCCGACTGGGACCAACTGGAAAAGAACCCCGAGCTGAAAGACGACGCGTTTGACGGGCTGATCCGGCCCGATCAGCTTTATACCGTTCGCAGTGATCTGAGCGGTCAGGAGCTGATCGACTATATGAACGGTCCCGAATATGAAGCGCTCATGGAAGCCCTCATCGCGGCGGACGGAAAAGGCGCTGCGTACGATCCCGAGGTACTGGAAAACAGCACCGGGACCGGGACGTTCACGTTTGACGAAAAGGCGGCGGAGATCACCGGTGTCGTAGTGGACCCGAAAATCGTCGAAATGTACGAAAAGATCAAGGAAGAAGCCGGAGAAGACTGGGATGACCCGGATCCCTCCGGAGATCCGTCCGGGAACACCGATTCCCTGCCCGAGCAGTACGCAAAGCTGATCCCCGATACGCTGCTCGCCAAAACGGATCTGACGCTGATGGAGTCCTCCTTCATGCTTACCGGAAGCGCCTCCAAAGGCGAATACGAGGCCGTCGTCAACGCTCTCAAAGCTTCCGGATATACCACGATCCAGGAAATGGAACTGGACGGGATCCTCCTCTATTCGGCAAACAGTGAAAGCGACGCGATCTCGGTCTCCTTTACGGACGGAGTGTTTTCCATGGTCATCACCCGATAACGTTCCCGCTTTTCATCAAAAACGCCATAACGAATACTGCTGCCGACAGATACCGTCGGCAGCAGCTTTTTGATTTATTCGGTTCGTTCCCACGGGTCAGTTATCAAAATAAATCTCTCCGTCAACTTCGGAAAAAGGCTGATACGCGGGGAAAGCCTCCCTGACGCGGA
Source organism: Eubacteriales bacterium (assembly GCA_045617585.1). GTDB lineage: Bacteria > Bacillota > Clostridia > Oscillospirales > CAG-272 > CAKRZE01. The sequence goes on from JAZLIW010000180.1 coordinate 6,150, forward strand.
GCCCGCGCACCGTGACGTTTTTCAGCAGGACGTTCGACGCGCCGATCGCAGCCGGGGCATAGGTCCCGTCCGAATCGCAGAAGACGTTTTCGACCGTGATATCCTCGAGGACCGCCGGATAAGCCGCACGGAAGGGGACGTAGCGGATGGCGTCGTATTCCGCCCTTCTCGATTCGTGATAAAGGAAGACGTTCGTCGCGCCGGAATAGCCGAAGAAGCAGGCGTAGCCGCAGTCAGGCGCGGCGTGCAGGTTTCTGACCGTCATTCCGCGCACCGCGCCGCAGAGATTGAGGACGCAGAGCGAATGCGAAAAGACGTTGTCGATCGTGATATCGTGCATATCGCCGGGCTTCACGTGGTTTTCGGGCGCACCGTAATAGGCGTCGGCGTCGTCACCGATCCGCAGCGTCATCTGAGAGCGCGCGTCCAGACCGGGACGGCTCATTTCAAAGAGGTCGTTCATTGCGATATTGTAGATCTTCAGCCCGCGGTGGCAAAGCAGACGGATCAGCGCACAGAGATTGGATCTGCCGCGGATATCACGGATGATGACGTCGTGGATATCCCGGTCGGGATCGTCGGTCAGCTCGGGCACCTCGAAGTTCTTCCCCATGAGAGCGGTCAGCGCGATGAAGTCGTCTCCCGTTTCCCCTTCGATATCCTCGATGAGGATATTATGGCAGCCGACACGGAGGTCGATGCCGTCCTGATTGCGCCAGACGCCGTGCGTATCCAAAGCGTGCCGGGTCAGACGGAAGTGCAGATGCGAGACCGTACCCGCGTCGGCAAACATGAATGCCATCGCCCACCAGCGCTGATTCAAGACCGTAAAACCCGAGACCTCGAAATCGGTCACGTTATGGAAGTAGATGAGCAGATTGCGCGAGACGTGCGGCAGCCCGTTCGTTTTTGAGGTCTGCTCATTCAGCGCGTTCGGATTTCCGCCGTCAAGGACGGCGCCGCCTCTCCCGAGGATGCGGATGCACCTTTGCTTTCCTTCTGCCGTGTTCCCCTCCGGCGTCCGTGCCGCGGAGTTCATGAACATCGTTGCGATCACGCCGTCCGCCATCCGAATATGGCATCCGTCGAGGATCACCGTCATGTCGGAAGGCAAGGCGATCGTGTCCTCGACCATCCACAGCGTCGACTGTTTTTCTTCATTGTACCGGGGAATGACGACCTCATTGGTCCCGGTCTCCCCGGCAAGCGCCACGGCGGCGCGGATCTTCTCGGTGTCCGTTTTACCAAAGAACGCCGGATCGTTCGGGGTGATCTTCTCTGTTCTCATTCATACCTCCTGCGGGCGTTTTGTTCCGATCTGCTCAAGGAAATGTATTCATCGGAACCCTCTGTTCATCATTATACCACCGCAAAACCGACTTGTCTACACAAAATCAAACGGAAAATTACAGACTTTTCCGTTTTCCGCGAAATGCGGACGTAAACCCTGCCGCACCGCAGATATTTTTACGTACCCTATTGAAATATAGCGGAAATTCGTATAATATAGAGGAAGTAACGTCAGAAAATATCGCGGCATCGTGTAATATTTCGCCCGGCGCGGCGGTATTGAAGACAGATGAAAAATGAACGTCTTTCACATAACAGAAGGGAGTAAAAACGATGCCGAAAGAAAAAGCGGAAAAGGAACCGGAACAGAACGTGCCGCAGGCCGAGAAAGCGGACGACGGATTTGAGATAGACGACGGAGAGGAAATCCGGGTGCCGGACAAAGAAGAGGACGACGGATTTGAAATAGACACCGGATCGTCCCGGGAGGAAGAGGACGACGGCTTTGAGATCGTAGGCATGACCGAAAAGGACGTGCCCTATATGGCGCCCGCAGTAGAAGAGGAGCCGAAAAAGGACGCGCCCGTTCCGGAAGCGGAAAAGGACGACACGTGGCTGAAAGAGCGGGACGCGCAGATCCGTGCACGGGAAGACGAGGAAAAACGCCGGATCGACGAGCTGTACGCTCACGCCGAAGATAAATCCGGCTACTCCGCCTACGAGCGCAAGAGCGTCACCTCCAAGCAGGCACTGCGGGATCTCTGTCAGGAATACGAGCTTTATCTGGGCGCCGACCCCGAAATGAAGCGGTTCATCGGTCAGGTCCGTGACTACACCGAGCAGAACGGATATCTGGCAGAGGGGTACGAAAAGGAGCTCGCCTTCATCGGCAGGCTGCCCCGGACGCTGGAGCATCTGGAAAAATCCTTCCGTGAGCAGGAGGAAAAACTGCAGGCGGACATCCGCAAGGTCTTTCCCGACGGGACGGACGGAGTGCCGGGGCTGACGGCGGAGGAGCTGCGCAGAAAAGACGCGGAATTCACCTTCCGCCAGGAGGTCATCGACAACAAGCGCCGCATCGCCGCCTCTATCGGCGTATATTTCGACACCCTCGCGCAGGGAGAGCTGCACGCCCCGATGGAGGACAATCTGGGGGATGCGCAGAACAAGGCCGTACAGGACGCGGATCTCGGCGGTTACAAGCTGATCAGCCTGAAGGACGTGAACGGCAATTCCTTCAAATACATGAACGCCGCCGGGCAGAAGCTGGGCACCGGGCTGGATCCCGAGGTCCTGCCCGACGCTGCCAACAACGCGGTGATCCGCGGGATCCTGAACGCGACGACGAGAGACAAAAAGAAGCCTGACGTTCCGCTCTTCCCGCACGAGCCGGGCATGAACGACGTCAAGCAGGGAATGGCGGGAATCTGCTACCTCTACGCCGCGCTGCAGGACACGGCACGTCTCTATCCCGAAAAGATCAAGAATATGGTAAAGGACAACGGGGACGGCACCGCCACCGTGCGCCTCTTTGAAAAAACGACCAAAAACGGCAAGACTACCTTCTCTCCCCTTTTCGTTCGCGTAGACAAGGGCACCCCGACCTTCATGGGGATGCAGCGCGGCGGGCAGGACTGTATGTGGGTCAACGTGATCGAACGCGCCTATGCGATGTCCGGGATGCACCTGACGCGCAGCGATGACAACGTCCGCGCGGCGGACCCCGAGGAGCTTCAGCTCCGGTACCGGGAATTCAAAGACCACCCGGAAAATATCACAAACGAGAAGCGCAGTGAATATCCCTGGCTTTTTGACGGGAACGGCAGCCTGCGGAAATGGGCTCCCGGTGTGGATACCATCGAGGGCGGAGATGAATCCAAGGTGATGGAGGTCCTGATGGGTCCCGATTTCCTCCGGAACGAGATCGAGATGCCGACCGAGGAGGATTTCAAAAAGGCCGCGATCGTCAAGAGCCCCGAAAAGCTGACGGAAGAGCGGCAGTTCCGGGAAGAACTCGACGCAACGGATCTGAACGACGTAGAGCAGGCCTTCCGCTTCGGTATGCGGAAGCTGTTTGCCCCGAAGAACTTTGCCGACTATCTGCACAAGCCCCGGGAGGAAATGATCCGTGAATCCTACGCGGGGAGCGATTTTGCGAGTCTTATGAGCGAGCAGGAATACGTCGACACGATGTCCGATCTGTATCAGACGGCATACCGTGATTTCGGTACCCGTTACGTCAGCCTGAACCGCAGATCCACTCCTGCCATGACAGACGCTCTGGCATCGAGTTTTGACCGCAAGATCTTCCCTCTTACCGAAAGCTATCAGGTCCTCCGAATGGCAGTGCTGCAGGAGCTGAAGGGTCATATGCGCGATACGATCCCGCAGCCGAAGGAGATCACTCCCGACGGGTTCTTTGACGAGGTCGCGGAAAAGCTGCGTCAGGGACAGCCCGTTTCCGCCTCCACGCCCGAAAAGACGGACATGGTTGCGGGCCAGCACGCCTATTCCATCATCGGTGCCTACAAAACACAGGAGGAACCGCCCCGCGCCTTTTTCCGGATCCGCAATCCCTGGGGGGACCGCACCATTGCGGGCAGCGGCATTGACACCGCTCTCGGTCTGAACGCAAACGGCATCAAATACCGGGAAGGCGAAAACCGGGGACCGGCTGCCAAGTGGGTCCACAGAGAGGAAGGCATTTTCGATATCGAGGTCCGCGATTATTGCCGCGTATTTGACGGGACGAATTATAACGGCAGTCAGAATCTGATCGACACGCCTCACCGGACGGAGCAGGGGTACGAAATCCTCCCCGGGCAGGACGTTCACACCGCGAAGGAGCACACCGTCACCGATCCCGTTTACCGGGAATACGCCCGCTGCGCAAACGATATCTACGCTTCCCTGCTGGCGACCAACAGCCGTCTGTCGCACGACTCCCCGGAGTACAAAGCGCTGGCCGAACAGGTAAGGGTCTTCCGTGAGAACGTATCGCTCTGCCGCGGCGAGAGCACGCAGGAGCTGAAAAACGTCATGAAGCCGCTCCGCGACGCCGCCCTTGCGTACATGGATCACGTACCGGGCAAGGCCAGCAGCCGGCAGAGATCCCGTCTTGCCGTATGCAGCACCATCCTGATGCTGGACGAGGCGATCCAAACGGAATCCCCGACCCCTGCCGCCGCGATGGAGGAAAAGCTGGCGGAAAACATGCTGAAGCTGCATTTTGCCAAAGAAAAAAAGCCGGAGCCCGAAAACCTCGCGGAATTGGCACACGCCCTGACCTCCAACCGCGCTTTCCGCACCGTTGCGGAAAAAGCCAATATCAGCGATATGCTGAATTCCCGTGAGAGCGTGATCAAAAACGGCCTCAGCGAGCTGGAAAAGCTTGCCCGCGGCAAGGGAGAAGACAAGGGGCTGGACCTCGACACTCTGAAAACGCAGGAATATTCGGTCAAAGTCTGACGCTTGACACGAACCGGATCGGAAAACCGACCGCAGCGGGAAACGGTTCGTTCATGACAGTTTATCATTCCGATGTCTTCACGGTAAAAAAGCCCCGAAAAATAACGTGCCGGTCCCCAAGCCGAGGGACCGGCACGCTGCTTTCTGCATATTCGTTTTCATTGCCGTTTAGGCAGCCGCACCTCTCATTTGCCGCTGTCGTCGTTCCGTGACGTGAGATATTCCATGAGCGTCTGACTGCCTTCCGAAAAATCGACGCCCTCTCCGGAAAACACCTTCCGGACCGTCAGAAGCAGGATCTTCAGATCGTTCCCGAAGGAAACGTTTTCGGCGTACTCCGCGTCAAGTTCAAATCTTCTCTTCCACGTGACCGCGTTCCGCCCGCTGACCTGAGAGAGGCCGGTCAGTCCCGGACGGACGAGCTGACGTTTTCTTTCAAATTCGTTGAAATACGTCAGGTAGCGGTCGATCCACGGACGAGGTCCGACAAAACTCATATCGCCGGTCAGAATGTTCCACAGCTCCGGCAGCTCGTCCAAAGAGGAAGCGCGGAGGAACCTGCCGTACGCGTTCAGCCGGTCGGCGTCGGGAAGGAGATTCCCGTCGGGATCCGTTTCGTTGGACATCGTCCGGAATTTGACGAGGCGGAAAACGCGGATCTTTCCGGTTTTCCCGTCGATCATTCCGGCGCGCATCTGCGTAAAGAACGGATTTCCCTTCATGGCTGCCGCGGTGACAGCCGTCAGGATCACGAGCAGCGGAGAAAGGACCGCCAGCGCCGTGAACGAAAGCAGAACGTCAAGAAATCTTTTCAAAAATCGGGAATACATACCATTTCCTTTATTCAGACCGTTACGGCACGCCATGAGACCGCCGACCGTTCTTTTCTATATGAAAAACCGATTCACAGCACGGGGGGTTCCCGGTTTTTACGGTCTCACTGACGGCACCCGGTCCGGTCTTTTCCGCTTCGTTCTGCACGGACGGCTCTTTTTCCGCCTTCTTTTCGGGGGCTGCCGGAGAGATCCCGCTGCCGCGTTCTTCGAGCTCCGGATTGTCGATAAAGTCCGCGCTCAGGGCGTTCATGATCCGGTTCATCTTCGCCGTGCTGCTCAGCACCTTCGTGCAGTCGGTCACGTCCCTGCCGAGCTCGTCCATCAGCTCCGTGAAGGCGGGATGCCCTTTGATGCCTTCCCTGATCTTCACGAGGTTTTCCGGGTCACCGAGCAGGAGGACCCTGCCGGGCGCCTCCGTGTGATTGAACGCGGGCGCAACGTTTTTCTGCACGTACTGTGAAAGCTCCGCGGCGGGAACGCCGTTCTTCATTCCCTCCTCCGCGTATTTATCGCTCAGTGCGTCGATTTTCTCGCCGCGTTCCTTCGTGATGCGGACCAGCAGCCGGGAGGTCATTTTGTCGAGCAGATGATCGGCGACCTTGTCCGCGAGCGCGCTTTTGTCGGAAACGACCTTTCCGCCGAAGAGCGTTTCTCTCGCCTCCATCCCTTTTTCGTGGATCTCACAGATCGCTTTGTGCGCACGGAGCGTACCATACACCTTTTCCGTCAGGCCGTGCTTCATCGCTGCCTCACGGATATCGGGATGCTTCGCAAGAAGATCGTAAACGTGACCGTTGTTTTTCAGCGAAGCGAATCTTTTTACCGAAAGGTCCGCGGTGGAGCAATACGTCGTGTCGTTTGCAAAGATCCACGCGGTCTGACCGATGATGCTGCCGAGCTTGTCGGGGTCACCGTTTTTCGCGTAATCCCCGATCGCTTCCTTTGCTGTCTTTCTGGCAGCGGTGATCGAGCCATTGAAGAACGTGTGGATCGATTCCCGGTCGGCGATGATATCCTCGGTCACGTGACCGCTTGCGATCTGGATCATCGCTTCTCTGTCGTCGATCTCTTTCGTGTACTGCGAAAATGCGTTCTCCGTCATCATACTGAAGCGAACGACGTTCTCGACCTGCTTGGTCGTCATTCCCTCCGGGACGTCGATCCTCGTCTCCGGGTCGATCGATCCGGAGAGGATCGTATTGACGCCGGACGTCTTTTTGGGCTCCGCGCCGTAGAACTCGTCGAGGCGGCGGTCGAATTGCGCGATCTCGTCACGGAACGACTTTGCGTTCCGGTATTCGGCGTAAGCGGCATCCGCATTATCGCGTTCTTCTCTTCCGGCAAGAAGGACCTTCCTCATCTCCAGCTTCTCCGCGTGCTTCTCAAGGTCCGCACGGTACCGGCGCATCTCTTCTCCGTAGCGTGCAACGCGATCACGGCTGCTCCGGAAGAACCGCCCTCCGAAGGAGAAGAAGCTTTTGATCCTGTCGCCGACCGAGGGCGCCGTCGGTTCCGCCGGGGCCGGGAAACGCTTTTCCGACGCGTAAAGAGACGTATTGTCAAGGGACGCGGTGACGTTTCCGTCTCCGTCCTTCTGAAACGTCAGGGCGTACGGCTCACTGCTTTTCGCAAGAGGCTTGAAAAAGACGAGTTTCCCCTCCTGCGCGTATTTCGGCAGAAGTGAAACGAGCAGTTTTTCGTGCGGGACCTCCATGCCGCCCGTCACGTTTCCGTCCCGATCGTAAACGGGTGCGAGCGACTCCAGATCACGGTCGTAAAAAGGGTAGGTGATCTTTCCGTTCTGAACCACGGCAAGATCGCGCATCGAGGAGATATCGTGGATATCGAATATCCCCGCCATAACGATCGCGTCGTAATATTTCTGATCCTCTTCGTTATTCATTTTCAGCGTTTTGTTGGACCCGGGCATACGTACCTCCGTGCCGGACGAGCGGCTTCTTTTTTTCTTTCATCTTCAATACTCCGGAAACGGGAAAAAGATTACGTTCCGGAGAAATAATCTGATAAACGCGGCGGATCACGAAACGCGGAGAGCACCGGACGAAATATCCTTTTCGCAGACGAGCTCGTGATCCCCGAAAGCGGCAAGATCCTTCTCTTCGTTTGCGACGATCAGCTTCTCCCACGTGAACGTGATCCCGGATTCCGCGAGAAGACGCGGAGAGATCGCATCGGTCGAGGGATCGTAGCCCTTCGGCAGGCGCAGGCGGAAGATCAGAAGGAGCTTGCCCTCCGTCGTATCGAGATCAGAATATTTCACCCTGATGCTTCCTTCCCCGACGGTCGCCCAGCCGAGCGGCTGCCGCTGGATCAGCGGGCTGAAAGTGAACGTCCCCTTCGGATCGGAGCATTCCGTCACGTCGAGGTAATAGGCAAACTGAAGAAGATCCCCCTCGGCAAGATCGAGCGAGGCGTCCGGCATAACGTTCACGTCGAACAGCCAGCTGCTCCCGCCCTGCGGGACAGAATAAACGGACATGACCGAGGTGTTCAGATAGCATCCTTCGTCAAAGGCGGATCTCATGCCGAAGTTATCGAACCGCATGGTCCCCTGCGCGCACCTGACGCCGATACGGTAGTTGCCCTCCCGCTCCGGGGTAAACGACGCCTCTGCGGTTTTGAAGCCCTGCCCCGTGACCGCCTGAGACCACACGGTCTTCCCGGTGTCGATATCCTCCGCGAAGAAGAACGCCCCATTTTCATCCGCGTCCAGCGAGAGCGAAAGGACGTATTCCTGCCCCTTTTCGAGCCACAGTCCTTCCCATGCGCTCCCGCCCGCGCCGAGGGACGCAAAGGTATTCCCTCCCTCGGTCAGGATCCGGGCGTCACCCGCGGTCCCCCAGAAGCCGGGGCCGGCATACTCGAAATCTCCGTTCACGATCTTTTTCATGGAGGCAAAGAAGTTCATATCCGAGATCCCGTCGTTATAAAAACCGCCCTGCACCAGACCGATCTCGTTATCATACCAGCGGATGTTCTTTGCCGGGATCGTACCGTACCCGCCGTAAAGCGCGTCGTGCGTCGCGGGGCCCCAGATCCCGACCGTCGAAAACGTATTGTCGTGGATCACCACGTCGCTGACCTCCGCCGCGGCGCGGTTTTCCGTTCCGCCGCCCCACAGGAAGAAGGACAGACCTTTCATCGCGTCGGAGACCGGCGCGGTATCGTTGCGGTCGACCTCGATATTGACGGCAGGCTCCAGATCGTCGATCAGCCTCGTACACCAGACGCCGCCGCGCGGGTCGGAGCATTTGCCGATGTCGATGCTGTCGTCCCCGGAGCGGATATAGCAGCCCGTCACGCGGAGGTGGCTCGAGTTGAGCGCACAGACGCCGTCGGTACAGCCCCCCTGAAAATCGCGGATGGTCAGCCCCTCAAAAAGCCCGTAACCGCAGCTCAGCGCCGCGACCGCGTACGCGTCGTAATCGCATACGGTAAAGCCGCGCATCTTAAAATATTTCGCGTCCCCGAAGCCGACGGCGATCGCGCGGATCACGCTGCTCTCGTCGGCGTAGTCCATCATCCGGACGGTCCCCTCACCGATCACGCCGACGTCCCGCGCACCGCGGACGCAGCCGACGAGCGGGTAGTTGGAGAACCAGCAGTGATTGAACTCAAAGTCCTCGTTCAGATTCGTTCCGTAATGCGGTTCGAACGGGCGGATCTCACCGTCCGCGCTCATCTCAACGAAATCACCGCCGTCGGCGCTCTGCCGCAGGACCGCGTTCTTTTCGATCCGCAGGGTCACGTGATCCCGCAGAAACAGATTCCCCGTCAGATACGTCCTCCCCCCATCGAGCACAACGGTTCCGCCTCCCGCCTCTGCCGCGGCGTCGATCGCCTTCTGGATCGCGGCGCGGTCGTTTGTTTTCCCGTCCCCTTTCGCGCCGAACGCGGCGTCGGTGACGTGCAGCGTCACGTTCTGCGGCAGGACCGGGACCGTTCCGATCCGTTTTTCGCTCAGATCGGACGCGGCGTACCGGGGATCCGAAGAGAACGCCCGGACCGTGATCTCAAATTCTCCCGCCTCATCGGGCGTCAGACGGCAATAGTTCTCCGTCACTTCCGTCCGTGCCGCGCCGTTGTAGTAAACGCGGTACCCCGTTGCGAAGGGCACGACGTCCCAAGCCGCCATATCGCCGTCAAGGAAGAGCCGCGGCGAAGCGAGCTTCGTCTCTCCCGCGTCGTATTCCGTCGAAAGTCGTAAGTCTTTGTCTTTCATCGTATAGTTCACCTCGTTTGACCGCGGCGTAACGGCGGTCTTTCCTTCGTATGGGACCAGCGCCTGAACGGATACCGTTCCCTCAGGCGTGTTTTCATCCAGCTGATACGAGCATCCGGTCACCTCCGCGGTTTTGTCTCCCACGTTTACCCGATACCCGATCGCGCCCCCAATGGGCTCCCATCGCACCGTTTTCCCTTCGAGAACGATCTCCGGGGCGACGTATTCGGTCAGCTCCGGGTTCCCGTGATCTCCGCCGCATCCGGTGAGGAGCAGCAGAGCGAGCGCAAGAATTACGATCCGTTTCACGTCACACCTCCGACAGAATTTTATGATATCAGTATACCCTATTTTCCCGGAAATTGCAAGCCCTTTCGCGTCGGTTTCGTCCGTTCCCCCGAAACGAAAAGGCTTCCCCCGGGAGTACACCGAAAGAAGCCTGATTTTCACTTTTTGCCTGACGCGGCGTCCGTCTGCTCCGCTTCCGGTACGGTCACCGCTTCGGTCACGACCGTGACCGCATTGTTTTCGACCTTGGCAAATCCCTCCGAGGTGATCCCCTTCCAGACGGTTTTCCCTTCGAGGAACGCCTCCGTTCTGCCGGGATCCAGCAGGAAAACGGACGGAACGTGTCCCGGACGGATGCCGTAAGACCCGCCGTTTTTCCCCTTCGTGTTATCCTTTACGGTCAGCGTGACCCGGTCGCATTCCGTCTTCACGGAAGGACGGTCGGGCAGGATCACGGTCAGGGTAAGGCGCGGCTTTTCACCTTCCTGCTTTGGCATAGACGTCATCGAGCCCTCCGCACATCAGAAAATACTGTTCCGGGATCGCGTCGCATTCCCCGCCGAGGATCCGTTCCATCGCGTCCAGCGTCTTGCCGAGCGGAACGTACGCACCGGGCATTCCGGTGAACGATTCCGCGACGTGGAAGGGCTGGCTCATGAAGCGCTGGATCTTCCGCGCGCGTTTGACAGTCGTCTTGTCCTCGGCGGAAAGCTCCTCCATCCCGAGGATCGCGATGATATCCTGCAGTTCCCGGTAACGCCCGAGGAGCTTCTGCGTCTCCGAGGCGATGCGGTAATGCCGTTCCCCGACGACGTTCTCCTGCATCATCTTGGACGTGGAATCGAGCGGGTCCACCGCGGGGTAGATCCCGAGCTCGACGATCTTTCTCGAAAGGACGGTCGTTGCGTCCAGATGGGTGAAGGTCGTTGCCGGTGCCGGGTCCGTCAGGTCGTCGGCGGGAACGTAGACCGCCTGCACCGAGGTGATCGCGCCGTTGTGGGTCGATACGATCCGTTCCTGCAGTTTCCCCATTTCAGAAGCCAGCGTCGGCTGATATCCGACGGCGGACGGCATCCTGCCGAGCAGGGCGGATACCTCGCTGCCCGCCTGCGTAAAGCGGAAGATATTATCGACAAACAGCAGCACGTCCTGCTGCTCTTCGTCCCGGAAGTACTCAGCCATGGTGAGACCGGAGAGCGCAACGCGCATACGGGCTCCCGGCGGTTCGTTCATCTGTCCGTACACCAGAGAGGTCTTGTCCAGAACGCCGGATTCCTTCATTTCGAAGTACAGGTCGTTGCCTTCGCGGGTGCGTTCTCCTACGCCGGTAAAAACGGAAAGTCCGCCGTGCTCCTTGGCGATGTTGTTGATCAATTCCATGATCAGGACGGTTTTGCCGACGCC
>JAZLIW010000181.1:0-12754 GCA_045617585.1 Eubacteriales bacterium
GGATCGGTCACGGCAAGCGCCGCGCGCCACTGACGGAAGCCGATCTCGGGGCAGTTGTCGGGCGCGTGCGAATTGCGGAGCAGCGTCGTTCCGAGCGCCCCGTCCTTATAGCGGAAGCCGTAGGTCGCGTCGGTCATCAGCGCAAGGCCGCAGTCCTCTCCGACGATCGCGGCGCAGCCGATGGCGGGAACGTCGTGCTGCTCGGGCTTGCGGTCGATATAGCCGCCCGGGATCTTCGAGACGAAGCGCTTTCCCTCTCCGTCGGTCGGGAAGCGGAAGTGGAGCGCCGGGATGCCGCGCTTGTCGTCAAAGAGCTCTCTCCACTCGGTCCCGATCTCGTAGGTCAGCTCCCGCGCGTCCTCGGCGAGCGAAACGCTGACGCGGATCTCGGTCTGATTCAGAACGATGCGGTAGCCGTAGGTCGGTTTCAGACTGCCCTCCGGCTTTGCGGTCAGGAAGACGGGGCAGGTCTCGTTCAGGTTGCGCTCCTCCGTCGGGAAGCTTTCGCTCCACGCGTTGCCTGCCATGCCGGAGCCCGGATCGATATACGGGTTCTGGTAAACGAGCGTGAAATACCCGGCGGGTGCCGTCAGCATTTCCTTTCCCGTCAGTTTGTCGAAGAAGCTGACGAGCTCCATTTTCTCGTTGAATTCCGCCCGGACGAGGCTGTTTTCCAGCTTCCACGCGGGATACGCCTCGATGCGGTCACGGGTGACGCGCGGACCGGGGATCCGGATATCACCGTGCTCGACGCAGACCGTGGTATATCCCATCGCGGGAACTGTCACCTTGACGAGGATATTGCGGTAATTGTGGTTCCACCAGTAGTTTCTGTCCAGCAGCTCGATCGGCAGGAGCCTGCCCTCCGCGTCCTTCGCGCAGAGCAGCCCGTCGTCCCCGTCGAAATCCCAAAGCGTAACGCGCAGGACCTCGGTCCTCGTCATCGCCGTCGGGTTGAAGACCGTGAAGAGTCGTTTCGTCCCGCCGGCGGCAACGGGATTGATATCCGCGTCGGCACCGAAGGCGCTCGACCACTGGCTCGTGCCGCGGTAACCGACGCCGCCGCCGTCCACGTAAGCGCTGCGGTCCGTGATATCGCCGAAGCAGGAGGTATCGATCGCCGCGGAAAGATCATTCAGCGCGCGGGAACGTCCGGCGTAGGCAAAGCCCATCGTCTCCTGATAACGTCCGAGCGCGAAATTGCGGGTATCCGACACGCCGGAGCCGGTCACAATGTCGTGGAACTGGTTGAAGAGCGTGTTGGTCCAGCCGCGGGTATAATCGTAGCGTTCCGCTCCCGCAAACGCCCGGGCGAGCGCGCCCGCTGCCTCCGCGGCGTAAAGTGCGCGTTCCGAACGGCGGTTCGCGCCCTTGATCGCGCACTGGGAAGAATAGCAGCCGGTAAAGACGTAGTTGACCTCTCCGTTGATCACGGGGAAATCCACCTTCTCCGCTTCCACCGCCGCGAAATATTCACGGTAGGTACTGAACTTCACGGTCGGCGCGAGCGGCCAGCGCATCATTTCAAGAATGCGCTCGATATCGCGTCTCGTCGGTCCGCCGCCGTGGTCCCCGACGCCGTAGGGCTTGAGCCGGTGACGGATCCCGTTGCGTCTGCAATCGTCCGGGACCCTGCCGAGGAAGCCGTAATCGATCGCGCTGCCGTATCCCTCCGGCTCACGGTGCATCAGCACTCTGCTGCCGCCCGGGGACTGCCAGTAATGCAGATCGCGTCCGTCCTCCGGCATATTGCCGCGCATATGATAGTAGTATTTCACACCGCTCTGCGCGAGGATCTCGGGAACGTAGCGGCTGTGCCCGAAGGTATCGGGTTCAAAGTCGACCTGCACCTGATCCTCCGAAAGACCGAATTTTTCGAGCATATAGTTCCTCGTATAGAGCAGATGCCGCACCATACTCTCGGCGTCGGTCATATTCTTGTCCGCCTCGACCCACGTGGAAGCCGAGACCTCCCATCTTCCCTCCGCGATCCGTTCCGCGATCTTTTCAAACAGAACGGGATCGAACGTCTCCACGATCTGATAGGTCGAGGTCTGGGACTGGGAGAAGGTGAAGAGCGGATAGGTATCCATCAGCTTCAGCACCGTGCGGAAGGTATCGAGCGCGACGGCTGCCGTCTCGTTATACCCCCACATCCAGTTCATATCGATGTGCGCGTGACCGGTAAAATGCACGGTCAGGGACTTTGCGTCCTCCTGCATCGGGAGAAGTGCGTCCTCGCACTCCTTTGCCGCGCCGTCGGTGATGCAGCCGTCCGCGTCGATCCGCGCGCACAGCCGTTCCGCGGCGGCGTAAAGAAGATCCGCGTTTTTCCGGTCCATCGTTCTGTCGAGCGCCGCCAGATAATTCAGTTCGTTTCTGATCCTTTCCGACCAGGCTCCGCCGGGCGTACCGAGGATCCTGCCGATCAGGGCATCCGGGTTTTTCATCTTGTTACCGTCGCTTTCGCTTGACGAAAGCTTCCTTTCTTTTCTTTCTGGATTCGGATTCGTTTAACGGATTCACTCTTCCTCGTAGTCCGCCCGGATGGTATGGAACGGACCCGCGATCGCTTCCGCTTCCTGCCGGATCAGGTCGAAATACGTATAGGGATCGACCATTTCCAGCGTCAGCTCGGGATTCTGCCGCTGCAGCTCGTAAAAGAGGTCGTACATTTCCCCCGGCTTCCGGTAGCAGAGGCGGTAATAGAGGAATTCCGGCTTTCTCGGGTTCATCCTGCGGAAATAGCAGTCGGTCAGTGCCGCCGCCGTCTTTTCCGCGGAGCCCAGCCAATCGCAGACACCGACCGTCATATAGGTCAGCGGCATCCCGTTGAAGACCTGCAGATCCAGCCGGAGGTTCTTTCCGCCGTGATAATTGGTCACGAGGGAGGCAAAACCGTCGGGAGAGAACTTTGCGAAGTTCTGCAGGACCTTCTTCGACGGATGGTCCGCGTCAAGCACCATGCCGGAGATCGTCATATCGGTCCGGTCATACCAGTATTTGCAGTGACGCACGACCGTCGGCCAGTTCTTCTCCGGCACGGCGACCGGATTGAAATACCCAGCCGCTGCGGCGTCCGCGCAAAAGTAGTCCCCGTCCGTCCGGGTCTCATAGAAATATGCAAACAGATCGGGAAAAACGCCCGACAGATTCGGGTTCAGTCCCCACGCAAGCGGCAGCTCTCCGCGGCGCGGATCGTGCCACAGACCGATCATCGTATCGTACAGCGGGGTCGTGGAATCCATGTCGCAGACCTGCATACAGATATAAGCTTTGTTTTCAAGCTTCTTTTTTTCCTTCGGTCTTCCCTGCTTCAGCGATCCCGACGGAGCCCAGCGGTGAACGGTCTGATTGTAGACGTCGTTCGTGACGGTATTCTGATAGAAGTTCCACGGGGACATCAGCCACACCTGCTCCCATTCGGAGAGTACGCCGATCGGCTGCCCCTCCGCCAGCTTCCGCTCGTTGAAGAAGCCGCAGAATTCGGTCATCTTCTGCCCGCAGTTCAGCCCGTACACGGTGCGGAAGATCCGTAACAGCAGTTCCTTTTCCGTTCCCGGCTTTTCCTCGTCCCTGACGTCGGCGGGAGAAAAATGCTCCCACGGGGACAGTTCAAAGCAGAACGCTTTCTCGGCGACGAAGCGGTCACGCTCAAGCACGTAGGTCGTCCAGCCCCGTTCGCGCTCCTCCCACGCGTCGTTGAAGTTGCCGACGAGCGTCCCGGAGCAGAGACCCTTCTCAAGGAACGTCTCGATCGCCCACAGATAGACGTCCGTCTTTGCGCACCCGGTCCGTCTGCCGTCGAATTTGCCGCGCAGATCGAGCACGACCGGGAGACCCGTCTTTTTTCCGAAGGAATCGTAAAGTTCCTCCGACATCGGGATCAGGTCGCAGACGCCTGCCGCGGTTGTCGCTGCGTTTACGGTCGCGGGAACCGCGGTATCCCAGAGGACGATCCCGCGGACGTACTCCTTCGTCACCGAATACAGCGCATCAAGATCGGCGACCGGCACTTTTTCGTATTCCTCCAGCCATCTGCCCTTTTCGCTCATCCGGTCGAGCCAGAACCACGGGGCGGCACGCGGGCGGGAGATCGCCGCGCCGAAGCAGTCGTACCCGGGCTTTCCCTCCCGGTGTGCCTCGTCGTCCGCACAGACGAGATATACCCTCGGCCCCTGCCGGTTGGCAAGCCCCTGCATCGCCGCGGCGGCAAGTGCCTCGTCGTAGGAGCGGGAGGTGCCGTCCTCCCGCAGGGAATAAAGATACAGCGTTTTCATTCCGTTTTCCTCCCTCATTCATTCGGGTCGTTCTTCCCTTTCACCATACACGATTTTGAACGGAAAGTCAAGTGTTCCGGGAAAAAAGAAAAGGAAAAACAGGCGGGCTTTTCTGCGATTCCCCACATCCGGATGAATCCCCGGTCCGGGCGGTCCGCCCGCGCCCGGGCAGTCCCCTCCTTTTTTCGAACGGTGCGGATTTCCGCTTGATTTTCGTCCGTTTCTATGGTATAATCGGTTCAGTCCAATATCACCTTCTTTCAAAGAAAGGAACCGGTACTATGAAAATCTTTATTCACAGCGGTACACACTGGGACAGAGAATGGTATCAGCCTTTTCAGGGCTTCCGCTTCCGTCTGGTCAACATGATCAACGACCTGATGGACGGCCTTGAGAATACGCCCGATTACGGCGTTTTCCATTCCGACGGACAGACCGTCATCCTCGAGGACTTCCTTGAGATCGAGCCCGAACAAAAGGACCGTCTCACTTCCCTCATCCAAAAGGGCAAGATCGTCATCGGTCCGTGGTACTGTATGCCCGACGAATTCCTCGTCTCGGGTGAGAGCCTGATCCGCAATCTCCGCCGCGGCATGAGGATCTCCGCCTCCTACGGCGTCGAGCACTGCCACAACGCGTATATCTGCGATATTTTCGGTCACTCGGCACAGACCCCGCAGATCTTTGCGGGTCTGGGTCTCCATCACACCGTCCTCGGACGCGGCACGAACGAACACGACAAGCCGCAGTTCTTCCGCTGGACCGCGCCGGACGGCACCGACGTCCGCGTCTTCCGTCTGGAGGACGTGCAGGGCTACGGCGACTACACCGCGGTCGGAAACGGTCCGCAGGACGACGAATCCCTGAAGGCGCGCCTCAAGGCGTATTTTGACCGCCGCATCGCGACCTCCAATATCCCGGTCGTCTTCACCGTCAACGCGATCGACCACGATCATATGCACCGTGAGCTCGGCAATCAGATCCGCATCCTGAAGGAGTTGTATCCCGACGCCGAGATTTATCACGTCAACGCGGACGAGGCGGGCAAGGCGGTCGACGAATACATCGATACGCTTCCCAGGTACTACGGCGAGCTCGCGGAGACCGCAAAGGTCCCGGGCGGATACGTCCACGTCATCACCTACACGCTTTCCAGCCGCTATCCGCTGAAAAAGGAAAACGATACCCTTCAGACAAAGCTGGAAAAGTGGGTCGCTCCCGCCTACGCCTTCGGTCTGACCGGCGCATCCCGAGGTTATCTCGACCTCGCGGAAAAATACCTGCTCCGCAATCATCCGCACGACTCGATCTGCGGGTGCAGCATAGACCAGGTCCACCGCGATATGCTCTACCGCTTCGACCAGACCCGTCTGATCAGTGAAGAGATCCTGAAGACCGTACGCGGAACGGTCAGCGGTGACCTCAGCAAATGGAAGACCGGCGCGTACGCCCCCGCGGCTGCCGGAGACGACCGCGTCATCCGGATCTTCAATCCGCTGCCCTACGAATACGAGGGGACCGTCACGGTCGTGACCACCTTCCCGAAGAGCTATCACAAGTATGCCGAGCCCTTCGGTTATGAAGGGATCTGCAGCTTCCGTCTGTACGACGCGATGGGAAATGAGGTTCCCTACGGTATCTCCGATATCGTCCTCACGCCCGGCGACGACACCTACGTCCTCACCCTGCGCACGAAGCTTTCCGCCGGAACGGTCACCGAGCTGCTCGTCAAGCGTTCGGATATGCCCTCCCGTCAGATCGGCACGCTCGTCACCGGTCTGCGCACCGCGGAAAACGAATTCGTTTCCGTCAGGGTCAACGACAACGGTTCCGTGGATCTGACCGACAAGAAGACCGGCGTGACCTACCCGTCCCTGCTCTCCGTGCTGGATGACGGCGAGATCGGCGACGGCTGGTATCACTGCAATCCGAAGATCGACCGCACCGTGACCAATACCCGCGCCGATATCGAGATCAGCGAGGACAACCCGGTCCGCGTCACCTTTAAGATCACTCAGCATCTGCGCCTCCCGGCATCCTATACCAGAGGCGAGTGGCAGGGGCATGACTGGGGCATCCGCCGCTCGGAGGAATACGTCGATCAGGACGTCGTCCATTTCGTCACGCTGGCAAAGGGCGAGCGCCGTCTGACCGTCCGCACCGAGATCGACAACAAGACGATGGATCACCGTCTGCGCCTCCGCTTCCCGACCGGGATCGAAGGAAAGAAGTACCTTGCAAGTCAGGCGTTCTGCGTGATCGAGCGCGACACCGACGACCGTCCCGAGACCGCCGACTGGAAGGAATACGGCTGCATCGAAAAGAACTTTACGGGCATCGCCGCAAAGAAGAACGGTAAGGGCGGTTTTGCCTTCGTCTCGAACTACGGTCTGCACGAATGCGGCGTCAGCGGGACCGGCAACATCGACGTCACCCTGTTCCGTTCCTACTGCAAGACGGTCGGTACGACCGGCGAGCCGGACGGAGAACTGCTGCAGAAAATGACCTTTGAATTCAGTCTGGTCCCGTTCGATCCCGATACCCCCGTCTCCGTTCTCGTCCGCACGCAGGAGATCGCTGCGGCAGGGATCGAAATGCAGACGGTCGGCGGCAGCGCGGCGAACGTCTACCGTTCCCTCTTCCGCATCGAAGGAGACGACTTCATCTATTCGACCGCCGCTCCCTTTGAAAACGGCATCGAGCTCCGCTTCTGGAACTGCTCGGACGGCGATTCGACCGGAATTCTGACCCTGCCCGAAGGCTTCACCCGTGCGGAGCTGATCGAGCTGGACGGCAGAAAGCTTGCCGATCTCCCGATCACCGACGGCAAGGTCACGCTGAACGCCGGAAAGTGGAAGCTCATCACGGTCAAGCTGACGAAATAAACCAAACGGCAAAAAACACCGTACCCGGCTCGCCTTCACTCCCGCGTCGGGATAAAAAAAACGGGGCTGCCGCACGTTTGTGCAGCGGCCCCGGCTTTTCTTCGTTTACGGGATCTCGGGCGTCCAGTAATGCTGGTTGTAGATATCGGTGAAGCGGTAACAGGCGGAAGCCTTTTTCGCGTCGATATAGACGTCGCTGATCTTCAGCTCTCCCGTGACCGTCAGCTGATCGCCGATCTTATAGCTGTCACGGAAGTTTCCGTTATAATCGTAATAATCGCAGAGGAAGTCGATGACGTCGCCCTCGGAAAGACCGGTCACGCCCTTGGCGATCGTATCGGTCTCACCGTCACGGTAGTCGTATCTCGCACCGGCGACGTAGCCCTTGGGATTCTCGTCGTCAAAAACGAGGATCAGGTCCGCGCGGTCGCCGTTGAGCAGGACCGGAACTCTGCCGGTGATGGAATAATGCGTCCCGTCATCCACGGTACCGATATGGTAATAGGCGATGGGCTGATCGTTGATCGCCAGCCAGGTCCCGTCGTACTCACCGATCAGGTAGCCCTTGCTCGTAAAGGTGAAGACGTTGTCCAGACCGAGATCCAGATAACCTTCCCCGTCGTCGTAGAAGACGTTCAGCTCAAGATCGTTGACCAGCTCCCACTGATCCTCGGTCAGGCTGAGGCAGTATTTTTCGCCGGAGAACTTCCATTCCAGCCTGGAAGCGTCGAACGCGTTCGCGTTCAGGTAAGCGGAAGCCTTGTCCATGCCGAGCAGTCCGGAAAGGAACCCGGTATTGTCGCCGGTCAGACCGGAGACGGAGGGAACGCTGCCGCCGAGGAATCCGCCGAGCAGCGAGGAGATCGCGTCGGTGCCGGAGACCGCGGAGGAGGAAGAGGACGAGGAACCGCCGATGCCGAGAGAGCCGAACAGAGAGGAAAGCTGAGAGGAAGAACCGCCGGAGACGGCCTGACCGCTGACCTCAAGGCTGGCAAACTGCTGGATGCAGCGTGAATACTCGCTGTCCATACCGATCGCCTGATAGGTGCGGACGGCGGTATCGACGGAGGACTGTGCCTTGTACGGGAAGAAGATCGAAAGCCCATAGGCATTGGTCATATCGGAGGAGGTGCGGTTGTATTTGACCGCGTTCAGAATCGCGTCCGCGAGTTCCTTGCCGTCCTTCGTCCCCATATTGGAGGCGAGGTGAACGAGGTCGACCTGATCGATCTTGGAGGAAGCGGCAAATTCACGGCTGCCGGAACGCGCGTCGGAAACCGTCTTGTAACCGTCGTTCTGCAGCAGATCCATCGTGGAGGTCGCAAAGGAAGTGAGCTCGGTCGGGACCGTGTTCTGCAGCTCTGCAAGGTCAACGACCGAAAGGGTCGCCTGCTGGCCGCGGCACTTGGAAGCGCAGACGTCTACGAAATCGTCGACGATCTTCTGCCCGACCTTGAGCGTGGACATCGAGGTGTCCTTGGAAAAATCGGTCAGCCAGTTGGTGTAATACCAGCCGATCCCGGGCTCGGTCTCTTCGGAGGCGATCAGGTAATCCGCATAGGGTGTGAGCATCATCGCGTTTTCCGCCGTCGCCATCAGGCAGGCGTCGAAGCCGATGAAGTCAAACTTGACGCCGCCGTTCTTCAGCGCCGTGTTGATGCCGGAGAGAGTCATGGAACCCGCCCGCGTGTTCTTTTCATCGTAGCCGTAGCCGCTGACGGATCCGCCGCCGTGATCCCAGAAGATCAGCTCGTTCCGGTTCGCCGGATAGTTTTTCTCGCAGTATTTGATAAAGGAGGAGAGCGTGTCGGGGCTGGTCATCGCCTTGGCGCCGTCGTCCTTCACAACGCAGCGGACGGAACCGGACTCAATCTTGTAGATCTGGTTGGTCGTGGCAGAGATCACGTCGTTCTTCCACTTTTTGCAGCCGCCGGTATAGACGAGCACGTTCACCTTGTCGGAGATCTTCGCCGCCTGCATTTCGGCAAGGTCGGCGGTCGCCATACCGCTCTTGGATTCAAGGTCGGTACCGCACATATAGATCATGATGGTCACGGTGTCCTTGCCGCCGCCGAGGATCTCGGTGTACTTGGCACGCGCGCTCTTGTCAACGGAGGTATTCAGCTTACCGGTATTCGCCTTGGAAGACCAACCGGTCGAAACCGATCCGCCGGAGATCCCGCTGTCACCGCCGAGTATATCGGAAAGACTGCCGAGCGATCCGCCCGACAGAACGGAGCCGATGTCAAACGAGGGCGTCGAGGGCTCGCTCGAACCGCCGAGCAGCCCGCCGAGCAGGCTTCCGCCGCCTCCGAGCGCAACGACCGCCGCGAGAATGATGCCGATCAGCGAGCCTTTTCCGCCCGCTCTCGTCGTTCTTTTGCCGGAAGAAGAACCGCCCGTGGGTCTGCCGGACGTGCTGCCGCCGCCGACCGGACCGCTGCCGGTACCTTCTCCTCTTCTGTAAATATCTTTACCCTGCCCGGTGACGTTCTTTTCCCGACCGCGTGGTCTGTTTTCCTGAGGCATGATAAATCCTTCCTTTCCCGTGTTGATACACGATTAAACATATTTTATTATATCATAAAACGTCTTTTTCGTCAAGAGAATGACGGAGGGATTCACATAACCTTCACGAACCGTGAAATGTGAAATAATGCCTCGTATCCCGGCATTGTAAAAAACCTCTTTTGTCTGGTAGACAAAAGAGGTTTTTTTCGTGTCAAAGACTGACCAAAGGGTACATTTTCGAACTAAAACAGACCAAAAGGTATAACGCAATTTACAAATCAAATGAATCCAAACCGTCGCTCATCGCTTTATTGACTTTTTCCAATGCTGAAACAGCTTTTTCTTTTGAATCATAGATGAAAATCAGTTCCCATGAATCCACTCTTGTTTGTATAGCTAACCCCCATCCCGCAGAATAATGGTTTCCGCTGAATTTGCTTGTATCCTCTACGCGCAGTCCACCGTAACAAATAAGCACTTTCGTTTTGTCGGGACCGGTCAAACGCATTTTCCTTCTCGGGACAATATGGGTTCCGTCGGGAGTAACAAATTCTAACTCCGAAAGCATATTCTGAAAAGCATTTTGCACGGCTGCTTCTACGGAGTCCTCAATAGTAGACTCAAGATCATCCAAAGCGTCTTCGACAGCATTTTGAATAATATCTTCGATTTCCTGAAATTCTTTATCCATAAAAATGTTTCCTTTCAAAAAAAGCTACTTTTTTTCCTTTGCGGTATTGATAGATGAAACAAGCATCGCACGGAGCGATTTACATTTTGATTCAAGAGTTTTGTACTGTTCTTCGTTTATATAACTTGTTTTGAAAAGTAATTCCAACCAATAGCCGGTTTCATTCGCCTCTTTCAGTGCAATTTGCAATTTTGACACAAAATCCGCTGTTCCGTGCGCATATTTTGCCTCACGGATATTAGCACCGATAGAGGTGCCGCTTCTGCCGATCTGGTTTGAGATAATGCTTTCCCGCTGTTCTTTCAAAGCTTTTACCAGATTGATGATCAATACGGCAAATTCCATAGATTGCTCAGCAAGTTTATCATTTTGCATATCTGTACCGCCTTTCCGAACAAAGTTTAGCATAAATGCAAAGATTTGTCAATGAAGCATTTGCAGGCGCATAAATGCGCCGCAAACATGAAGCGGCGGCGTTGCCGCCATGAAGCACTCGCTTGCGCTCGTATGAAGCGAAGCGCACTGTTACTTTCCGTGTGCCGAAGGCACGCTTCATAGGGCGAAAGCCCTGCTTCACTTTTCATGCACCGCAGGTGCGCTTCATTCAAAAAAGTATCTTTTGTCGGTAGACAAAAGAGACTTTTTTGTTGGTGGACCCGACGGGAATCGAACCCGTGTCCGAAAACCCCTTACCCGAACTTTCTCCGTGAGCAGTCTGTCATTTGTGCTTCCCGCTCCCGATCCCCGACAGACAGGGTAAGGGGCTCGGTAGCCCTTTTTTGTGTGACCGGCTCAAGGGCGAACCACCGATGCACATTTATCACTAAGTGACGCCTGCTCCTAAGCCGTGATCCTCAAAGGAGAGACGGGCGGCTTAAAGCCGCGGCCTGCCGTCAGGCAGCAACAAGTTCGTTGTTAGCGTTTAATTTTAAGGTTGGACCTTTATCGAGATTGTCCGGCTCGTCACGCTTATTCGAATTCAGAATCCCCGTCGAAACCATTACGGGCCCATATAGATCAGAGGATCAGTCGTATTTGTCCGCCTTTGCCCCTCTTTCGATATCCCGGTCAGCCTGCTTCTTTGCTTCGGTATCGCGCTTGTCGTAGAGCTTTTTCCCTCGGCAGAGACCGAGCTCGCATTTGACGAGCGAGCCGGAAAAATAGAGGGAGAGCGGAACGAGCGTCAGCCCCTTCTGTGAGACCGTTCCGAGCAGTTTGTTGATCTCACGCTTGTGCATGAGCAGTTTCTTCGGACGGAGCGGTTCCCTGTTGAACACGTTGCCCTGTTCATAGGGACTGATGTGGATCCCGTAAGCGAACATCTCCCCGTCCTCGATACGGCAGTAGGAATCCTTGAGATTCACGTTGCCCGCGCGGACGGACTTGACCTCGGTACCGAAAAGAGCGATCCCGGTCTCAAAGGTCTCTTCGACAAAATAATCGTGGTATGCTTTTTTGTTCGCGGCAATGATCTTTTTGCCTTCCGTGACCTTTTTGCCCATGGCGTTCTCCTTTCCCGATCTTCTGGACCTATTATAACACGAATAAATGAATAAGTCTTGAACGGGGGGTGATTTTCGGAAGAATGGAAAGAGAACGAGGAAGAACGGTGGTTGGATACCGTCAGATCATGCTGCATCTGACGAGAAGATATTCCCTTCCCTTTGCGGAACGGGAGAAAAACGTCAGGTCCGCGTTCCCGTCCGTCAGCCTGGATGCGGAGGCGCTTTTCGAGTGAAGGACCGAGGTCACGCGGTAGGTGAACACGTATCCCTGCAGATCCGTCACGGTGATCTCGTCACCGATATCGACCGAGTCGATAAAATCAAAAGTCCCGCCGATCACGAGGGTCCCGTCGTAGGGACTGCCGGTAAAGCGGCAGGGGACCTGCGGCACGAGATCCGTATTCCAGACGGCGGCAACGGGCAGTTCGACCGAGAAGCGCGGATAGGAAAAGAGCGCGGCGTAATCGACGCCCTCGCAGGAAAGGAGCGGCATCGCAAAAGTCGACCGCTCCTCTTTGTAACCCTTTTTTTCGGACGGGAGGCGTTCCTTCAGAAACGCGAGCGTTTCTTCCCGGTCAGCGACCGTCATCTTTTCTTTTCCGACGGAAAAAACAGTGATCAACGCGCCCGCGGCGATCAGCAGCACGCCCAGCGTCATTATGATCTTACGAAAAGCGCTCATGCTTCTTTTTTCCGCCCGATGCAGGCGGTCAGGACGAGAAGCACGCCCGCGGCGAACAGGATGCCCGTATAGAGCTTCAGGTCCACGGTATCACCGGTCGGAGGCGCCGGAGGCTCCTCGTTCGGGATCGAGTTGGTCACGTTGTAGTCGCCGGCGCCGACGACCTCGCCTTCCGTAAAGTCGATCGTGACCGTATAATC
>JAZLIW010000182.1:0-9882 GCA_045617585.1 Eubacteriales bacterium
GCGGCGGGAGCAAGCCCCCGCCCTACGGCATAAGGCGCGGCTCCGCCTTTGCGATCGGGACGAGAACAGATTTTGCGGGAGCAAGGCCCCGCCCAGCGAGCGAGACCGTTCACACCGTCCGTTTGTTTTCGTATCGTGGGAAAAGCCGCACGGATCACGTCCGTATTCCCTTTTTTGCAGCAAAAAAAAGACGGCGGCCTCTTCGGCTGCCGTCTCTGTTCTGTTTGGGACTTTTTTGCGAATGCGCGTCGGTTGCGGATCAGTACATACCGCCCATGCCGCCCATGCCCTGCCCTGCGGCGGGATTGGCAGCGGGTTCGGGCTCCTTGATATCGACGACCAGCGCCTCGGTGGTGAGGACGGTGGCGGCGATGGAAGCGGCGTTCTGGAGCGCGGAGCGGGTGACCTTCGTCGGGTCGACGATGCCCGCCTCGAGCATATCGCAGTAGATCTCCTTCTGCGCGTCGAAGCCGTAGGAAGCCTTGTTTTCGCCGAGGATGCGGTCGACGACGACGGAGCCTTCAAAGCCCGCGTTCTCCGCGATCTGACGGACGGGTTCCTCGAGCGCCTTGAGAACGATGCGGACACCGGTCTTCTCGTCGCCCTCGACCTCGTCGAGCAGCGCCTTGACGTCGTTGATCACGTTCAGCAGAGCGGTACCGCCGCCTGCGACGATGCCCTCTTCCACGGCTGCCTTGGTCGCGTTGAGCGCGTCCTCGATGCGGAGCTTCTTCTCCTTCATCTCGGTCTCGGTCGCGGCACCGACCTTGATGACCGCAACGCCGCCCGCCAGCTTGGCGAGACGCTCCTGCAGCTTTTCACGGTCGAACTCGGACGTGGTGGTCTCGATGGAAGCGCGGATGGAAGCG
The DNA here is from genome assembly GCA_045617585.1 of Eubacteriales bacterium. GTDB lineage: Bacteria > Bacillota > Clostridia > Oscillospirales > CAG-272 > CAKRZE01. The sequence continues at coordinate 870 of JAZLIW010000182.1, forward strand.
ATGCGGTTCCTGATCTCCTCGCTGTCGCCGGAGCCGCCGACGATGATGGTGTTCTCCTTGGAGACCTTGACCTGACGGGCGATACCGAGCTGCGCCACGGTGGTCTCCTTCAGATCCAGACCCAGATCGGAGGAGATGACCTCGCCGCCGGTCAGGATCGCGATATCGCGGAGCATTTCCTTTCTGCGGTCGCCGAAGCCGGGCGCCTTGACGGCAACGCAGACGAAGATGCCCTTCAGCTTGTTGAGGATCAGGTTGGTGAGCGCGTCGCCCTCGACGTCCTCGGCGATGATCAGCAGCTTCTTGCCGGACTGGACGATCTGCTCGAGCAGGGGCAGGATCTCCTGAATGTTGGAGATCTTCTTATCGGTGATGAGGATGAGCGCGTCGTCAAGGACGGCTTCCATCTTCTCGGTATCGGTGACCATATAGGGGGAGATATAACCGCGGTCGAACTGCATACCTTCGACGACCTCGCAGTAGGTGTCGGCGGACTTGGATTCCTCAACGGTGATGACGCCGTCGGAGGAGACCTTCTGCATCGCGTCGGAGATCAGAGTGCCGATGACGGGATCGCCGGCGGAGATGGTGCCGACTCTCGCGATGTCCTCGGTGCCGTTGACCTTCTTGGAGTTCGCCTGAAGCGCGGCGACTGCCTTCTCGACTGCCTTGGCGATGCCGCGGCGGATATCCATCGGGTTGGCGCCCGCGGTGACGTTCTTCATGCCCTCGTGGATCATCTTCTGCGCAAGCACGGTCGCGGTGGTGGTACCGTCGCCCGCGGCGTCGTTGGTCTTGGAAGCGACCTCACGCATGAGCTGCGCGCCGAGATTCTCCTGCGCGTCCTCGAGCTCGATCTCCTTGGCGATGGTGACGCCGTCGTTGATGATCATCGGGGAGCCGTATTTCTTTTCAAGGACCACGTTTCTGCCCTTCGGGCCGATGGTGATCTTCACGGTATCCGCGAGCTTGTCGACCCCGCGGAGAAGAGCGGCACGGGCTTCCGCGCCGTAAACGATCTGTTTAGCCATAATTCATTTTCCTCCTGAAATTGATCTGACCGACCGGGGATTACTCCACGATCGCGAGAATGTCGCTCTGACGGACGATGGTGTACTCCACACCGTCGCACTTGATCTCGGTGCCGGTGTACTTCGCGGTGACGACTCTGTCACCGGGCTTGACGGTCATTTCGACCTCTTTGCCGTCGACCAGCCCGCCGGGGCCGACCGCGACGACTTCCGCGATCTGCGGCTTTTCCTTTGCGGCACCGGAAAGGATGATGCCGGACTTGGTGGTCTCTTCAGCCTCTACCAGTTTGGTAACGACTCTGTCTGCAAGCGGTTTGATAGTCATGATATGAAATCCTCCGATCTGTATATCGATTTGATTTGACCTGGTGATCAGCGTGCTGGTTTAGCACTCTTTATGCTTGAGTGCCAAGCACTATGTGTCATTATAGACACCGGGCAGAAAAAAATCAATAGTTTTTTCCGTTATTTACATTTTTTTAACAGAAGAAACACATTATGCCGCACATTGTTCCCGCCGAGTGCTAACGGGATCAGTTTTCGTCCGCGGGAAGGAAGGTGATCTCCGGGATGTCCTTTCCCCCGTCGAGGATCAGGGTGCCGCCCGTGCGGCGCGGCCGCGGCGGGTAGGTCACGTCGCCGGTCTTCATGCCGAAGACGAACACCGCCTTCTTCCCCGTGATCTTTGCCGCGTTGTTGTGGTAGTGCCCGACGAAGACGCCGTTCAGCCCCAGCTCCTCCGCGACCTCGTAAAAGGAATTGAAGGGATCAATCGGGGTGAAGTCCGCCTCGTCCAGCCAGCCCTCGTCCTCGGGGCGGGTCAGATCCAGCGTCTCCTCGAATTCCCCGTATTTCGCGGTCAGCACGTCGCGGAAGGCGCGGATCGGCGCGTGCAGGAAGGCGAGCGAGGGGATCCTTGCCCCCGTCTCCTTTTCCGCGCCATGCACCACGCGGATGAACCACGCGGTCTGGTCGGTATAGATCCCGGCGCGCTGCGTGATCTTCGCGTAGTCCGGGTTGTCGGCAAGAAGTCCCTCCTCCGGTGCGCCGGGATTGCCGATCACGCGGCAGCCGTTCGCGTCGAAGAAGAAGAGCAGACGGACGGGGAGCCCCTGCTGTCTCATCAGGATACTGTAGTTGCAGTTCCCGGTCACGGGGCGGTGCGCGAAGAGGCAGTATTCCGCCTCCTCAAAGCGGCGGATCTGCCAGGAGACGCCGAGGCGCGACTCGTTGTCGTGATTGCCGAACACGGGCGCCCACGGGACGCGGAAGGAGTCGAGCAGGGCGATCAGCTCGTCGGTCATCCTGCCGCGGTCGTCAAACTCGCCGTAGACGTTGTCTCCGGTCAGGACGATGAGGTCGGGCTGCGTCTCTTCGACCAGCTTCCTTATCTGCCGGTAGCAGCGCTCCTCCATCGAAAACCGCTCGTCGTAGAAATAGACCGCGCGGATCTGCTCGTTCCTCACCGGATTGCGCACCGCGTCAAGGTCGATCGTCTGGGTGTCGGTCAGCTGCAGGATGCGGATCGGTCCGTCGTGTGCGACGTCAAGAATGAAGTCCGCGCCGTCCGGTCTGCCGTTCCCTTTCGTTACGTTCAAAAGCATCGTTTTTCCTCTTTTCGTTTCGTTAAAAAAACACCTACGATTTTATTGTAGCACGGTTTTATTAACAAATCTACCCTTCCGCCGAATTCGGCGCTCGCGTAATGTTCCTGAAAACGAAAAAGCCCGTCTTCCGGAGAAAGCGGGCTTTGGTGCTCCTGCGGAGACTCGAACTCCGGACACCTTGATTAAAAGTCAAGTGCTCTACCGTCTGAGCTACAGGGGCGTTCATTGCGAACGCTACTATTATAGCAGAACCGCGGGCACTTGTCAAGGGATTTTGCAAAGTTTTTCCGATAGAAAAAGGGTTGGAAATGCCGGAGGAAGAGAACGGATTCAGACGTAATACGGGTCCGGTTTTGTGAGGATCAGGATAAGATCGATCACGCACCCGATGAAAAACAGTCCGTACGTGAACAGATACACGACGCCCAACACAATTTTGCCTTCATAGAATTTATGGACGCCGAGCCATCCGAGGAACAGACAGAGGACGAACGCCACCCACTTGCTGCGTTTTTTGCCGGTCGGAGCGGCTTGGATAACAGGGGGAACATTCGTATGGGCGGGGCCTGCGGGCGGGACGGCCCCGTTCCGCACCGCGGTCGGCTTGGTACCGGTCTGTGTCTGCCCGGTCCCGTACTGCGTCCCCGTTCCGGTCTTCATCCCGTACTGCGTCTCCGTCCGGGCCTTCCCGGTGCCGCTCTTCGTTCCCGTCCCGGGCTTCTCAAAATAGATCCTGGTCTTCGTATCGAGCGGATCGCTGTTTTGAAGCGTTTCCGCTTCGTGCCGGTCGAAATAATACGGTGCTTCCGTTCTGATCCGTTTGTCATCCTGCCGCGTTCCCGCTTCAGGCTGCACGAAAGCGTACGGCGCTTCCGTTCTGATCCGTTTGTCATCCTGCCGCGTTCCCGCTTCAGGCTGCCCGAAAGCGTACGGCGCTTCCGCCCGGATCTGCTCGCCGCTTTGCCACGGCCCCGCTCCCGGCTGACCGTAAGCGCCCGGCGCTTCCGTTCCGGTCCGTTCGCCGCTTTGCCGCGAGCCCGCTCCGGCCTTTTCTCCGCCGTCCCGCGTCCCGGACTGCCCGAAAACGTATCGATTGTCGTTTCTGATCCGCTCAGCGCTCTGCCGCGGCTCCTTTTCGGTCCGTTCCCTGCTCTGCCGTTCTTCCGGTTTGCGCCGTTCCTCGCTCTGCCGCGGCTCCGCTCCGGTCCGGTCGAACCCGTTCGGAACGTATCCGCAATCCGGGCAGGCAGCGGTATAATAATCCCTTCCGCAGTTCGGGCATTTTTTCGGCTTCATCCCGAACTTCACGCCGCACATGGAACAAAAAAGACCGGCTTCGGTCACGCTGCCGCAGTTTTCGCATTTATGGGAAAACTCGTTTGCGCCGCACGCGGGGCAGGTCGTCACCGATTCCTCCCAAACGCTGTCACAGTATCTGCAGATCTTCATCGTCCACGCACCTCCGGTCCGATCATTCTTTGATCTCAGTATAGCACGAAAACCGGAGAGTGTCAAGGATCATTCCCCCTCCCGCACGGACATTTTTCGGGGCGTGCCCGTTTTCCGCCCCGTTCCGCTTCCTCTTTCAAAGAAAAAGCCGAAAAACGGCGCCGGGGGAATTGCCATTTTCCGAAAAGCGTGCTATAATACGAAAAAAGACGTAACGGGGGACCGATATGAAACAGAAAAGGATCCTGATCGCATCCGATATCCATCTTGCCCACATCGACTGGTACGGCGTGAAGACCGACGAACGGGTCTCAAAATTCATCTCCGACGTCGAGGCGGAATACGAAAAGGAGCCGTTCGACGCGCTGCTCCTGCTCGGTGACTACGCGCTCGACTTCTGGCAGTGGTCGATCAAGGGCTGCTACCTCCGCGAGGGGATCAGCAACGCGAACCGCTTCGCGAAGGACTTCCTCTCAAGGCTCGAAAAATACCCCTTTGCCGTCCGCGCGATCGCGGGCAACCACGAGCAGTACGGGGAGGAGAACTTCCGCCGCCTCGTCGGGCATTCCCGCACCGGGCTGTACGACGCCGGAGAAGTCCTCTTCGTCCTCCTCGACAACTTTGCGGGCAATCTCGACCCCGACTTCCACAGCGACGGCACCTTCACGGGGACCGACACCGGGTACGTGAAAAAGCTGCTTGCCGAATACCCGGACAAGAAGCTCGTCCTCTGCGCGCACCATTTCGATCCCGCGAACGAGAGCGAGGCGTTCCGCGAGCTGCTCAAAAACGAGCCCCGTCTGCTCTGCCTCTTCGGCGGGCACGTGCATCTCTCGCGCGTCGTCGACCTCGGCGAGGACTGTGGGAACAAGAAGCTGATCTATACCGGGAACTATTCCTACAGCAAGGAAAAGGATCCCGCGACGTCCTTCTGGGGCTTCCGTGAGGTATATCTCGGTGAAAACGGGCTGACCACCCGCTATATCACCCCCGAAAACACCTACGTTTCCCCGGTCACGAACGAGACCACCGTCCATCCCTACGGCAAACAGGACGAGGTCACGATCCCGTTCTGAATCAAATAACCGTGCCCTTCGGAAGAGGATCGGTCTTCCGAAGGGCACGGTTTATTCTTTTCGCTTTATCATTGATATCCGGTCATTGTTTCAGCGGAGCCATACAAGACGGGTTTTGCTCTCAGAAAACAAGACCTCGTCTATTTGTGACTTCCACACTGATGCTTATTGATCCGTTTCCGTAAGAGTAAGATATATTGCCTTTCACTGCGTCGTGACACAGGCCGGCACTTCCAACGTTCTCGATCTTGTAACCCATGCTTTCAAACAAGGCGTCGAATTCTTCAAGTGAGGACGCGGTGCAAAGACCGAATATCCTGACCGCCGGATCTGTAATTGTAATGCGCGTGATATGCTGTTCTTTATCGGAATAATCGGGATAAGAAGTAATCGTGTAAATGACACACTCTTCGGGGTCAATTTGTTCCCCGTTTTCATCTGTCATCGGGACATAACCGGAGCCGTAATATTCCCGTCCGCCCATTATGCCGTATCGTTCCTGCCAGCCGGAAAAATCAAAGTCATTCACATTTTCCGCGATCCGGAATTCCAAGTCGGTTTTCAGTTCCGTTTCGGGTTCGGTTTCGGGTGCCGTTTCGGGCACGCCGTCCCCCGCGATCAGCCGGACGCCCTCACAGTATTCGGCTGTTTTTGTGCCGCCGTCGATCTTCCGCTCCACGTGGCGGTCGCAGGAGAGATAATAGGCTCCGGGATGCTCTTTCAGATAGGCATAGAGGTCGGTGCCGAAATCAAGCGTAGAAAAGCCGTCCGAATCCCACAGGCGAAACGCTTTTTCGGTCTCCACGCCCGCCTCGTAATACGTGATCTTGTCGGTTCCGTCAATATCGTACCAAATCGTGGGCGCGTCTTCCATTTCCGTAAGTTTGAAAGACAGTCCCGGACCGTCGCCATCCAACCCGGGCTTATCCGGATCGTCGAAGTACTCAGAGATACACCACAGCCCGGTCTCGGTCACCGCCTTGTGACCGCGGTACAGAAACCAGCAGGCGTACTCCTCTTCGGGGTCCGGTTCGGTCTCACCGCTCCACGTGCCGGGGGCGTTTTCCGACTCGCTTTCCGCCGTTTCGCTGCCCGCGTGCGGATCGATCTTCGGCGGGCTGACGAGCAGCGTCAGACCGAGGACGAGCGCAAGCGCCGCCGCGAGCCCGGCGATCCCGGCAAACGATTTCCAGAAGGCAGGCAGTCCCTTCCTTTCGGGGCAGACGCTCGCCTCGGTGATATGGGCATCGGAAAGATTCCCGAGCCTTTTGAAAAGCGCGTAGCCGCTTTCGTTGATCTCCTTCATTTCACTTCGACCCCATTCTCATTCAGCATTTCTTTGATCTCTCCGCGCATCCGGCAGAGGATCTGACGGACCGCCGCCTGCGTTTTTCCGGCGCAGCGGGCGATATCGGGAATATCGTCCCCGTAAAAATAGCGCCGCATGAAAATAAATCGCTTCATTTCATCCTGCGAATCGAGCCAGCCGTCGATCAGCCGCTCGACCTCGCGTCCTTCCGCGGCGGTTTCCACAGTACCGTTCGGGTCGGTGAGACAGTCCGCGAGCTCTTCGGACAGCTCCACGAGGACGGCGTTGTGCCTGGCGCGCTTTTTGACCTCAAGCCGTTTCAGGGAAAGGTTCCTCGCGACGCGGATCAGCCACGCGAAAAAGTTCAGCGGGCGCGTCGGCGGGATGCTGTTCCACGCGCGCAGATAGGTGTCGTTTTCACACTCCTCCGCCTCGCCGCGGTCCTTCAGGATGTTTTCGCTTATCGTCAGAAGATGGGCGCCGTACTTCCCTTTCGTTTCGGCGATCGCATTCTCGTCCCGGGAAAAATACAAATCAAGGATCTGATTGTCTTCCAAAGGCCATTCCTCCTTTCCCTCTATCAGTATAGACCCCGGTTTCTTCCGCTTTGTGACACAGATACGGAAAAAATTTGAATTTTTCTGTATTTTTCCGAAAAAAACGGAAAGCCCTTGTATTTTCCGCCCGACCGCGCTATAATGACTATGTATGGAAAAAAACAACCCATCCAAAGAAGGAAGGAATTTCAACATGACGAAAATCGATATCATCTCGGGCTTCCTCGGCGCGGGCAAAACCACGCTGATCAAAAAGCTCATTGCCGGGTGCTTCTCGGGCGAAAAGGTCGTTCTGGTCGAAAACGAATTCGGCGAGATCGGCATCGACGGCGGCTTCCTGAAGGACGCCGGGATCGAGATCAGCGAGATCAACTCCGGCTGCATCTGCTGCTCTCTCGTCGGTGACTTCAAGAAGGCGCTGACCAAGGTCGTCGAGGACCTGACCCCCGACCGCATCGTGATCGAGCCCTCCGGCGTCGGCAAGCTCTCCGACATCATCCGCGCCGTCGAATCGGTCGATCTCGAGGACGTGAAGCTCAACTCCTTCACCGCGGTCGCCGACGGCACCAAGTGCAAAATGTATATGAAGAACTTCGGTGAGTTCTTCAACGACCAGATCGAGAACGCGCACACCGTCGTTCTCTCCCGCACGCAGAAGATGAACGACGCGAAGCTGGAAGAGACCGTTGCGCTGATCCGCGAGCACAACAAGGACGCGATCATCATCACGACCCCGTGGGACGACCTGAGCGCGAAGGATATCCTCGCCGCGATGGAACACGACAGCGATATGCTCGCCAACCTGATGGAAGAGGCGAAGGAAGCGCGCCGCCATCACCAAGACGACGATGATGACGATGACGATGAGTGCGACGATCCCGAATGCGAGTGCCATCATCATCATGACGATGACGACGACGAACACGAGCATCACCACCACCATCATCACCACCACGACGATGACGGCGACGAGTGCGACGATCCCGAGTGCGAATGCCATCATCATCACGACGACGATGATCACCACCAACAACACCATCACCACCATCATCACCACCACGACGGCGATGACGATGACGAGTGCGACGATCCCGAATGCGAATGCCATCATCATCACGACAGCGGCGATGACGGCGAACATGAGCATCATCACCACCATCACCATCATCACCACGGGCACGACGCGGACGAGGTCTTCGTCAGCTGGGGCATCGAGACGCCGCACAAGTTCGCCGAGAGCGATCTTGACGCCGCGCTGAAGGTCCTTGCCGCCGAGGAGAACACCTGCGGCGCGATCCTGCGTGCGAAGGGCATCGTGCCCTGCACCGACGGGACGTGGCTCCACTTCGACCTGACGCCCGGCGAATACGAGATCCGCCGCGGCGCTCCCGACTACACCGGACGTCTCTGCGTCATCGGCAGCGGGCTGGACGAAGAAAAGCTGGAAGTCCTCTTCGGGCTGCACTGAGCCGGAAAGAACAGGTCACGACATGAGAGAAGTCCCGATCTTTTTCTTCACCGGAATGCTCGACAGCGGCAAGACCTCGATGGTCAGGACCCTGCTTGAGAACCCGGAGCTGGTCAACGGCAGAAAGATCCTCATCCTCCTCTGCGAGGAAGGGGAAGAGGAATACGACGTCACCGCCCTCGCCGCAAAAAACGTCCATTTCAAGGTGATCGACGACGAGGAGCAGTTCAACGCGACCCTTTTCCGTAAGATCGAAAAGGAATTCAAGCCCGATTACGTCATCGTCGAATACAACGGAATGTGGAAGGGCGACGCCTTCCTCGATATCGACTACCCGAAGGGCTACGGCATCGCGGAGATCATGACGACGGTCGACGCCTCGACCTTCAAGCTCTACCTGAACAACATGAAGCCGATGATGGCGCTCCAGTACCGCTACACCGATATGGTCGTCTTCAACCGCTTCACGCACGATATGGACGCGGACAAGTTCAACTGCCGCGCCACCGTCAAGGC
>JAZLIW010000183.1:0-31414 GCA_045617585.1 Eubacteriales bacterium
GTGCCGCCCGGCATGACCTCGATCCAGCCGACGTGCTTGCAGACCGAGCAGCCCTTGCCGCCGCAGACGAGACAGCCCATATCAATTTCAAATCCGGGCTCGACGAAGGGGAAGAAGCCCGCTCTCATACGGACCGGGACGTCGCGTCCGAAGACCTTGGAGAGGATGCTCTTGATCATGACCTTGCCCGCGGAGAAGGTGAACTCCTTGTCCACGATCAGCGCCTCGTACTGGAAGAATGCTCTCTCGTGGCGCGCGTCGGTCGTCTCGTTGCGGTAAACGGGACCGGGATACACGAAACGGTAGGGAGGCTTGTGCGTCTGCAGATAGCGGACGCTGCCGCCGGTCAGATGCGGGCGGAGGCAGAGCTTTTCCGCCGCCGTTCCCTTGTCGTGCCCTTCGAGCCAGTAGGTATCCATGCTCTCACGGGCGGGATGGTTGGGCGGGAAGTTCAGCTTGTCGAAGCCGTACAGCTCGCTCGTGATATCGTCCTCCTGAAAGACCTCAAAGCCCATCGAACGGAAGGCGTCGTTCAGGTCGTAGCACATCTGCGTGATCGGATGCAGACCGCCCTTGAACGGAACGGTGCCGGGGACGGTGACGTCAAAGTCCGGGGAGACCTCGGAGCCCTTGAGCTTCAGTTCCTCCCGGCGCGCGTCGATCCGCGCGGAGAGCTCGTTCTTGACCTGATTGACCATCTTGCCCATTTCGGCACGCTGCTCCATCGGGAGCGTGGGAATCTCCTTCAGCAGCGCGGTGACCGAGCCGGTCTTGCCGAGGAGCCCGTTCTTGACGATCTGAAGCTCGTTTTCGCTCTTGCAGGAGCCGATCGCGTTCTCGGCTTCGGCAAGGAGCTTTTCCAGTTTTTCCTTCATTAGATAACTCCTTTTTGATTTGATTCGGAACAAAAAAGCAGAACCGTCCGGGATAGGGACGATTCTGCTCGCGGTACCACCCTATTTCAGGGCACCCCTGCCCTGCTCTTTCGTGCGTTCCGCCGCGGCACAGCGCCCGGTTTACCGCTTCCGCTTTTCACCGGGAGGCTCCGGAACTGAACCTTCGGGGGTCGGTCCCCGGAGTGCTTCCAGCCCATGGCACTCCGTCTCTGAACGGTCCGTATCCCTTACTCACGTTCCTTCAACGCCTGCAATTACGTTGGTATTATAGCATCCGCCTTGCTTTTTGTCAAGTACTATTTCAGCCCATATAGGAATAGAGCACGTCACCCGACTGCTTGCCGAGCTTCACGGTATAGGGTCTGCCCGGATAGAGGTCGAAATAGTTGTCCGAGAGCCCGCCGTCCTCGCCGTTCAGGTCGAGGCAGACGCCGAAGACGAAGGAGTCGGCGGTATAGGTCGCGGTGTCTCCGTTCTTTTCGACGCGGATCCCGCACTTTTTCAGACCGAGTGTGTGGTAGCCCTTTTCGACGTAGCGGCGGCGCGCGATCGGCTCACCCTCTGCCTTCAGCTCGGCAAACGGGATCTGTCCGTCCGCGGCGGTGAACCTTGCGAGGCAGGCGGAGGTGTTCGCCGGGAGAACGAGATCGGTCTCGGTGAGAGAGACGTTCCCTCCGTCGGGATCCCCGGCGCCGTAAACGAGGTGCGCGGGCTTTTCCGTCAGGTATTCGTTGACGCCCCAGACCTCATATCCGCCGGCGGTCTTCACGATATTGACGGTCACCGGCGCGAAGGAACGCTTGACCGGCCAGAACGACGGCGTACGGTTGCGCAGATAGTCGACGGTCGTCCACGAACGGGTCGCGGGCCAGCAGTCGTTGTACATCCAGAAGATCGCGGAGCAGGTCGTGTCGCACATCCGGGTACGGAAGTTCAGGATGTACTCGGTCAGACCCTCGCCCTGCAGGAAGCCGCCGTAATAGACGTAGTCCTCGAGCGACATCCCGTGGATGCCGATCTCCATGCCGAGCTTTTCGATCAGAAGCCGCTCGGGCGCGTTGCAGTCACGGTCGGCGATCGAGTTGTCGTGGACCTTGAAATCGAAGGAATGGAGATATTCCTGTCCCTCGGAGAGCGCCGCCTTCATGTTCGGGAGGCTGGTCGGGCCGAGGATCCCGCCCTCGTTCGGGAACCGGCAGTCGAAGGTGCGGTACTTGAAGTAGTCGCGGTCCGAGAAACCGATCGCCCACGGGTGCTGGTCGCCGACGCTGAAATCGCAGGGATTGATGCCGTCGGGTGAATAGGGGCTGGAGGGCTGATAGTAGTGGTTGTCGCCCTCGTCGTGGAGGAGAAGCGGCACCGTGAAATAGTAGAGAGAAGCGTCGGTATAGAAATGCTGGATGCCGACGTTGACCATCATCTGGTCGATCTCGTTGTTGCCGGCGTAGATGACGAGGGAGGCATACATCGAGAGACGGCGCAGCTCATAGATCACCTCACTGCGGTAATTGTCGAAGAACGCGCGCTCGAACGCGGGATAGGTCGAGCAGGCGCCGACCAGATCCTGCCAGACGATCATACCCTTCTCGTCGCAGAGATCGTAGAAGTCGTCGCTCTCGTACACGCCGCCGCCCCAGACGCGCAGGGCGTTGAAGTTGTCCTCAAAGGCGCGGTCGATGATCGTCTCGTAAGCGGCGCGGTCCAGCTTGGAGAAGATGATGTCGGCGGGGATCATGTTGCCGCCCTTGGCAAAGAGCATATTGCCGTTGATGATCAGGCGGAAATATCTGCCGCCCGCGGGACGGACGGACTGGTCGATCTCGACCTTGCGGAGCCCGACCTTTCTGACCGTCTCGGAAATGACGGCGCCGGTATCCGCGTCGGTGACCGTAAGGACGAGGGAATAACGGAAGGGCTCGCCGTGATTTCTCGGCTGCCAGAGCTTCGGCTTTGCCATCCGGAAGGCGATCGGTGCGCAAGCGTTCCCGCTGACCGCACCGGCAAAGACGCCGCCCTCTCCGGTCTCGGCGATCCTCGCTTCCACGCGTACGTTCTTCGTCCCGGGGACGGAAAGGAACTGTCTGACGCGGACGGAAGCCTCGGAATAATCGTCGTTCAGGTCGTGGAAGACCGACGCTTCGTTGACGAAGAAGGGCGCGATCTCGACGCGGCAGGGCTTGAAGATGCCGACGTTCAGAAGACGCGGCGACCAGTCCCATTCAAAGGCGGACTGCGGCTTGCGCATATACATCCGGCGCAGCTGCTTTCCGGTCTCGGCGCAGATGAACTTTTCGGTCTCTTTATTGTAGTGGGTATAGATGCCGCTCTCCAGCCGGACGTCGATCCGGTTTTCACCGGGATGCACGGCGTCGGTCACGTCAACGCGGCAGGGAACGTAGAAGTTCGCGTGTCTGCCGACCTCTCTGCCGTTGACCCAGATCACCGCGTTCAGGTCGAGCCCCTCGAAAACGAGGCGGACCCGGTTCCCGTCCGTCAGCGCGTCCTCCGGCAAAGTGAAGGTACGGGAGTACAGCCACCACTGCTCCTCGATGAAGCGGGCGTTATAGACGTTATGTCCGAGATGGACGTCCCCGGTCAGGAATTCCAGCGCCTCCTGCACGGAGCCCGGCACCTTCGCGTCGTAGGTCGGCATCCAGTGCGTTTCGCGCGGCCAGTCCGCCATGCCTCCGCGGTCGGACGTCGCTCCCTTGATCTTCCAGATCCCACACAAATCAATGGTTCTCATACGTTTGTTCTCCTTTATGTTTTTTCAGGATTGAGAGTTTATTTTTTCAGGATCCCGAGGACTCCCCGGACGATCGCTTTTCCGAATTCGCGTCCCACTGCGGTCGCGGTAGAGGAAGCGGCTTTGGAGAGAAGAGAGGATTTCTTTTTTGCGGCTTTTTTCTTTTCCTTCTCTTTTTTCTCCTTTTCCTTTTCTTTTTCCTTTGCTTCCTTTTCCTTCTGTTTTTCTTCCGCCGCCTTTTTCTCTTCGGTTTCCTTTTCTTCCTTCACCCGGTCGGCGTTGATGATCTCGTAGGCGGACTCGTTGTCGACCGCCGTCTCGTACTTGCCGTACAGATCGGAGGCCTCGATCTCCGCGCGTCTGCGCTCGTCGTCGATCGTCCCCATCTGCGACTGCGGCGGCAGGACCGTCGCCCGCTCGACCACCGTGGGTCTTCCCTTTTCGTCAAGGAAGCTGACCAGCGCTTCCCCGGTGCCGAGCTCGGTCAGCACGTCCTCCGTTTTGAAATCCGGGTTGGCGCGGAAGGTCTGCGCCGCCGTGCGGATCGCCTTCTGTTCGGCAGGCGTGTAAGCGCGGAGCGCGTGCTGCACGCGGTTGCCGAGCTGTGCGAGGACCGGATCGGGCAGATCGGAGGGCTGCTGGGTGATGAAATAGACGCCGACCCCCTTGGAGCGGATCAGCTTGACCACCTGCTCCACCTTGTCCTTCAGCGCCTTCGGCGCGTCCTTGAAGAGCAGATGCGCCTCGTCGAAGAAGAAAACGAGCCGCGGCTTTTCCGGGTCGCCGACCTCGGGCAGCTCCTCGAACAGTTCGGCAAGCAGCCAGAGCATAAAGGTCGAGTAGAGGAGCGGCGACTGATACAGCCGCTCACAGTGGAGGATATTGATATAGCCCCTTCCGTCGGGATCGCACTGCATCCAGTCGGAGATGCAGATCTCCGGCTCCCCGAAGAAGAGCCCTCCGCCCGCGTCCTCCAGTTTGAGGAGCGCGCGCTGGATCGCACCCGCGGACTGCCGTGAGACGTTGCCGTACTCGTTCAGCAGCTCCGGCGCGTGTTCGCTCACGTAGGCGACCATCGAGCGCAGATCCTTGAGGTCGGTCAGCAGCCACTTTTTGTCGTCCGCAACGCGGAAGACGATCGAGAGCACGCCCTCCTGCACCTCCGTCAGACCGAGCAGACGGGAGAGGAGCTCCGCCCCCATCTCGCTGACCGTGGTGCGGACCGGATGTCCCGCCTTGCCGTACACGTCGAAAAACCGGACGGGGAACGAATGATAGGAGAAGGACGCGGGATCGATCCCCATGCCCTCCAGCCGTTTTCCGATCGCGTCGGTCGGCTCCCCGGGGCGCACGCAGCCGCCGAGGTCCCCCTTGATGTCCGCGAGGAACACCGGTACGCCGAGGTCGGAGAAGGACTCCGCCATGACCTTGAGCGTCACGGTCTTTCCGGTCCCGGTCGCCCCGGCGATCAGCCCGTGGCGGTTCGCCATCGCGGGCAGGATAAACGCTTCTTTTCCTCCGGCACCGACGCCGACGAGGATCTTGCCGTCTTTTATCATTGTTTCTCATCGCTTCCGCACGGCGAAAGCGTCCTTTCTTCTGAATGTCTTCGGATCGTCTATGGGTTCGGGACGCCGGAACGGTACGGTCCAAAACGCCCCGGGGGTGTTCTCCCTCCAATTATAGCAGTACGGAGCGAAAAAGTCAACAAAAACGGCGTCGGCTTTTCCCCCTTTTCCGACGTTTTTCCGAAATAGGAAAAAAAGCGCTTGCATTCCTGCCATATGTCTGTTATAATAGGATGAATCCCAATACAGATAGGAGAATCATTATGTCTGCCAAAAAAATCATCAGTCTCGCGCTCGGCGCGGTCATGACCGCGGCGTGCGTCCTGACGGCGGTTTCCTGCAACAAAGGCAACACCCCTGCCGGACCGGAAAACGATCCTTACGATCTGGCGCACATCCGCTCCCACATCACCGAATATACGCTGGTGCGGCCGGATACCACTTCCAAGACTGTCATCTCTGCCTGCCAGAAGCTTTCCCGCGGTCTGAAGGCCGCGATCGGCTTCGAGATCCCCTTTGTGACCGACCTCGACGGCGTCAAGGTGGACAATTCCGAACGTCTCGAGATCCTCGTCGGTGAGACCAACCGCCAGGAATCCAAGGACGCAAAAGCGCTCCTCGCCGCCGGCGCGTACTCCATGAACGCGAACGGCAAAAAGATCGTCCTGATGGGCGACGACACCTCCATCATGGAGGCGGTCGACCGCTTCCTCTCCATGTACTTCAACTACGGCGAGGTCGTTTCCGGTGAAAAGACGGAAGCCGCCGCGCAGAACCACAACGTCGTCGATTACGGCGCGAAGGGCGATAAGACCACCGACGATACCGCTGCTTTCAAGAAGGCGATCAAGGCGGCAGCCGCGGACGGTCTTCCCGTCTACGTTCCCGCCGGGAACTATCTCATCACCGACGAGCTGGTGCTCGAATCCGTGACCCTCTACGGTTACGATACCGGCGCGTGGACCGCGGACAGCACCGACCTGCCCTGCATCATCCAGGGCGATATGACCGCACCGCTCTTCAACGTCAAATCGGGCTCGGTATCCGGTTTGTATATCCAGTGCAGCGGCAATAAGTCCGTACCGGAACTGGAATCGACCGCGACGGTCATGATCACCGGCACGGGCGGCAGAGTCTCCGACCTGACGATCCGCAATCCCTACATCGGCATCATGACCGACGATAACTCGAACGCGGGCAGATGCTTCATCAACAACATCTTCATCGTTCAGGCGGGCAAGATCGGCGTTCACGTCGCGGGCACCTACGACGTCCCGCAGGTCAACAACGTCGAGGTCTGGAACAACGACATGGAGCATTCCTGCCCCGTCGCCTTTGAATTCGGGCACAACGACGATATCCGCTGCGTCAACCTCTTCGCGTTCAACGCGCAGGTCGGCTTCAAGATCATCAAGACCCCGACCGGGACCTGCTGGGGCTCCTTCACCAACTGCTCGGTCGACTACACCTCGATCGGCTTTGAAGTGGGCGCGGGCGCGCACCATCTGACCATCATCGGCGGTACCTACTGGACGCATCACATGGGCGTTCATATCCTCAAGGAGAACACCGAGGCGCTCATTACCGTCACCGGCTGCGAAATGAAGTCGAACGGCGAACGCACGCTGAACATCGAGGGCGGCAGAATGGTCACCGTTTCCGGCTGCAACATCCTCCGCGACTTTGAGGGCGGCGCCTTCCCCGCGGTCGAGATCTCCGGCGGCGCCAACGTCACCTTCACCGGCAACACCATCGTCTGCCGTACCGCAGCCGTCAACGTAAAGGCTCCCGCGAAGAGCAACGTCGTCGTCACGGGCAACGTGATCCAGAGCGGTGCCGAGGCGCTGACCGACGGAAACAACAAGAGCAACCTCGTCTTCGGCGACAACGCCATCGAGGAAAACCACAAGTTCTGATCTTCCATCCGTTACGGGACAAAGATACCCGCCGAAAAGGAATCCGTATTCCTCTTCGGCGGGTATTTGCTATTGGCGGCAAAGCGGGTTTCACCGACCGGAAGCGTCCGTTACCTCTTCGCCCTGCTCTTCCTCATTCAGATCTTTGAGCCGAAGCTGCACGTTGCAGACCATCATCCAGAATGATGCATTTCAATTTCGTTTATGACAGTTTTTTCATGATACCTCTTTCCGGATCCCGTTCAGCCCTCTTCCGGTACGAAACCGATCAGGAACGCCGTGCCGACGCGCTTCTGCCAGTCGGTGCCGATGACGTAGACCTCGCCGTCCACGATATTGATGCTTTCCGGCTCGATATTGCCGGTCAGCGCGATCGGAATCTCGTGGATCAGGTTCAGATCCCAGTCGTAAACGCGGATCTCGGCGGGGTAACCGTTCTGCGAGGAACGGACGAACCAGATGCCCTCCGCCTTCGCGCAGACCCCCTGCGAAAGGCTGCCGGGATACTCGACGTCGAGGTGAAGGATCGGGGTCATTTCGCCGTCCCAGACGTCAAGCGTCTGTCCGGCCCATTCGCCCGAGGCAAACCGGTCGTTTTCCGGGCAGTACGCCATCGCGAAGAAGGGATATTCCAGGTCTTCGGTCTCCAGGATCTCAAAGGTCTCCGGATCGACGAGGGAATAGCGCGCGTTGTGCCCTTCGGGCGCCTGACAGTGCGTCACGAGGAGCGCGTTCCGCTTCGGCACGAAGGAAATATTGTTCGCGTGATCGAGGAGGAGCGGATCGCTCTCGCGGAGCACGTCGCCCCACTCGTCCAGCTCAAGGATGCGGACCTTCTCATGTCCCTCCGCGTCACGGCGGATCACGGCGACGTAATAGGACGTGCCGTCGAAATATCCGCCCTGCACGGTATAGTATTGGGGATCGGACGAATGGAAGGTAAAGAGTTTTTCCGCCGTCGCGGTATAGGTGACGCCGGAGCGCAGGATCGGGGGTTCGGTTGCCACGGTCGTTTCCTCCTTCGTTTCTGATACGGTTTCATCCGGAGCCGTTTCGTTTGGGTCCCCTGCCCCGCCGCAGGCGGAGAGGGAAAAGACAAGAAGCGCGGAAAGAAGAGAGCGCCCCAAAAACCGTTTCATTCGCATCTTCCTCTGAACTATCCGTGCAGAACAGATTCGGGAGTTCATTCGTGTTTTTTGGTTTTACTTCTTCTTTTGAACAGAATGATACCTGTTGCCGCTCCCGCCGCCACAACGACGACAATTACAATCGTAATAATGTGTTTTGGTGTCAGCGTATTGCGGCCGATGTCGTCATCCGCAGCACCGCCCTTGCCGATCGTTGGTTTTGGGGACGGTATTGCGTTGCCGGGATTGATCACGTCATCGCCTCTTGCTTCGCTGTTCGCTTGCGCCATATCGGAATAGAAATAGTAAATCTTTCCGTTTCTTTCAACTTCCTTTCCGTTCGGGTAGTCGGCGGAAGGATCGGCAGGCGTGACGCTGCAGGTCCAATACGGATAATTTTCATAGAACTTGTAAAGAGGGCAATTTTCGTTGTCTTTAATGATGCTGTTATCGCATTCTTTATCCATAACGGTTGCCGAATTCAGAAAATATTCGCCGTTCAGAAGGTATATTTTGTGCATTGCCGGATGGATTTTGGAAGCGATGTTGAGATTATTGAAAATGACGGTGCCGGTGCGCTTTTCTTTTTTGTTGTTGTCGATAATGGCATCGGCCCCGGTGATAAACGATTTCTGTTCCCTTGAGTTCGTAAATACGAGCGCTTCGTTGGTCGAAATAGTGCCTATGTAAACGCTTGAAGCACTGTGCCCGTTGAAATCAATCAGGATCCCCTTTCTTACGCCCTTTATTGCGCCTATATTGGCATCTATTTTTTCAACGTTTTTGAGAAGAAGGACTCTGTCGCAATCAAGGTCATCATTCAGCTTGTTTTCTTCTCCGATCAAGTCTTTCAAAGTCAGAGAAGTATTTACTTTTGCATCAACTATGGCAACGGAAAGCGCGTCGTAATAGTAATACTTTTTTCCGTCGATAGTCATGCAAGCACCGCTGTAATAATTCTTGTCCTGATTTTCATCTGACGGAATGAGAAGACCTTCCGCAAGGAAGTCAAGCGCCGTGAGATCAATACTGTGCGAGTCGATCGCCGACACCACCCATGAGCCGGCGGTGAAACCGTCGGGGTTTGCGATCGTAATGCCGTCGGAGCTTGAAATGCCGACGCTTGAAAGGAGCGTTCCGTCGGAAGAACGATAATTGACTGTGCTTGAACCGAATGATAATACGGAACCGTTGTAAACAACGTCACCCGTTTTCAGATCGTTTCCGTAAACGACTGATTCATCAGGCATTTCAAAATATCCGTCAAGAGCAACAAGGTGAATGTGGTGAATGTTTGCCGACATTACTTGATACGCAGTATAAGCATAATCCTGACCGGCGATGTGATACCATTCTTCTCCGGCTTTTTTATCGTAATAATCAAAGCAATAGAACTCTTTTCCCTTGTCATACATATATTCGGAGGAATAAAAATGGAGGGAGACGTATCTGGCAGCGGAAAAATCTATGAGCGTTCCTGCGGGAATGATCTGAGTGCGATACATTTCGTTTGCTTTGACCATATTTGCAAGACCGATATCTTTCCCGGCAACAAGATCAACGGTGCCGGCACCCGAATCTACGTTTTTGACGCGCCAGTAGGAAACACTATAGTCGAGTGCAGCGAAAGAAGCGGTCTGTGTTCTTTTCAACACTTGCATATATCGGTCTTTGGATGTTTGCGTATGGAAAGGCTCGGCTTCGCCTTCTTTGAAATATCTTATAGTCCTTGTTTTTCCTCCGCAATCCTTGAAATCCATCCAGCTTCCGCCGAGCACGGTCTCGTCGGTGGCTAATCCGACTGTTTCAACGCCGCCCACACCGTCGTTTACATACGGAAATAAGCCTATATAGCGTATTCCGTCCTCAATTGCGTTTTCAAGAACGACCCAATCAAACGTATCCCAAAAAATTTTAACGGCAGGATCTCTGCCTGCTTCGTATACGAACATCTCGGTCGCTTTTTCTTCCTTTGCGGAAGAATAATAACAAATGCAGGTTTTCTCGGACAACTTGATAAAGCTGCTGCTGTGCAGAACTTGTCCGATTGTCAGCTCAACATCCTGATATGTCTGGTTTGCGGCGATTACTCCATATGGGAACGCACAGAAAACGCCTATTACTAAAATGAAACAGATAAAGAATCGGATCACTCTTTTCATTTCATATTCTCCTCGGTAAAATCATTATTTTGTTCATTTTATTCCGTTACGACGGAAAAACTTCCGCCGAACTCCTTTCCTTCCGCAGACGCACGAAGCGTGTGCGTGCCCGCGGTCAGCGTGATCGTGACCTTCGCGGTCTCCCCCTGCTTCAACGCAGGGAGGGACGCAAGGACAGTGCCGTTTTCGTCAAGGAGGGCAGCGTCGCCCTCCGCCCAGATGGAAAAGGAGCGTTTCATGCTTCCCTTTCTCCTTTTTTCGGCTTGAAAAGCAATTCCGCCGCGCCGAAGACGCCTTCCGACAGCAGATGGAGGAGATACGCGGCGGCGGTGACGACAAGGAAGATCGAGACGTTCGAGATCCACGCCTTCGAGGTCAGCGCGGCGGGCAGCCACGTTTTCAGCTTGCCGCCGAGCCATTCCTGCAGGCAGTAGAACTCAAGGCTGAACGAACCGTAGAAAGCGAGAATGCCGAGGGTCACCTTCTGGACCGCCCGTCCCGCCCTCGTCCTGTCGATCAGCGCGAAAAGATCGGAGAAGAGGCCGCAGACTGAGACCGACATCAGAAGATTCGGGATACAGCAGTTAGAGGTCGGCACGAGGATCCGCATCCCCTTCATATTGCTCTGATAGGAAAGATAGACGCCGAGGACCCCGGTCGCAAGCAGGAAGAGCCGCCCGGACACCCCGTAAACGATCTTTTTGTTTTTGATCGCCCAGCCGAGGAACACACCGACCATGAAGACCGGGAGCCGGTTGGTGAACCCGTACAGATCGGACCGCAGCGTCCCCTCCAGCACGAGGGAGAGGAGCAGCCAGACCTCGACCGCTCCGAACAGAAAGAGCAGCTTGTGCCGCGCGGCGGTCATCGCCTTCCAGAGAAGCGGAAAAAGCAGATAGAGGGTCACGATGGCGGGCACGAACCACACAAAGGAGTACATTGACTTGAACCAGAAGTTCCAGCCGGAAACGTTTTTCCAAAAGGTCGACGCCGTCCACGCTTCGTCGACCGCGCGGATGATACCGATCGCGAGGACGGGAACGATCAGCCGCCGGACGCGCCGGTAATAGAAGGTGAGCAGCCCCGATTTCCCGATCGCGTAAGTCAGCCCGATCCCGGAAAGCAGGAGGAAGATATCCACGCCGCAGAACCCCGCGCGCTTGAGGAACCTTTCGATCCCCGCGACCGCCTCCACGTCCTGCAGAAGCGGCGTCCAAAGATGAAAGAAATAGATCCAGAGCGCCGCGATGCCCATCAGGGCACCGCGGTATTTTGATATGGATCTCAGGTCGTTTCCGTCACGGACGGACGGTATGGTCGTCTCTTCCGCCATGTCTTATTTCCCGAGGTTCCGGACGATGCGGTCCATGAATTCGGAGGGAGTGACGATATCGACGTCAGCGTCGAGGCGGTCGATGACCTCCTGGATCGCGCGCAGCGAACTTCCGCCGCTGATCTGCGTGCCGTTATCGTCCGCGCCCGACCAGGCGTGAACGATGACGAAGGAGTACGCGTCGACGGAGGAGGGATCGCGGGAGCCCGCGTTGATGCCCGCCGCGACGTTTTCGATCGTGCCGTCCCCCAGTCCGTTCCAGAGGCGGTACCTTGCGGAGACGATCGGCTTGCCGTCCGCCCACAGGATCTCTCCCTTATATTCCGCGTAGTTGCCGTAGTCGATGTAGAACAGGCCGTCGATGCCGTCCTGATAGGTAAAGGCGGAAAGGATATTCTTGTCGAAGCCGTGATCGTCGAGGATCTCGGCGTATTTCATGCCGGAGCGCTTCATGTAATCGGCAAGCGTTCCCGCCATCTCGGTCAGCGCGAGGTCGTTCCAGCGGGACGGGAAGGTGTAGCCGAGCCCCGAAAGCTCCATGATGAATTCATCCGACGGGGTCATCGTATCGTACAGATAATCCACGATGGGCGCGGTCAAATCGATCGCCGTCGCGGGGAGGCCCCAGCCCATCTCGAACTGTCCGCGCAGGGGGGAGTTGTACCAGCGGTTCGACGTGATGAAGTCGTTCGTCAGCCACTGCATATTGTCGCCGTCCGAGAGGATGAAGGTCACGGTGTGGACCTTTTCGGCGTTCTGCCCCGTGGAAGCGTACGTCTTCTGCACGGCGGTCTCCTTGCAGAAGGAGGAAAGGACCGAGAGGTTGTACGCGTGGTCGGAGGGGATCATCGAGACGTTGATCGAGCCGAAGCTGCGGACCGTCTGGATCTCGCCGAGGGTATTGTTGTAGCCGAAGACGATCGCGTCGTCCTCCAGAAAATCGTATTTCCGCGCGTGCTCTTCTTCCTCGTGTCCGTTATAGAAGGAGAAATACGCACCCGACATCACGGCGTAGTCAACGAGCTTGGGCGCCATATCGGTCGGCTGCTCCACGGCGATCTTCTTATTCAGCCTGTCAAAGTATTCGCTGCCGCGCAGCCACGCGTCGTCCTTGCCGCACACGTCGAGGAGGCAGGTCAGACCCATCTTTTTGACCTTGCTCTCGTCGCATTTCTGCACCGCGATGCCCTTCAGGACCCCGGCAAGCGAGATCGCCACGTCAACGGACTCACCCGTCCCGTCGTCGCAGAGGATATACCCGTCGATCTTGCTCTTGAGCGATTCCAGCGTGCTCCACGCGTCGCCGCCGCTGACGAACTTCACGCCGTAGTTCTTCTTGACGTAGTCGCGGTAGTAGTCGATGCAGCCCGCCTGAAAGACGATCTGCGTCTCGGAGCAGTTGGCGAGGAGCCCCTGCAGGGTCCCGAGCATCAGCCGCTCGGAGAACGCGGAGGGGATCGCGAGAGTACGGATCGATTTCGGCCGGACCGCCGCCTTATTCACGGCAACGGAGTATTTTTTCATCAGGTCATCGGGTGTCAGCACGGTTTTTTCCTCCTGCGGCTTCGTTTCTGCTTCCGTTTCGTGTTCCTGCGGAGGATCCGTTTCGGTGCCCGGCGTTCCGGGCTTCCCGCCGCAGCCAGTCAGCCCCGCCGCCGCAAGCAGCGCGAGCGCAAGGCAGGTCATCTGGATAAGCTTTTTCATTCAGTTCTCCTTTTCTGTTTTATTCCAACGTGTTCAAAAAGCCGATCAGCCGGTCGGCAACGCGCTCCGCGCCGCGGTCGTTGGGATGCAGCCCGTCGGCGGTATAGCGCTCCTTCATGATCGGGACGAGCGGCTGGATCCCGGAAACGCTCCAGAGATCAAGCACCGGAATGCCGTAATGCGCGGCGATCTCCTTCTCCGTCCGGACGAAGGTTTCCAGCGGCTCGCAGGGCAGACCGATCTCGTTGACGGTCGAGGCCTCGGAAAGACGGTGGAGCGGCGTCATCACAACGATGAGCGCGTCGGGATAGCGGTTGATCGTCCGTTCCAGCAGGGACTTCATCGCCCCGCAGAAGGTATATTCGTCGGTATCCTCAAACGTGCCGAGCGGCGCGTCCCCGTGGCCGAAGTCGTTCGTCCCGCCGAAGATCACGACGATATCCGCGTCGGGATCCATCGTCTCCACGCGGTCAAGGAAGCAGAGGTCCCAGCGCGCGCTGGCGCTCGGCGCCTTTTTGCGCGCGATGCGCGTCCCGCCGATGCCGTAGTTGCGGACGACGGCGCCCGTCTTCTGACCGAAGACGTTCACGAAGAAATGCGCGGGCCCGCTCGCGCCTGCCCCCTCGGTGATGCTGTCCCCGAGAAAATTCACTTTTTTGCCTTTGAGTTCCATGCCTTTGTTCCTTCCCTGCTTCCGTACGTCTTTGTTCTGTCGGAAGCAACCTTTCCGTATTGTTTTAACCGGTTTCCGGTCCGTAAGTTTTTCAGAACGTTAATTCCGCAGTCTTCCCCGCCGTGAGCGTGACCTCACGCTCCTCTCCGTTGGCGCGGACGCGGCACACGCCGCTTTCCGAAGCAAGGAGCGTGACCCGCGTCACCCGGCGGTCCTTCCATTCGGCGCCAACGGTGATCCCGCCTCTCGCGCGCAGCCCGTCGAACGAGCCGCCGTCCGTCCCGAGCCCCTCGGGCAGGGCGGGCAGGACGTCGATCACACCCGCGTGACTTTGGAGCAGTGCCTCCGCGATCGCCGCGGTCCCGCCGAAGTTGCCGTCGATCTGGAAGGGCGGATGACTGTCGAACAGATTCTCATTCGTCGAGGAAAGCAGCAGTTTTTTCATCATACCGGCAAACCGCTCCCCGTCCTTCAGGCGGGCGAAGAGACAGAGCAGCCACGCCGCGCTCCAGCCGGTGTGTCCGCCGCCGTGCGCGAGGCGGCGGTCGAGCGTCACCCGCAGCGCGTCGCGCAGCTCCGGCGTATGATCCCCGATCTGCCAGCCGGGATAGAGCGGGAACGCGTGGGAGATATGACGGTGCCCGGGCTCGGGCTCGTCGTAGTCCTCCTGCCATTCCATGAGCTGCCCGTGCTTCCCGATCCGGTAGGGCGGGAGCTTTCCGAGCGCGTCCGCGGTCTGCCGCCCGGTTTCGGGATCGAGCCGCAGGATTTCCTCCGCGCCGAGAAAGATCTCAAACAGACCGGAGATGACCGCGGTATCCATCGTCGGAGACAGACAGAGATGCGCGGCGGTCCTGCCGTTTTCGGACGGAACGAAATAGGTGTTCTCCGGTGACGTGGAGGGCCCGGACGTGAGCGTCCCGTCCTTTCCCCCGGTCAGAAAATCGAGGAAAAAGCGCGTGCAGGCGCGGAGGAAGGGGTACACCGTCCGCAGATACGAGGGATCGGGATCGAACAGGTAATGCTCCCACATCGGGAAGCACAGCCACGCGCCGCCGAGCTGCCACAGCCCCCACAGCCCGTCCGCGGGCTCCGCGAAGCCGTAAATATCGGAAAGATGGTGGATCACCGCGCCGCGGCAATGGTAGTATTCCCGCGCGACCCGTTCCCCGGCGGAAAGAAGGCTCTCCGTACAGTAACGGAAGAGCGGCAGCGCGCATTCCGGCAGATTCGCCGTTTCCGCGTGCCAGTAATTCATCTGAAGATTGACGTTCGTGTGGTAATCCGAGCCCCACGGGGCGTTCAGATAAGGGTTCCACACCCCCTGCAGATTCGCGGGGAGAGACCCGCCGCGGCTGGAGGAAAGGAGCAGATATCTGCCGAAGTCGAAATACAGCGCGATCAGCCCCGGGTCGTTCTTTCCTTCCCGCAGGGCGGCAAAGCGTGCGGAAAGCGGCTTCTCCGCGTTTTCATCGGGCCCGAACCGTACCGACGCGCGGCGCATGACCGACGAAAAATCCTCGGTGTGTTCCTTTTGCAGCCGGTCGAAATCCGCGTGCTCCGGGAGCCTGCCGCCGACGGTGATCAGCAGAACGAGCGCGTCGGCGCCGCGGACCGTGACCTCTCCGTTCTCCCCGGATCTCCCGGTCAGATCCCCGCCCTCGGGCAGAAAGGCGACCGTCACCGTGAACGAATGCTTTCCGCACCCGGTCGTAAAGCCGCATTTCAGCATCCCGTCCGCGTAGGTGACCCCCGTCGTCCTCGCCCGGTGATAGGAAACGCGGACGTTCACCGCGCCCGGCCGGTCGGCACGGATCCGGCAGGCGATCAGATCGGCGGGAAACGAGGCGAACGCCGTCCGCTCGTACCGCACCCCGTTCTTCCGGAACGAGACCGTGCAGATCCCGTTTTCCATATCCAGTTTCCTGCGGTAGTCCTCGCAGCCCCGGTCGTCCCAGGCGCTCCCGTCGGCGTTCTCCGCCGCGATGCGCAGCTCACCCGCAGTCTCGTAGGAGCCGACCCTGCCGAAATAGGGCTTCAGCAGTGTCTCCGCCTCCCGGTCGGCGCATTTTCCTTCCGTGAGCATCGCGCGGACCTTTTCCAGCGCCTCCGCAAAACCGTGGGGATCGGGGCGGAACGCGCTGTCGCTCCAGACCGTGTCGGCGTTCAGCCCGATCCGTTCGACGGCAATGCCGCCGTAGACCGACGCGCCGAGCCTGCCGCAGCCGATCGGCGTCGCGTTTTCAAATCCGTCCGATGCCGCGTGGACGGCGGGATGATCGAGAAACAGAACGTGTTCCATAACCGTTTTCCTCCCGGTTTCATTTCTTTTATCATACCATGCTTTGCCGCAAAAGTCAAGAAATCCGCCGTTTTCCGCGCATTTTTCCGTCGATCCGCAAAATCGCCGGCAGAACGATCTTCCGCACCGTACCCGTTGACAAAACCGCCCGCCCGTGCTATAATGACCGTACGCGGGTATGGCGGAACTGGCAGACGCACAAGATTTAGGATCTTGCGGGCAACCGTGCAGGTTCGATCCCTGTTACCCGTACCAGTACGAGTGTTGATAACGAATCCGGGTTATCAACACCCTGTTCTTTTTGTGAACACGGCGTTCCCGGTCCGGCATTCGATGGCGATGCCCTGACAGGTATCGAGCCGGAATTTCGGCTCCTCCCCCTCAGGCACGTCGATCGAACCGATGAAGCGGTAACGGATTTCGATCCTTAACAAGCGGTAAGCTATCATAAGGTATAATACTGAATCACGGAGGTTCATCCCATGAGATTTGACGCAGAAAGAACCGGTCAGCGAATCCGGATTGACTCCTACGGTCCCGCACATGCCTATCAGATGGAGCGGATCCCGAACGGTGTCCGCATCGAGGCTCCCGACACAGACATCGGGCATTTTCGGGCAATCAGAACCAACTCCACGTTTTACGTAGACGTCACGTCTGCCGGAAAGAACGACATTGCCGTCACGGTGCGGCATTTTCTCGCGTGGGAAAGCGACGAGCCGCGTTTCGAGCTCTCTCCGGATCCGGCGGAAATGGAGACCGAGGAGACTGCCGATTCCTTTATCCTGACCGCCGGAGATATGCGTGTCACGCTGAGCAGACGGATGTGGCACGTCCGTTTCGAGATGCGGGAGGGAGACGGCTGGCGTCAGCTGACGGAGATTGTTCCCGGCGGCATCCGTTATCATCAGTATGACAAACGGTCCGAGATCATCACGCCCTGTGAGGATTATCAGTCGCAGCATTATCAGCCCTACCTGAGCGTGACGCTTGCAGCCGAACCCGGCGAGACCTACTACGGCCTCGGCGAACGCTTCACGCCGTTCGTGAAGAACGGGCAGTCCGTCACCATGTGGAACGAGGATCAGTTCACCAATTCGCAGTTCACCTATGTGAACGTGCCGTTGTATCTGTCCAGCAGCCGCTACGCCTTCTTCGCGGATCACACCGCGCCTGTGTCCTTCGAGATGAACACGGCGGACGTGCGGGCGGTACAGGTCTCCGTCCCCGGCGAGGTCCTGCGCTTCCACGTAATCGGCGGACGGAAGCCTGCGGATCTGATCGACGCCTATACCGCCCTGACCGGCCGTCCCGCGCTGCCTCCGAAGTGGAGCTTCGGCTACTGGTTCTCCACCTGCAGCGACACAACGTGGAACGAGGATACCTGCCACGAGCTTCTCGACGGCTTTGCGGAACGGAAAATCCCGGTGGACGTGCTGCACATCGACGGTCCGTGGCTCCGCCCCAACAAGTGGTGCGACTTTGTGGCGGATCCCGCCGTTTTCAAGGATCTTCCGGCTGCGCTTGCCGGTTTCCGCAAACGCGGGCTGAAGCTCTGCGCGTGGATCAATCCCTATGTGGGACAGGGCTGCGAGATGTTCTATGAGGGCGTGGAAAAGGGGTATTTCCTGATGCGCGCCGACGGCCGCGGCGTCAAGCAGACCGACGGCTACTGGATGCCCGGACAGGTCATTGTGGATCTGACCAATCCCGAAGCATACCGCTGGTGGCAGGGCAAGGTGGAAGATATGATTGACGCGGGCTTCGACTCTTTCAAGACCGACTTCGGCGAAAAGCTGCCAACAGATGTGAAGTATTATAACGGTGCGGATCCCATGGGCATGCACAATTATTATACCTACCTGTACAACCGCTGTGTGTTCGAGGCATTGGAGAAAAAGCGCGGCATCGGTGAGGCAGTCCTGTTCGCGCGCAGCGGCACGGCGGGCTCTCAGAAATTCCCGTGCAACTGGGCGGGCGACCCATCCGGCAATTACGCCTCCATGGCGGAGACGCTGCGGGGCGGCCTGTCCTACGCTATGTCCGGCTTCGCCTTCTGGAGCCACGACATCGGCGGATTCTTCAACGGCTGCTCGGCAGATCTGTACAAGCGCTGGGTGCAGTTCGGATTCCTGTCCAGCCACACCCGTACGCACTGGGCATCCGACTGCAAGGTGCCGTGGAAATTCGACGAAGAGAGCGGGGACGTCCTGCGCTGCTTCGACGAGCTGAAATGTGCGCTGATGCCGTACCTCTATCAGGCAGCGGTCGACGCGCACCTGCACGGCACACCGGTACTGCGCCCCATGACGTTTGAGTTTCCGGACGATCTGTGCTGCCGGTATCAGGATCTGCAGTATATGCTGGGCGGTGCGCTGCTGGCTGCGCCGATCTTCAACGACCGCTCAACCGCAGCGTTCTATCTGCCCGTTCTGCCGGACGGCGGAAAGTGGTGGAACCTGCTGGACGGCGAGATTCTCCCGGCAGGTCAGTATGAGAGAACGTACGACTACTTCCACATGCCGCTGTTCGTCCGCGGCAATACGCTCCTGCCGATGGGCGGACGGTGCGATACCGCGGATTACGACTATGCCGACGGCACGACGGTCCGCTGGGTCCTTCCTGCCGATGCGGAACAGCCGAAGCCGATCACGATCCCCGGTGACCGCGGTGAGACGGTCTGCACCATCCGCGCCGAACGGGACGGCGGACGCTTCGTCTTCCGTGCGGAGGGCAGGCTGGAGAACGCCGCCGCCGAGGTCATCCTCGAAGACGGTACGATCCTTTCCGCCGCGTTCGAGAACGGCACTGCGGTGATTGAAAAATAAGGAAATTCATATCGGAAGGGTGCACTTTTCTGTTTTTCCGTTTTTCGGTCGGTGAGATCCCCGCATTCATTTTGTGAAACGGCTGAACGCGCAGATGGAGCCGAAGCCGAGGCTCACCTCGATCTCAGAAGGTTCATTGATACATATTTTGCATTGATTGTATGGAATATGCTCCGGCTTTTAGTTGTTCGTTTCAGAGGTTTCGTTATTAACATCCGCACCAAAAAAGGATTGCAGTCGAATAAGAATTGCAATCCTTTTTTAATACTTTTTTTGTATCTTTTTCGCAATGGT
Organism: Eubacteriales bacterium; assembly: GCA_045617585.1. Classification (GTDB taxonomy): domain Bacteria; phylum Bacillota; class Clostridia; order Oscillospirales; family CAG-272; genus CAKRZE01. Next base: position 19,550 of record JAZLIW010000183.1, read on the forward strand.
CGTGCAGCAAAGAGATTCGATTGTAATGCCACTTATAGATACAGAATTTTTACCATAGAAAAGGGGAATGCGGACAGACAATGCGCAAAGGATCCGGGCCGTTATTTCGTGACGATCAGTGCCTTAACGCGGTCACACAGCTTTCGGAATTCGGGATCGTCCCGAACGGGATCAAATTCGCTGTCATGAAGCGGTATCTCATAATATCGCGGGAAAATACACTTAGCAAACATCGGCTGCCTTTCCAGATACGCTTCCGCCATCAGCCGGACCTCCGGCAGGATCGCCGGATCGCGGAACGCGCGGCCGTTCCCCTCACACCAGGGACGCCACGCCGATTCGCTGTCCATATAGTTCCTGCGGATATCGCGGATCAGTTCGACGATCTTTCCCACGTCGTAATCCCTTTTGAGGCACTCTCTGCGAAGCGCGTCAAAGGTCTCTTCGGCGCGTTTTTCCTTCTCGATCCCGGGGAGCCCGAAAAGCTCGTCCACGGTAACGCCGAGTACCCCGGAAATCGCCGGGATCAGCTCCAGGTCGGGATAGGTGCTTCCGTTTTCCCACCGGCTGACCGACTGATAGGATACCCCGAGCCGTTCGGCAAACGCTTCCTGCGTCAGGTCGTTTTTCTTACGGTAATTGCGGATGTTGTCTCCGATACGCAGCTTCATCGGTTTCTTTCTCCGATCCATCGTATTTGCCTTGCAAGACGTTTTCTTTGTCGACACTGATATGATACGATAAAAGCGCGGAAAAAGCAATCACTCATTTTGAGAGAATCACGATCGCTTTGCGTTATATCATCCGCGCGAAAACAATCCGCACCCTTCGTTTTACACGTTCCCGGGCCCGTCGTAATTCCGCGTGCCGTCCGCGCCGCGGAACATCTGCGTATCGTATACCGGGTCTTCCGCCAGAAGATACGTCAGGCGCAGGATCGCAAGGACGTAAATGAAATCGTAACGGTAGAGAACGTCATAATATTTCCGGTATTCCCCGTTTCTGATCGTTTCATGCAGATCCAACAGCCGGATATGGACCAGCTTTCCCGCTGCCTCGTCGACCCGCTCGCCCGTCAGTCCGCACGCCGCCGATACTTCCTCGGCGGTCTTTTCGGTCCCGCTCTCCCCTGCCGTGATCAACGCGTGATAAAACACCTTCAGCACTTTTCTGACGTCGGTGTCTCCGAGTACCGACAGGATCTCCCCGGATCTCCGGACGTCAAACAGACAGACGGAATCTTTCGTTCCGTACGCGCGGTCGACGCAGGAAAACGCGTCGGAAACCATCACCGCCCCGCTGTATTCATCCCCCTCGCAGACCGAGATCGAGCGGCGCTCCGCTGCGCGAAGTTCGTCCTTGTATTGTTGCAGTCTCTTCTGCTTTTCTTCCTCCGACGCGGGTTCGGAAATACCGTAAAAGGCGCGTCTTGCCGACAGAAAAACCGATAAGAGCGCGTCGTAACCGGCGCCGCATAGTTCTTCGAAAGGGATCCCGGCAGTCGGTTCCCTTTTCTCCGCGAACAGCGCGTTCATATCGACGGAAAGAACTTTTGCGATCCCGGGGAGCAGAGTGACGTCCGGGTTGGTCGTTTCGTTTTCCCATTTCGACACGGCCTGCGACGTCACGCCGATCCGCTCGGAAAGCTGTTCCTGCGTCATGCCAAGCTGCTTTCTGTAAAAAGTGATATTTGCTCCGATAGACATTTCGTTGTCCTCCTTTGGCTTTGTTCCCATTATACCACAGCGTCACGAAACCGTAAAGCGACAAGTGATCGGAATTTCATTATTTTTATGCAACTTCCGGTTACATTTTTTGCCTGTGCTGCGTTTTCGTTTCAACCGTGATGCGGAACCGATAATGCTTTTCCCGGCGGAGCGTTCCGCACGGTGCGGCGCGTTCCGCACTCTTATTCCGTTCCCGGCGGTTTTTTTCGCATTCCGTATTGACACGGCGTCCGTTTTTATATATAATATATTCTGTATATTTATTTCCCGTACAGACGGGACCGATCAGTAAATTCTCATTCAGGAGTGATACGTCAATGAGCAGCTATTCCCCCAAAAACATCGAGCCCAAGTGGCAGAAATACTGGGCCGATCACGAGACCTTCAAGACCGATATCCGTGACTTCTCCAAGCCGAAATACTACGTCCTCGATATGTTTCCCTACCCGTCCGGCGTGGGACTGCACGCGGGCCATCCCGAGGGATATACCGCGACCGACATTATGTCCCGCATGAAGAGGATGCAGGGCTTCAACGTCCTTCATCCGATGGGCTACGACTCCTTCGGCCTTCCCGCCGAGCAGTACGCCATCACCACGGGCAACCATCCCGCGGGCTTCACGAAAAAGAACATTGAGACCTTCACGAAGCAGCTCCGCGAGCTCGGCTTCGACTACGACTACTCCCGTATGGTCTCCACCTCCGACCCCGAATATTACCACTGGACCCAGTGGATCTTCAAGCAGCTCTATCTTGACGGCTACGCGCAGTACATCGACATGCCCGTCAACTGGTGCGAGGAGCTCGGCACCGTCCTCTCGAACGACGAGGTCATCGACGGCAAGTCCGAGCGCGGCGGCTACCCCGTCGTCCGCAAGAATATGAAGCAGTGGGTCATCAACCAGCCCGCGTTCGCGGAAAAACTCCTCGAGGGTCTGAACGAGATCGACTGGCCGGAATCCACCAAGGATATGCAGCGCAACTGGATCGGCAAGTCCGAGGGTGTGGAGGTCCGCTTCGACATCGTCGGCGGCGGTGAGTTCTCCATCTTCACCACCTGCATCGAGACCATCTACGGCATCACGTTCATGGTCCTCGCTCCCGATTCCGACCTCGTTGCCTCCCTGCTCGACCGCGTCGAAAACCGCGAGGAGGTCGAAGCGTACATCGCCGAGACCCGCGCGAAAAACGATATGGAGCGCACCGAGCTGAACAAGGGCAAGACCGGCTGCTGCCTCAAAGGTCTCAAATGCGTCAACCCCGTGAACGGACGTGAAGCCGACCTCTATATCGGCGACTTCGTCCTCGCGAACTACGGCACGGGCGCCGTCATGGCAGTCCCCGCGCACGATCAGCGCGACTTTGAGTATTCCGTCGTCCACGGCATTCCCGTCATTCAGGTCATCGACGGCGACGGCGAAAAGCTCGCGCACGTCGACGTTTCCGAAAAGGCGTTCGAGAAGGGAAGCTACCTCGGCAAGGGCTACCGCCTCATCCATTCCGAAGAGTTCACCGGGCTCACCGTCGAGGAAGCGAAGGAAGCCATCACCGCGAAGCTCGAAAAGATGGGACGCGCGAAGCGCACCGTCAACTACCACTTCCGCGAATGGATCTTCGCACGTCAGCGCTACTGGGGCGAGCCCGTCCCGGTCGTCCATACCGAAGACGGAAAGATCCACGTCCTCGACGACAGCGAGCTTCCGCTCGTCCTCCCCGAGCTCGAGGATTACAAGGGCAAAAACGGTCAGGCGCCGCTTGAAAACGCCTCCGAGTGGAAATGGTACGACAAGAACGGCGTAAAGGGCAAGCGCGAGACCTCCACGATGCCCGGCTCCGCCGGCTCGAGCTGGTACTTCATGCGCTACATCGACCCCCACAACGACGAGGTCTTCGCCGATCAGGAGCTGCTCAGACACTGGCTCCCCGTCGACCTCTACATCGGCGGACCCGAGCACGCGGTCGGGCACCTGATGTATTCCCGTATCTGGAACCGCTACCTCTACGACAAGGGCCTCTCCCCCGTCAAGGAGCCGTTCAAAAAACTGATCCATCAGGGCATGATCCTCGGTGAGAACGGCATCAAAATGGGCAAGCGCTTCCCCGAGTTCGTCGTTAATCCGAGCGACATCGTGAAGGATTACGGCGCGGACACGCTCCGCCTCTACGAGATGTTCATGGGACCGATCGAAGCGTCCAAGCCGTGGAGCAAGGACGGTGTCGTCGGCGCGTTCAAGTTCCTCGGACGTGTCTGGAACTTCTTCTCCGCGCCCGAGAACCTCACCTCCGGCAACGACGGCGCGCTCACCAAGATCTACCACCAGACCGTCAAAAAGGTCACCTCCGATTTCGAACAGCTCGGCTTCAACACCGCCATCGCGCAGATGATGGTCTTCGTCAACGCCGTCTACAAGAACGGCAAATGCCCGAAGGAATTTGCGGAGGGCTTCGTCAAGATGCTTGCCTGCATCTGCCCGCACATCGGCGAGGAGCTTTGGGAGCTCTTCGGTCACGAAGGCACCATCGCGTACGCCGCGTGGCCGGTCTGGTCCGAGGCGGAAGCGGCGGAAAACGTCATCGAGATCGCCGTGCAGATCAACGGCAAGGTCAAAGGGACCGTCGCCGTATCCGCCGACGAGGACGAAGCGTCGGTCAGGGCGAAGGTATGGGAGATCCCTGCCGTGCGCGAGTTCACCGAGGGGAAAAAGGTCGCAATGGAAAAGTACGTCAAAGGACGTATCTACACCATCGCGGTGAAATGACCGATAAGAATCAAAGGCAGTAAAACAGCCTCAAAGAGAAAAGCGGATGCCGGCAGACAGTCGGTATCCGCTTTTTCATCTTTCTCATCAGGCAGAGAACGGCGCGCTCCGCGTCATCCGATCCCGCAGTACCCGCTTTCCCCGATCAGCGTCTGCCCCTCCTCGGAAAGGATATAGTCGAGAAGGATCCGGACGTTCTCCTTTTCGTTCTCTTTCCGGTACATGGCGTAAAAGCAGGTCGTCAGCGGATACGTCCCGTCCGTGATCGTCTCCTCGTCGGGATATACGCCGTCGACCGAAAGGATCCTGACGTTCCCCTCCTTTACGACCTCCGTCGTATACCAGCGGAAGGAATAGCCGATGGAGGCACCCATGAAGCCGAGCGGGTTCGTATATACTTCCTCCCCGTGTAAAAACGCCTGAAGCGTGCCCTGACTTCCCGAGCCCGCGATCCGTTTGATCGGGTGAACGGGGCGGTCCGCGCCGCCGACCTGCTTCCAGTTCGTATATTTTCCGGTGAACAGTCCGCGCAGCTCCTCCTGCGTCAGCGATCCCACGGGGTTCTTCCGGTTGACGAGAAATACGAAGGCTTCTTTTCCGATCGGCACGAAAACGAGCTCAACGCCCGCTTCCTCCGCGGACGCAAGCTGCTCCGCCGAGGGATAAGAGGAAAAGAAGACGTCGACCGTCCCGTCGACCAGGGCGTTGAAGCCGCGGACGGTATTGTGAAACTGAAGCGCGGACGCGGGATCGAATTCACCGCTTTCCCGATCGTAAACGACGCTTTCCTCCGGATAGAGTGCCTCGGTGAAAGCGCTGACCATCGGGAACAGCGCGGCGGCGCAGTCGAGGACCGGAAGGTCTCCCTCCAGCGTCGGTTCCGCCTTTCGGTGAACGATACGGGAATCCCCGTCAAACGGCAGATTCCGCGAGACGTCGATCATCTTGATCCGCATTTCGTCGTTCACGTCGGACACGCACCGCGACGTTACGAACAGCCATATCACCGCCCAGAGAAGCGCAAACGCGAGCACGACGGCGGCGATCGCAAGGAGTTGACCGGCGAGAACTCCGCCGGTCATTTTTCTTTCCGTCCGTTCCATCTTACCACCAGAATTCCTTTGCGATAAAATGAATGATCGACACGGTCCGGTACCCGATCACGGTATAGACGATCAGGGCTGCCGTGACCGCGACGCAGACCGCGAGAACGGTAAAGAGGATCAGATGGAAGGTTTTGCTTTTCACGTTCCGGTCATCCTTTCCCGCTCCGCGTCACATATTGCGGATCGCGATCGAAAGCAGGATCATGATCCCGGCGTAGGTCAGCACGACGGTGCCGAGCAGCACGGACGCCGCGATCAGAAAGCCCCTGCGCTTTTTCCGCTCCTCCGGCTGCTTTCCCCGAAGGAAGCGCACGAGAGTGATCACAAAGAACGCCAGGGCGACGGCGGCGGGAAGAAAAACGATGAGATAAGGGAGAAATTCTTCAAATATCATAGGGTCCTCCGTATCGGGTCAGAACAGAATGAAAACGTCAAATGTGTGGTGCGTCAATTTTTCTTCTCCGCGTATGCCAGCGTCTGCTTCAGTGCGGTCTCCTTATCAACGCCCGAGAGATGGAGCTTGTGCGCGTAGGCGAGCAGCTCGGTAAAGCGCTTCCCCGGACACAGCCCGGCTTCGATCAGATCCTTTCCGGTCACGGCGGGACGGGCGACCGTTTCCCGGTAGACCTCCAGCCGCCCGGTGAGAAACGCCTCGTTCGACGACGGCGGCAGTTTTCCAAGCCCGTCGGCAGCGGCGAGCAGGACGAGATCGTCGGGAGAACACGCCTCGTCGAAGAGACGGTTCGTCGACTTTTTCTTTGCGTTCAGCGAGGCGAGCTCGTTCGGTCTCATGTGGAGCGAGGTCATGTTTTTCACGTACGCGGTCAGCGCCTTGTCGTCGGTCAGACGGGCAAGGAAGCAGGAAACGAGGGGAAGCCCCTCCGTTTCGTGCCCGATCGAGCGGATCCGCCCGTCCGCTTCGACCGTGGTCGTGACCGCCTTGCCGAGATCGTGAACGAGCGCGGAAAACATGAAACCGACGGGATCTCCGGCACGGGAGCGAAGCTTTGCCGCCTCGTCGAGCACCAGCATCGTGTGGTTCCAGACGTCCCCCTCGGCGTGGTGGACGGGCGACTGCGGCACGCCGATCAGTGCCCCGATCTCCGGATAGAAATCGTGCAGCTGTCCGACCGAACGCAGGACCTCAAAGAAGACCGACGGCTTTTCCGCCTTGAGCAGCGCTTTTTTCGTCTCTTCCATCACCCTCTCCCGGGTGAGAGAGGAAAGATCGACCGTCCGGCAGAGTGCCGCCGTCTCCGGCGCGACTGAAAAGCCGAACCGCGCGGAAAACTGTGCGAGCCGCAGCACACGGAGCGGATCCTCGGGAAACGTCTCGTCGCTGACGTGACGCAGGATCCCGTTTTTCAGGTCCTCCCGCCCGCCGAAAAAGTCCAGAACTTCCCCGGTCAGCACGTCTTCCATCATCGCGTTGACCGTGAAATCCCGTCGCTTCGCCGCCTTTTCATACCCGATGAAGGGATCGACGAAGACCTGAAAATCCCGGTGCCCGCGTCCGGTCGCGCTTTCGGTGCGCGGCATCGCGATATCGATATTCTCACCGCGCAGACCGTAGATCCCGAAGGAACGTCCCATTTCGAGCCGCGTGCCGAGCGAATCCAGTATTTTTTCCAGCGCCTCGGGCGTGATCCCGTGGACCTCCACGTCGCAGTCGGCGTTCTCTTTTCCGAAAAGGCGGTCGCGGACGAATCCGCCCACGTAAAACGCTCTGCCGCCCGCCTCTTTCACCAGCGCGGCGAGTTCCTTTTCGATGCCGATGGGAATCCCTTCCTTTCCATTTTATATTATGTCTTTCACGCGTTCTTTGCCGTTTTGCGGGCAAAGCCGGTCGCTTTCGTTTTTCTTATTTCCGATCGGCAGGATCGGTCCCGGCACCGCACCAGACAAAGCGCGGTCCCTCCTCGCCGAGCGTCCCCGTGGGAAGGAAGCCGGCCTTCGCGAGCACCCGTCCGGACGCCGCGTTATCCGGTGGGGAAAAAAAGGAGCCACGCGGCGTACCACTGCCGTTTTTCCGGTTCCCCAAGACAGCCCGCGAGCATCTCACCGTAGGCCTTTTTCATTTCCGCGTCGGCCTCTTCCGCGATCAGGGTCCGCATCTCGCCGTCGGACGCGACGCGCAGGATCAGCCGCTCCGTCTTCAGTTCCATCATGACAGACCCTTCTTTCCGTAAATCGCGGGACGGGCGTGTCTCCCGGCCGTTCCCTGCTTCCTATTATACGGTTTCCGCCGACGGCTGTCAAGACCGAAAGCGGCAAAACAGGTCGTACAAGGGCAGCCGCCGTTTCTGCCGTCCGTTCCCTTCTTCCGTGTTTCCGCACGTTTCCCCTTGATTCCGCGGGAAAAAAGTGATATACTGTCCGTAAAGATACGATCCCAAAAGAAAGGAAGACGTCCCCATGCGCGTATTTTCATTCCGCCCGGCGGAGAAAAATGACTTTTCCGCCGTACTGTCCCTCTACCGTTCCGCCGTCGGCACGCCGTTCTGCACGTGGAACGACCTGTACCCCGGGCCGACCGAGATCGAAAGCGACACGGAAACCGGAAACCTTCTCCTCGCGGAGCTGGACGGCGTCCTCACCGGAGCGGTCTCGATCGTCCCGGAAAACGAGCTGGACGACCGGGACGTCTGGGAGGAGCGGGAAAACGCACGGGAGATCGCCCGCGTCGTCCTCCGGTCCGATCTGCGGGGACGGGGCCTTTCCGCTTCTCTCGTCTCTCACGCGCTGGAGGAGCTGCGGGCACGTGGGGTCCGTGCGGTCCATCTCTCCGCGGCGGCGGGGAACATCCCGGCGCGGCGGCTCTATCTTTCTCTCGGCTTCCGCGTGCGGGGAGAGGCCGATCTCTGGGGCGGGCATTATTATCTGATGGAAAAAGCCCTGTGACCGCACCTGCGGTCCCCTTGATTTTTGCTGAGGACTGTGCTATACTGTGATAAAAGAAAAAGCCGAAAGGACCGTGCCTCATGATCCGGAAAAAAAGCCTGCTTTATCTGCTGGCAGCCCTGCTCGCGCTGCCGCTGCTCCTATGCTCCTGCGAAAAAGAAAAGGAGCCGCCGTCCGACCCGACCGAGCTTGACCTGACCGCGGGTTACCAGATCGTCCGCGCGGATATGACCTCGATGAGCGTCCTGCACGCGGTCTCCGGGATGAACGCCGCGCTGCACGGGATCGGGATCGAGCTGCCGACCGGGACCGACGCAGTCAACCGCAAGGGTGTCGCCGATATGCCGGAGACCGAACTTGAGATCCTGATCGGTCTGACCGCGCGGGAAGAAAGCGACGCGGTCTACGAAACGCTCGCGGAAAACCACTACGCGATCCGCACCGTGGAAAAAAAGATCGTCATCGTCGGCTACAATCACGTCTGCACCGTGCAGGCGCTCGACTATTTCACGGAGCATTATCTGACGGGCGAGAACGCGGGGCGCATCCCCGCGGATCTGAATATCGACAGGGAGTGGAAAAAAATGTATCTGTATCAGCTGACCGAAGGAGCGGGAGAAAAATACGACGCCTGCGTCACCGAAACGGGTCTGCAGGGGCTGTTCAACCGGGAAAGCGAAAACCCCATCTATATGACCTCCGCGCGGACCACGCTCCCCGGAGAATACTTTGAGCTCATGACCTCGGGCGACCGCTGGATGTCGAAATACGGCGTCGAGGAGATCAAGGACTTCGATTCACTCCTCGCCCTCGTCCGTCCGTATCTGAAATGCGTCGTGATCTGGGACGAGAACGTCCCAGCCACGATGAACGCGGCTACGACCGCCGCGGGCGTCGAGGACGGCGTGATCATGACCGGAAAGCAGTACGAGACCTACCGTGACAAGCTGCCGGAAAAGGTCATCGACTTGCGCGGCAGATTCACCGGAGAGATCACCGGCAGCGCGAAGAACGACGTCTATCTCTGGGCGCTCGACGAATACCTGCGGACCGGGGAATGCGGGACGGAGCACCTCTGCTTCTTTGAGGACCCTTGCTTTACGCGGGAGGCGGGCGACATCCGCTACGCCGTCACCCGTGACTTCGCGGTGTTCCACCGCAGTTTCGTCTTCGACCTCTCGACCTGGGCGGACGAGGTCCCGAAGGATGACCTGAAACAGAAGGTCGGGACCGACAAGGATACCTTCGTCCGGATCCTCTCCGCACTGAAAACGGTCCGCCCGGAGGGAAAACTGACCGAGATCGACGGCTTCTTCTCCTTCAACAAGTATTCCTCGAACGGCAACGGTGACGGCTTCACCTCCAAGTACGTGCCCACCCACTTCGAGTGGGAGTGCGCCTTCACCTTTACCCCCTACGGCTGCTACTGGAACTCGGTCGCCGAGTATTCGTACAACATGACGGTCCACCGCCTCGACTTCCCTACCGAACCGCTCGAACAGAACCGTCCCCGCAAGGAGATCAAGCTGGAGGATAACGAGAGCAAGGTCTACCTCCTTCTCGTTATGGGAGACTACGACGCATCCGGCTCGATCTACAACAAAATGTATGCCAACTGGAAGGACAAGGGGCGCGGCAATATCCCGCTTGCCTGGTCCTATAACCCGAACCTGCTCGAGGAATACCCGGACATCCTTCAGTATTTCTACGAGACGGCAACGCCCAACGACTACTTCGTCACGAACGCGGGCGCGGCAGGCTGGTTCACACCGAGCCGCGTCGACGACGCGATGTGGGACGCGTATCTGGAGCACAACAAGTATTATTTCAGCCTCTCCGACATTTCCGCCGCCCCCGACTTCTGGGATTACCAGACCTTCTCCAAAAAGGCGGAGGAGATCATCGGGCAGTTTGCTTCGACCGGCTTCGGCGTTCTGGTCTCCAATCAGCTGCACCGCGGCACGGGAGAACCCGCGACCCAGCACCTGACCACAGCCGGGATTCCCGTCGATCCTCTCTGCAACCGCTACGTCCGCGGTGACGTGAAGGCGTGCGGAGAGGGCATGGTCAAGGGCATTCAGGAGAACGCGAGAAAAGGACACGCCACGTTCATGGCGACCCGCGTGATCTGGTCCACGCCCACCTACGTCGAGAGCTGCGTCAAGGAGATCCGTTCCCTGCTCCCCGACCGCGACGTGGTCGTGCTCGATCCCTATAACTATTACCGGATGCTGAAGGAATCGCTGAAGAACGAATAAGCGGAGAAGACGGAGGAAAGAATGGAAATCACGAAAATCGCCGAGGGCAGCGTCCTGACCCTCCTGCCGAAGGGCAGGCTCGACACCGTGACCGCGCCCGCGCTTGACGGGGTGCTGAAAGCGTCGCTGGAGGGCGTCACCGCGCTGATCCTGGATCTTGCGGAGTTGGAATATATCTCCTCCGCCGGGCTGCGCATCCTGCTGAACGCGCAGCGCGCAATGAAAAAGCAGGGAAAAATGACCGTGCGGCACGTCTGCCCGGACGTCATGGAGGTCTTTGAGATCACCGGCTTCACCGACGTCCTGACCATTGAGTGACCGCGTACGGACAAATGCAACCCTGACCGAAAATGATAGCACCCGCCGGAAAAGATCACAAAAGATCCTTTCCGGCGGGTTTTCGTTCGGCACGCGCCCCGTTTTTACACAAAAAAGGATCCGCGAATACTTCGCGGATCCTGGAGCTGGTAGTCAGAGTCGAACTGACGACCTCATCCTTACCAAGGATGTGCTCTACCAACTGAGCCATACCAGCATTGACTTGCTGTCAACGGTGTATATTATAGCAGAACGGCCGTGTTTTGTCAATAGTTTTGAAAAAATAATTTGATTCTTTTTTCCCTGCCCTTGACTTTCCGTGAATTCTATGATATGCTGATAGTATCATATACTGATTTTCAGGAAGGAAGGCAGCCCGCCATGGAAGAAATTCTGGTCATCCATAAGAACGAGATCATTTACTACGACACGGTCAACAAATGCCACTACCGCCTCAATCCCGCAAACATCAAAAAGATCACCTACGATCACAAAATCGTCAAGAAGCTGTTCGGTCTGAAGAAGCTGCTCGTCGAATTCATCAAGTTTGACGTTGAGGACGAGGATATCCCCGCGGAGCTCTACGTCAACGAGGATGAGGCCCCCAACTTCCGCCGTTATATGGGCGGCGTCCGTTCCTTCGTCGACGACAACAAGGTCCCGCTCGAGATCAAGAGACTCGACGACTGATCTTTTCCCGTTCACCCAAAAACGACCGGAGCATCGCTCCGGCCGGTTTCATTTCTCATATCCTCTTATTTGGGGTGTACGAAGCCGACCTTGCGGGGGACCTTGG
>JAZLIW010000184.1:0-62268 GCA_045617585.1 Eubacteriales bacterium
GGCGGCTGTCCACATAACCGACCGAGACCATCCCGCCCTGCCGTAAGATCGTCCGCGCGAGCGCGAGGGACTCCTCCACGACGGCGTCGGCAAGATACTCGTTGACGTCGTCCCGCCACATGACCTTCTCTTCCTCTGTCAGCGCGGCGAGGTCGGCGTAGATCGCGTTGAGACGCCCGTTGTTCATCGAATATTTCTTGACCATCAGGTTCTCGGACTTGGTCGAGAGCTTCCAATGGATGTTCTTCATGTGGTCGCCCGCGACGTAGGGGCGGATGTCGGAGAGCTCCGCGCGGTCCGCGCCGTTGTCAAGCTGATTGCTTTCGGTCTCGTCGTCCGAAAGGATGACCCCGTCGGGCAGCTTTTCCTCGGTATTGCCGGGCAGGACCGCGACGCTGCTGAAGCAGCGGCAGTTCTTGCGGATCCGGAAAAAGCGGAAGGGATCGTACAGATAGATCGACTCGATCCCGATCTCGTACATCCCGCGGAAGGGGAAGACGGCGTTCTGTGCGACGCTGCCCGAGCCGAAGGGAACGAGGGAAAGGACACTGATACCGCGCATACAGCGCACTGCGCTCTCGTCGGGCAGCAGCACCTCCGCCTCCACCGTCGGGACCGGGAGGATCCCCGCGTTTTTCAGACAGACGCTGAACGGGACGGGCTCGTTCTTCGACGCGGTGTGCGCGCCGGTCTCACTGAACGCGGTCACCGTGAAGTAGAGGACCGCGAGATACGCCCCGCTGAACAGCGGCAGGACGAGGAGGAAGACGTAGAACAGCGACGAGACCGGAGAGCTCAGCGCCTGCGTGAAGATCAGCGCAAAGACCGCGAGCACGAGCCAACCGAAAAAGCCGGGGAGAAGTGCGAACGGCGCGCGGGGCTTCTGCTTTTTCCCCGCGGTCTGCTCCTCTTCCTTTTTCTTCAGGAATGAGGGCAGCTCCTTCGGCTTGTCTTTTTTCAGTATTTTACTCATCTTTTCGCCTTAAAGGGGACCTCGGTCGTGTGCAGGATCTCGGTCAGGATATCGTTCGCCGAGACGTGCGCGAGCTTTGCCTCCTGCTTGAGGACGAGACGGTGCGCGACCGCCTGACGGAAGATCGCAGCGACGTCCTCCGGGATCACGAAGCTGCGTCCGTGCAGGAAGGCGTACGCCTGCGCGATGCGCGTAACGGCGATGGAGGCACGCGGGGACGCGCCGAGCGCGACCTTGGAATGCGCGCGCGTATTGCCGACGAGCGTCACGACGTAGCGGCAGATCTCCTCGTCGATCGTGATGCTGCGCACGATCTGACGGAGCCCGGAGATGATCTTCCCGTTCGCGACCGGCTTGATCGAATTCGCGGGATCCCCCTCCTTGCGGGCAAGGACGATGTCGATCTCATCCTCGGGCGTGGGATAGCCCATCGAGATCTTCATGGCAAAGCGGTCGAGCTGTGCCTCGGGCAGCGGATAGGTCCCGACGAAGCCGGTCGGGTTCTGCGTCGCGATGACCATGAAGGGACTCGGGATGTCGTAGGTCTTGCCGTCGACCGTCACGCGGCACTCCTCCATCGCCTCGAGCAGCGCGGACTGCGTCTTCGGTGAGGCGCGGTTGATCTCGTCCGCGAGGAGGATATTGGTCATGACCAGACCCTGCTGGAACTCGAACGATTCGGTAGTGCGGTTATATATATTGAAGCCGGTGATATCGGACGCCATGACGTCGGGCGTAAACTGCGCGCGGCGGAAATCCAGCCCCGCGGCGCGTGCCAGCGTGGACGCAAGCGTCGTCTTGCCGACGCCGGGGACGTCCTCGATCAGGACGTGTCCGCCGGAAAGGAGCGCGGTCACGAGCAGCACGATCTCGGTATGCTTGCCGACCACGACCTCCTCGGTCCTGCGGATCAGGTCCTGCGCGATCCCGACGACCCTGTCAAAATCCTCACGGCTCATGTCTTTGATATTGTTTTCCATTTTTCCTACATCCTTCTTTGTTCTGTTGTTTCAAACGGACAAGATACACCAAGTTTTATTATAGCAGAGAGCGCGGAAAAAAGCAAGGGGTTATTGACGCCGGAAAACACAAAAAAGCCCTCCGGGACACCCGGCGGGCTTGAATCTGAAGCAAAAAGCTTATTTGATCAGGTCGAGGATCGACTTATTGCCGTACACGGTCTTCCAGTCCGCCTCGAAGTCGTCGATGGCGAGCATGGTCATCGGATGATAGATGAGCTGGTCGAGCACGTCGGGATTGACGGTGACCGACTGGCAGCCGACCATCGCGATCTTGTGGACCTGTTCGACGGTCTTGAAGGAGGCGGCAAGGACCTTGGTGGTGATGCCGTTGAGCTTGAACATCTGCACGATCTCGGAAACGACGTTGACGCCGTCGCTGACGATGTTGTCAAGGCGGTTGACGTAGGGAGCGACGAAGTCGGCGCCCGCGGTCGCGGCAAGCATGGCCTGCTGCTGCGTGAAGATCGCCGTCTCGGTGACGTTGAAGCCGCGTTCCTTCAGCATCCAGGTCGCGCGCAGACCCTCCTGCGAGATCGGCACCTTGATATACAGCTTGTCGCCGATGATCTCACGGAGCGCCTTCGCCTCCTCGATGATCTTGTCGGCATCCTGCGAGGTCGTCTGGATGTGGAACATTCTCGTATCCCCGACGATGCTCCTGATCTCCTTGATCAGCGGCAGAAAGTCACGTTTCTCTTTGGAAATGATCGTGGGATTGGTGGTAACGCCGGCAATCGGGAAATAATAGGTGTAGCGGCGGATCTTTTCGGTATCGGCGGTATCCAGAATATACAGCATGACGCATTCCATCTCTTTCTTCATTTCATTCATTATCATTTTCCATTATACCATCAAACGCCGGGTCCGTCAAGACGAAAAAGGGTAGAAAGCGCACAAAATCCGTTTCCGCTCTTTGCACTCTTTGCATAAAAAACCTTTTATTTCCTCTTGACAAAACGCCCTCTCCGTGATATAGTGATGATACCGCAAGTGAAACATCGGGGGCGCCGAGAGGCTGAGATGCGAGGGGAGACCCTCCTGTCCCTTACTACCTGATATGGGCAATGCCAACGTAGGGAGATCGTTCATCGGATTTCATCTGATCTGATTTTTACCGCAGTGGTGTTCCGCTGCGGTAATTCTTCTTTTCGGGAGGCTCCTATGAACAGCCATACGCAAGTCAGTCATACGTCTCACACCCGCACGCTGACCGAATGCGCGATCCTCGTCGCGATGGGGACCGTCTTCTCGGTCATCAAGATCATCCAGATGCCCTTCGGCGGCTCGGTCACCTTCGTTGCCATGCTGCCGCTGGTCCTCATCGGCTACCGTCACGGCTTCAAGTGGGGCATGGGCTCTGCCCTCGTGTTCAGCCTGATCCAGATGTTCCTCGGCTTCGGCACGGTCAGCGCCGCCTTCCTGCCCGGGGACGATCAGATGCTGTGGTATCTCGCCATCCTCATGACCCTGCTCGACTATATCCTCGCCTACTGCCTCGTCGGGCTCTCTGGCCTCTTCACCGACCGGAAGCACCCGACCCGTTCTCTCTGCCTCGGCGCCCTGACCGGGACCTTCCTCCGCTACGTCTGCCATTTCCTCTCGGGCTATATCCTCTGGGGCTCCTACGGCAGATGGTTCTTCGAGGAGGGCATCTTCGATCTCTCCGCATGGGGAAGCTGGGCGGAAAACCTCGCGGGCTCGATAAGCGCGGGCGTCCTCTCGTCCTTTGACGGAACCGGCCTCGCCCTCATCTATTCCCTCTTCTACAACGGCTGCTACATGATCCCCGAGATCATCCTGACCACCGCCGCCGCCGCGACCCTTTCAAGGATCCCCGCGGTCAGAAAAGAACTGCTTTCGTAAATCACCGCTCCAAACAAAAATCGGGACCCCCGTCCGCATTCCGCGTCGGGAGGTCCCGTTTTTCCGTCCGTCACACGATCCACGCGTAATATCCGAACGCGAACAGCCCCGCAAAGAGGATCGCGGGGAGCATATTCATGATCCGGATCTTTTTGTCGAAGATCATATTGATCGCGATGCCGATGATGAGGATCGAGCCGCAGCAGTTGATCTCGGTGATGACGCCGGGATAGTTCTCAAAGAAGGGCGCGATCGCCTTCGCGAGCAGGGCGATGCCGCCCTGATAGAGGCAGATCGGGATTGCGGAGAAGCAGACCCCGACGCCGAACTGCGTCCCGAAGATCACGGCGGTCACGGTGTCGATCACCGTCTTTGAAAGGATGGTGCCGTAATCCCCGGTCAGCCCCGCGGAGATCGAACCGACCACCGCCATCGCGCCGACGCAGAAGAGGAGGGACGCGGTCACAAAGCCTTCGGCAAACTTCCCTTTCTTTCCCTCTCCCTTTCCCCCGCGGGAAAACCGCTTCTCCGCCTTTTCGCCGAGGCGGTGCAGCTTCCCGTCGAGATCGAGCAGCTCGCCGAGCACCGTGCCGAGCGCAATCGCAAGGATCGGGATCAGCGCGACCTCCCCCTGCACCGAGCCGGAGATACCGATCACGAGGACGCAGAGCCCCATGCCGAGCAGGACCGATTCGCCCATCCGTCCCCCGCCCGCAGGCAGTTTCTTGCCGATCAGCGTCCCGTGCAGCCCGCCGCAGATCACGCCGATCGCATTGATGACACCGGAAAACATCGTACCCAACCTTTCCCCGCTCCCGGATACGCGCCCGGAAACGGAAAACGGCACCGAAGGATCCCCGATGCCGTTTGAATTCTGCCGCAAATTACGCGAGATAGTCGCCGAGAGAAGCGGCGCCGATGATGCCCGCGTCGTTGCCGAGCGCGGCGACGACCAGCTTCGTCAGATCCTTCTCCTTTGCGCCGCGGTTATAGACCTCGGCAAAGACCTTCTCCTTCAGCGGAACGAGCAGACGGTCACCCTCGTTGCAGATGCCGCCGCCGATCGAAAGGACCTCGGGCTGGAAGATGTTGATCAGGCTCGCGATACCGTCGGCAAGATAGGAGATATAGGTATCGCAGACCTCAGCCCCCGCCTTGTCGCCCTGCCGCATCGCGGCGAACGCGGTCTTGCCGCTCACGTTGTCGATCGTGCCGACCATGTCCCACATGATCGTGTCCTTCGTCTCGGCGAGTTTTTCCTTCGTCATACGGATCAGCGCCGTCGCGGAGGAATACGCTTCGAAGCAGCCCTTTCTGCCGCAGGAGCACTGTCTGCCGTTGTGCTCGATGACCATGTGGCCGAGCTCCGCGCCCGCGTAGTTGAAGCCGGAATAGATCTTGCCGTCCAGGACGATCCCGCCGCCGACGCCGGTGCCGAGCGTGATCATCACGGAATTCTTCGTTCCCTTCGCGGCGCCCGCGATCGCTTCCCCGTAGGCAGCGGCGTTCGCGTCGTTTTCCACGTAGACGGTCCCGATCCCGAGATGCTTCTTCAGGATGCGTGCGATCTCAAAATGACGGAAGGGCAGATTGTTCGCGTACTCGATCACGCCCTCCACGGGATTGGCGCTCCCGGGTGCGGCGATGCCCGCGTAGGCGACCTCCGCAAGACCGATCCCCTCCTGATCGAGGAGAGAACGGCAGAGCTTCGCCATGTCGATGATGATCTCCTCGGGATCCCGCTCCGCCTTGGTCGGAACGCTCCCCTTGCGGAGGATCTTGTGATTTTCATCCACGATGCCGACGGCAATGTTCGTGCCGCCGAGATCAATACCGAGATAATACATATCTTGTTTCCTTTCTTAAGCGTTTGTGGCTTCCGCCCCGGAGAATCGGGAACGGAAGCCACAAACCGGGTGTGAGGAAGTCCCTCGCGTTTCAGTTTTGATTCAGCGCTGCTTCAGCAGTTCCTTGATATCGGCAAGGAGCTCTGCCTGCTTCAGCATGGAAGCCTCGAGAGCAGCCTTCTTCGCTTCAGCCTCTGCGGCGGCAGCGTCAGCCGCTTCCTTGGCAGCCTTGGCTTCTTCCGCGGCCTTATCGGCAGCAGCTTTTTCCTCGGCGAGCTTCTTCGCTTCCACCTTTTCCTTCGCCTTGGTGAAGACACGGATGATCAGGAAGATGCAGAACGCGGTGATGAGGAAGTCGAGAATGGTCTGCAGCCAGACGCCCCACAGGATCGCGCTTTCGGGAGTCACGACCGCGCCCGCCTCGTCGAGGACAGCCTCGTTGATGACGGTCTTGACGGTGCTGAGATCGCCGTTCTTCATGAAGATGCCGATGAAGGGGTTGATGATGTCGTTGACCAGGCTGGTCACGATCTTGCCGAAGGATCCGCCGATGATCACACCGACTGCCATGTCAAGGACGTTGCCTCTTGCAATGAACGCTTTGAAATCTTTCAGAAGTCCCATTGTTCCATACCTCACAATAATTATTTGTTGAACTTGTCTTATTTATACCATAAAACGGAAAAAATGTCAAGAAGTTTTTTCGTTCCGGACGTGCCGTTTTCCTTTCGGCTTCCCTTCCCGCCATCCCTTTTCAGCATTCTTTCCCGTTTACCGCGGCGAACAGATTCAGTTCCCACGCGGGATAGTACCGCGCGCGCACGAGCCGGAAGGAATACGCCGGGTTCATTTTTTTCAGCAGCAGCGGCAGACGGAAAAGGTCCTCCGGACGGTGATAGAGCGCGGCGCAGAGGGACGCGCCCTCCCGGATGAAGCGCTCCGAGCCGAGGATCGCCTCGTATTCCGCGCCCTCGACGTCGTATTTGATGAAATCGCACCGTTCCCCTTCGTCAAGGAGCGAATCGGGGCGCAGCGTACGGACGGTCACCGTTTTTCCCTTTTTGTCTCCGATCCCGCCCCCGATCCGCGAGGAGCGGCTGCCGCCTTTTTGAAAGGAGGTCTCCCCTTCCCCGCTCCACGCGGCGGCGTTGACCGTCACGGCGGGAAGAGAGGTGACGCTGCGGACGAGCTTTTCCCAGGTCTTCGGGTCGGGCTCCACGCAGATCAGCTTCCGCAGCGCGGGGGAGCGGTCGGCAAGGAGCTTCGCCGTGTCCCCGGTATAGGCGCCGAGGTCGATCGCCGTGCGGAACTCCGTCTTTTCGGGGAGCCCCGGCCACTCCTCCTCCGGGATCCGGTCGGGACGGAGATACGACAGCTTTCCGGTCAGGCGGTAGTTCACGATCCTGTCGAAAAGATCGAGCGAGGCGGGATCGGAAAACAGCGCCCGCGCGGCTTCGTGGTCGGCAAGGTGCTCTTCATAAAAGGAAGCGTCAAAGACGTTCTCCCCCGCGACGGGCAGATCGGGCGCGAAGAGCGGCATTTCGGCGTCGATGCGGTCGATCCGCTCCATCACGGGCACAAGATCGGAGGCGAAGGCGAGAAGCACGTTCATTTTCCCGAAGCGCGCCTTCGCCCCCGCGTAGGTCGTCACCGGAAAGCCGTGAAAGGACTGTCCCCTGACGAATTCGTCCGAGGCGAACACGCCCGAAACGGCGATCCCTCTTTTTTCGCACTGCGCGATCATCTTGTCCCCGCCGTCCCCCATGCCGTAGAGGACGCAGGGGAGAGAGGAGGAACGCAGGGTCTCCCAGACGTCGGTCATGCCTTTGCCTCCCCGAACAGAAGGCGCGCTGCGTTCTTCCATAAAATCGCTTCCCGCTCCTCTCCGGTCAGCGGGAGCGCGTCGAACAGACGCAGATAGTCCCCGGGCAGCCGCACCGGATAGTCGGAGCCGAACAGCACGCGGTCGGCGCCGCAGGCGCGGATCAGCGCGGTGCCTTTTTCCGGTCCCGTCGCCCAGAAGGTGCTGGAGCAGTCGAAGACCACGTTTTCACAGTCAAGGAGCAGCGGGGAGTCGGTGTCCCACGCCTGATATCCGCCGAAATGCGCGGCAACGATCTTCAGATCCGGGAACGTCCGTGCGATGCGCCGTACCCTTCCCGCCGAGGAATAGCGGTATTCCTCCCGGTTATCCCCGACGTGCAGCGTCAGGATCATCCCGCGCTCCCGCATCGCGGCATACAGACGCATGAAGCGCGGATCGTCCGCGTCGCAGCGCTGGATGTCCGGGTGCAGCTTGACGCCCTTCAGCCCCATCGCGAGGCAGCGGTCAAGCTCCTCTTCCACCGGACCGAAATCCTGATGCATCCCGGCAAACCCAACCGACTGAAAGCCGTGCTCCCGCGACAGCGCGGCGATCGCGGCGACCGAGTCGTTGACCCGCGGCACCTGCCGTCCGTTCGTCGCGACGCAGAACAGAAGAAAGCCGGTGATCCCGGCTGCCGCTCCGTCCGCCTCCAATTCGCGGTAGCAGCCCTTCCCGTCCACGCGGAACCGGTAAAAATCCGCAAGCCCCGCCGCGGCTTTTTCCGCGATGGCCTCCGGGAAAACGTGTGTATGGCAGTCAATGACGCGCAAGTTCATCCCTCCGATCGGTATCAGACCCTGCTATTGTATCACTTTTTTCGCCTTTCGTCAAGAAACGGCGCGTTCTTGACGGAAAAAAGCGAAAAAATATTTTCGGGAACACTTGACAAACGGGGAAAAAGGTGATAGAATAACACGGTACAAAGAAGCAGAATGACGTTCTCACCCACACGCTCCGAGCGAGGCGGGTCAATAGTGCGAAAACCCGATCGGTTTCCGGTCTTTACCGGGAGCAGGTCTGTAACTGCGCGGGAACGGATTTCTGTCCGACCACGCTTTTTTTAATTGAATTGGAGGTGCTTGCACATAAAAAGCAACACGAAAGATCTTCTGATCAACGAACAGATCAAATTTCCGCCCCAGACCCTCGTACGCGTCATCGGGCCGGACAACGAGCAGCTCGGGATGCTTTCCGTTCCCGCCGCTCAGAGACTCGCGGATGAGAAAGGCTACGACCTCGTTCTCATCGCGCAGAACGCCGACTCCCCCGTCTGCCGCATCATGGACTACGGCAAATACCGTTTCGAGCGCGACAAGCGCGAGAAGGAAGCCAAGAAGAAGCAGCAGATCGTGGAGATCAAGGAGATCCAGTTGTCCTGTCTCATCGACACGAACGATTTCAATACAAAAGTGACCCGTGCACGCCGGTTCCTGACCGACGGCAACAAGGTCAAGGTCGTGCTGAAATTCCGCGGACGTCAGATGTCCCATCAGGATATCGGCAAGGAGCTGCTCCAGCGGTTCCAGGATGCCTGCGCCGACGTCGGCACGGTCGACAAGGCACCGGTCCTTGAAAACCGGTTCATGACCGTTTTCATCAACCCCATGAAGGCCGCTCCCGCAAAGAAGCAGGAAAAGCCCAAGGAGAAGGAAAAAGAAACGGAGACCCCCGCGCCCGAGGAGGGCAACTGATCGGATCGATTCGCCGCACCGCGGCGTGAGATACGGGACGGCAAGCGCAACGGCGGCTGCCTTCCGCCCCGAAACATAAAAAACGAAAGCCGTCGGGAATGGATAATAACATGGGAAAGATCAAGACGCATAAGGCAACCGCGAAGCGTTTCTCCACCACGAAGAGCGGTCTTGTCAAGCTCAACCACACCAACCGCCGTCATAAGCTCGGTCTGAAGACTCCGAAGCGCAAGAGACAGCTCAGAAAAGCCGGATACCTCAGCAATTCCATGGCTCCGACCATCAAGTCTCTGCTGCCCCGCTGATCACGAAAGAAAGCATAGGAGGATAAGAAAATGGCAAGAATCAAAGGCGCTTTGACGACGCGCAGAAGAAGAAATAAGATGCTCAAGCTCGCAAAGGGCTACTGGGGCGCAAAGAGCAAGCACTTCAAGATGGCGAAAGAAGCCGTCATGAAGAGCGGCAACTATGCATTTGCAGGACGCAAGCTCAAGAAGAGAGATTTCCGTTCTCTCTGGATCACCCGTATCTCCGCGCAGGCAAAGGTCAACGGTATCAACTATTCTCAGCTGATGCACGGTCTCAAACTCGCCGGCATCGACCTGAACCGCAAGATGCTCGCCGAGATCGCCGTTTCCGATAAGGAAGCGTTCGCGGCGCTCGTCGAAAAGGCAAAGGCTGCCCTCTGATATCAGATCTGAAAAACCCGGTTCCGCCGGGTTTTTCTTTCTTCCTTCGTATCGGCGCTCGCTGAAGCGGAGGAAGCGTACCGGAAAAAAGGAGGAACCATGAATCCGACGATCACAAGCAGACAGAACCCGACCGTCGTCGCGGCGGCGGCGCTCAGGGAGGCGAAATACCGCCGGGAGGAAAGCGCGTTCCTCATCGAGGGGAAAAAGCTCTTCGAGGAGGCAGCGGCGTCCGGCGTGCCCCTGACGCACGTTTTCGTGACCGAGGCACTGCTCCCGCTCGCGAGAAAAACGGTGCCCGAAAAGCTGATCTATCCGGTCACGGAGACCGTTCTCGACAAAATATCTTCGGAAAAGTCACCGGAAGGCATTATTTGTCGTGCCGGATATATTGACAAACTCCATTTTTTCAATACAATATATAAAAGGAAGGAACCGGAAGAGGCAGGACGTCTCTTTTTCGTCTCCTCCGTCCGGGACCCCGGAAATCTGGGGACCCTGATCCGTACCGCGAAGGCGTTCGGCATCGACGAGGTGATCCTCAGCGGCGACTGCGCGGACCTCTATCATACGAAGACCGTCCGTGCCTCGATGGGGGCGCTGTTCCGCACCCGCGTCACGGTCGCCGATGATTTCCCCGACGTGATCCGGTACTACCGGGAGGCGGGATACGAGATCTGGGCGTCCATGCTCGACCCGAAGGCACTGCCTCTCCCCTCCGTCCCGATCGGAGAAAAGACGGCGTTCATCGTCGGCAACGAAGGGCACGGCCTCACCGAGGCGGTCGTCCGCGCCGCGGGACGAACGGTCTATATCCCCATGGCGGAGCGCAGCGTGGAATCGCTGAACGTCTCCGCCGCTGCCTGCGTCCTTCTCTGGGAACAGTTCGGAAGACGCCGATAACCGTAAAAGGAGGTGCCCGGTTTGTCATCGTCCTATCCCGCTTCCCGCGCCCTGCGCTGGATCTGGCTCAGCAACTTTCTTGAACCCGGCACCGTCCAGAGCGATCTGCTTTTCGAGCATTTCGACGGGGAGATCGACCGGATCTACGAGGCGAGAGAAAAAGAATACGCCCTGATCCCCGGCCTCAGCCGCAACCTGATCGACCGCCTGACCGACAAGTCGATGGACGGCGCGATCGAGGTCGCGGAATACTGCGCGGGGAAAAACGTCGATCTGCTCTGCCCCGATATGCCCGCTTATCCCCGCCGTCTGCTGAACATCCGCCGCCGTCCCGCGGTCCTCTACGTGAAGGGAACGCTCCCCGAGATCGATTCCTCGGTCTGCATCGCGGTCGTCGGAACGAGAGAGATGACGGAATACGGGGCAAACGCCGCGTATTCGATCTCCTACGATATGGCAAAGGCAGGTGCCGTCGTCGTCAGCGGTATGGCGCGCGGGATCGACGGCATGGCGCACCGCGGTGCGCTCGACGCGGGCGGGATCACGGTCGCCGTCCTCGGCTCGGGCGGTGACCGGCCTTATCCGAGGGAGCACGCCGCGTTGCTCGAAGAGATCGCGTCGCACGGTGCCGTCCTCTCCGAGTTTCGCCCGTTCGAGCCGCCCGTCTCCTTCCATTTTCCGACGCGGAACCGCATCATCAGCGGTCTCTCGGTCGGTACGCTGATCGTGGAAGCGCCGCGGAGCAGCGGCGCGCTGATCACGGCGAAGGACGCCCTGTATCAGGGCAGAGACCTGTTCGCCGTCCCCGGCAAGCTCGGGGAGCGCAACAGCCTCGGCACGAACGACCTGATCAAAAGCGGTGCCTCCATCGTGACCTCCGCCGCCGACGTGCTGGAGCGCTATCTTCCCCTCTATCCCGGCAAGCTCGATCCCGGCGCCCTTTCCGCCGCCCGCACCACCGTTCCGAAAAAGCGCCTCGCCGTCCCGAAGAACGGGGAGCCGCCGGCACGTGCGGGACTGATTCTGCCCTCCGACCCGGTCCTGCCCGAGGACGGAGAAGCGGAAAACGTCCACGCCGCAGGACGTGAAACGTCCTCCCTCCCGCGTGACGGGCGGGAAACGGAACGGGAAGCCGCGCCTGCGTCACCAAAATCAGCAAACAACGTCCCGGAAGGTCTGACCGACCGGGAAAAAGAGATCTGTCTCCTGATCCCGGAGGGACAGAGCGCCGCCTCGGACGAGATCGTCCGGAAAGCGGGGCTGCCCGTCAACGAGGTCATGACGACCCTGACCTTTCTTGAAATGAAAGGCGCGATCCGGGCACTGCCCGGCGGTCTGTTCGTCCGCTGCTGAAACGGACGCGCGTTCCCTCTCCTCCCCGGTGAGCGGAGGGGGACGGAAAAAGAACTGTTCACCGGAGAAACGGATACGGTATGTCCTCTCTTGTCATTATGGAATCCCCGGCGAAAGCCAACACGGTCCAGCACTATCTGGGCTCCGGATATAAGGTCATGGCCTCGGTCGGACACGTCCGGGACCTGCCCAAGAGCACCCTCGGCATCGACATCGAAAACGGCTTCGCTGCGAAATATATCAACATCCGCGGGAAAGGCGATCTGATCAAGTCACTGAAAAAAGAAGCGAAGGCAGCCACGAAGATCTATCTCGCGACCGACCCTGACCGGGAAGGCGAAGCGATCTCCTGGCACCTTGCCGCCGTGCTCGGCATCCCGATCGAGCAGACCCGCCGCATCACCTTCAACGAGGTCACGAAGACCGCGGTCAAGGCGGCGATCAAGAATCCGCGCAACATCGACATGGATATGGTCAACTCCCAGCAGGCGCGCCGGATCCTCGACCGCATCGTCGGCTACAAGCTCTCTCCCTTCCTCTGGAAGACCGTGCGCTCCGGCCTTTCCGCCGGCCGCGTCCAGTCGGTCGCGACGCGCATCATCGTCGAGCGGGAAAACGAGATCCGTGCCTTCAATCCCGAGGAATACTGGACGGTCGACGCGGAGCTCGAGACCGCAAAGCGCAAAAAGTTCACGGCGCACTACTACGGCACCGCGGACGGAAAGCGCGTCGAGCTGAAGACCGCCGAGGACGCGAAGCGCGTTACCGAAGCCGCGGAGAACGGGACCTTCACCGTTGCCTCCGTCCGCCGCGCCAGCCGCTCCCGCCATCCCGCGCCTCCCTTCACCACCTCCTCCATGCTGCAGGAGGCTTCCCGCCGCCTCGGCTTCCAGTCCGCGCGGATCATGAAGGTCGCGCAGGAACTGTACGAGGGGATCAATCTCGGCTCGCAGAACGGCGGCGTCCACGGTCTGATCACCTATATGCGTACCGACTCTCTCCGCATCTCGGAGGAAGCGCAGCAGGCCGCTGCGGCGTATATCCGCGCGTCCTACGGCGACGAATACTGTCCTGCCTCTCCCCGGATCTACCGCACCGATAAGAACGCGCAGGACGCCCACGAGGCGATCCGCCCGTCCGATCTCACGAGAGACCCGGATTCCATCAAAAAGCACCTCACGACCGACCAGTATAAGCTCTACCGTCTGATCTGGAGCCGCTTCGTTGCCTCCCAGATGGCCTCCGCGGAGCTGGACACCGTGACGGCGGACGCCGTCAGCGGCGGCTGCCTCTTCCGTGCCTCCGGCACGACGGTCCGCTTCCCCGGCTTCATGGCGGTCTACGATTACGCCGACGACGAGGATGCGCCCGCATCCAAGGCGCGTCAGCTCCCCGAGCTGAACGAAAACGACGCTCTCCGTCAGAACGCGATCCTGCCGAAGCAGCACTTCACCGAGCCGCCTCCCCGCTTCAACGAGGCGTCCCTCATCGAGTTCCTGAAGGACAAGGGCATCGGCAGACCGAGCACCTACACGCCCATCATCACGACCATCCTCGCGCGCGGCTACGTCGAGAGAGAGGGCAAGTCCCTCCGTCCCACCCCGCTCGGCGAGGTGACGACCAAGCTGATGGTCGAGCGGTTCCCCGACATCGTGGACTACGCCTTCACCGCCCGGATGGAGGACGAGCTGGACTCCATTGAGGAAAAGAAGACGACGATGGAGGCCGTCCTCGGCGAGTTCTATGGCGGCTTCGACAAAGCCCTGACCGGCGCGTTCGAGTCGGTCGGCGGCGACAGGATCGAGATCCCGGTCGAGGAGACCGATATCCTCTGCGACAAATGCGGTGCCCGCATGGTCATCAAGTCGGGCAGATTCGGCAAATTCGCCGCCTGCCCCAACTATCCCGCCTGCAAGAACACCAAGCCCCTCTCGAAGGACGGCACCCCGATCGAGACGGCGGAGACCGCCGAGCCGATCGGTCAGAACTGCGAAAAGTGCGGCGCGCCGATGGTACGGCGCAAGGGCAGATACGGGGAATTCATCGCCTGCTCCGATTATCCGAAGTGCAGGAATACCCGTCAGATCAGCCGGGAGATCGGCGTCGGCTGCCCGCTCTGCGGGTCGAAGATCGTCTCCCGCCACGGGAAGAACCGCAGCTTCTTCTATTCCTGCGAGAGCTATCCCTCCTGCAAGTACGTTTCCTGGGACCTTCCCCTGCCGGAGAAGTGCCCCGACTGCGGCAAGCCGCTCTACCTGAAAAAGGGCAAGGATCAGATCATCTGCAAGGAAAAGGACTGCGGCTATAAAAAGGACCTGACGCCCGAGGAAGCGGCGGAACGGCGGAAGGCGGCGGGACCGGTATGAGCGTTCCTTCCGTCACCGTCATCGGCGCGGGTCTTGCCGGTTCCGAGGCGGCGTGGCAGCTCGCAAAGCGCGGGGTGCACGTCCGTCTCTATGAAATGAAGCCCGCGAAATACACCCCTGCGCACCGTTCCCCCGGTTTCGCAGAGCTCGTATGCTCCAATTCGCTGCGCTCCGCGCAGTTATCAAACGCGGTCGGGCTTCTGAAAGAAGAGCTCCGCCGCCTCGGCTCCCTGATCATGGAGGCGGCGGACCGTTCCGCCGTTCCCGCGGGCTCCGCGCTCGCCGTGGACCGCGATCTCTTTTCCGCCTATATCACGGAAAAGATCAGGAACCATCCGCTCATCACGGTTTACGAAGAGGAACGCCGCTCGGTAGAGGAGGGCGAGGTCACGGTCGTCGCGACCGGTCCCCTGACCTCCGATCCGCTCGCCGATTATCTGACGAACGTCCTCGGCTGCGGCAATCTCCATTTCTTCGACGCGGCGGCGCCGATCGTAGACGCCGCAACGATCGATTACGAAAAGGCCTTCCTCGCCTCCCGCTACGGCAAGGGCGAGGCGTGCTACCTCAACTGCCCGATGACGAAGGAGGAGTACGGGGCGTTCTACGACGCGCTCGTCACCGCCGAGGGCGCGAAGCTCCACGGCGTGGACGGCGAGCTGACCGTCTTCGAGGGCTGTATGCCCGTCGAGGTCATGGCAAAGCGTGGGCGCGATACCCTGCTCTTCGGTCCGCTCAAGCCGGTCGGTCTCCCCGACCCGAAGACCGGAAAAGAGGCGTACGCCGTCGTGCAGCTGCGGCAGGAGAATCTGGAAAAGACGATGTACAACCTCGTCGGCTTCCAGACGCATCTCACCTTCGGGGAACAGAAGCGCGTCTTCCGCATGATCCCGGGGCTGGAAAACGCAGAATTCCTCCGCTACGGCGTCATGCACCGGAACACCTATCTCGATTCCCCGCGCCTTCTCGATCCCACCTACGCCATGCGTTCCCGCCCCGATCTGTTCTTCGCGGGACAGATGACAGGCGTCGAGGGCTACGTGGAATCCACCTCCTCCGGCTTCGTCGCCGGTGTCGCCGCGGCGCGGCGCGTCCTCGGCATGGAGCCGTTCGACTTCCCCGCCCTGACTGCGATCGGCGCGCTGGCGCACTACGTCAGCGATCCGAACGTCGCGAACTTCCAGCCGATGAACGCCAATTTCGGCATCGTCGACCCTCTCGGCTATAAGGTCAAAGGCAAAGCGGCGAGAAACGAAGAGCTTTCCGCCCGTTCCCTCACCTGGATCGAAGCCGAAAAAGACGCGATCCTTCCATCAAACTGCTGAAAAGGTTGACCTATGAAGATCATTCTCGATATCATGGGCGGCGATAACGCGCCGTCCGCCCCGCTTCTCGGGCTGCTCGAAGCCTGCCGCGCCTGGCAGAACGTCGGCTTCATCGCCGTCGGGAACGAGGAAACGGTCAGGGCGGCAGCGGAAGAGGCGGGCCTTTCCCTCTCCCTGCCGAATCTGTCGTTCGTCCACGCACCCGACGTCATCACGATGGAGGACCCCGCGCTCTCGGTCGTCCGTGAAAAGAAAGAATCCTCGATGGCGGCAGGTCTGCGTCTGCTCTCGCAGGGGGAAGGCGACGCGTTCGTCTCCGCCGGCAATACGGGTGCGCTCCACGCGGGCTCCACGCTGATCGTCCGCCGTATCCGCGGCGTAAGAAAATCCGCCATCGCCTCCATCCTCCCGATGTCGAAGCCGCTGCTCCTCATCGACTCCGGCGCCAATCTGGAACTGAAGCAGGAGGAATACGTCCAGCTCGCCAAGATGGGCACGGTCTACATGAAGCGGATCTTCCGCGTCGAAGACCCCGCCGTCGGCCTGCTCAACAACGGGACGGAAAGCACCAAGGGGAGCGCGCTCCTGCAGGAGGTCTACCGGCTGCTGGAGAATGCGGAGGGGATCCGCTTCATCGGCAACGTGGAAGGCAAAGAGATCCCGCGCGGCAAATGCGACGTCCTCGTGACCGACGGCTTCACCGGAAACGCGGTCCTGAAAACGGTCGAAGGGATGGGTTCCTTCTTCTTCGACAAGCTCCGTGAGATCGCCGGGAAGAACGCGATGACCAAAACGGCGGGGCTGATGCTGAAGCCCGGGCTGAAAGCGGTCAAAAAAGAGCTCGACCCCTCGGAATACGGCGGCGCGCCGCTCCTCGGGCTCTCGAAGCCGGTCATCAAGGCACACGGATCCTCCGATCCGACCGCCGTTTTCAATGCGATCCGGCAGGCGATCAGCTTCGTCCAGTCCGGCATCACCTACGAGATCGCGGAAATGATCGCCGCGGAAAGCACGAAGAAAGAAGCCGAACCCAATGAATGACACCGAAAAATGCCCTCAATATCCTCTGGACCCCGCCCTGCTTGAAAAGCGGCTGGGGCACGAGTTCCGCGATCGGGAGCTGCTCCGCGTCGCGCTGACCCACTCGTCCTATTCCAACGAGCTGCGCGCCAGAGGTCAGATCGTCCGATACAACGAGCGGATGGAATTCCTCGGGGATTCCGTCCTCTCCATCGTCACGAGCGAATATCTCTTTGCCCATTATCCCTCCATGCCGGAGGGAGATCTTTCCCCGGTGCGCGCAAGCGCCGTCTGTGAGGAAGCACTCTACCGCTACGCGAAGGAGATCTCCCTCGGCGATTATCTCCTCCTCGGAAAGGGAGAAGCGCACGACGGGCGGAACAAGAAGTCCATCCTCGCCGACGCCTTCGAGGCCGTGCTCGCCGCGCTGTTCCTCGACGGGGGCGCGGACGCGGTCAAGCCCTTCCTTCTGCCCTTCCTGACCGAAGAGATCACGGAGATCGTCCGCTCCGGGTCCTACAAGGATTTCAAGACCGAATTGCAGCAGTTCATCCAGCAGGACCGGGGAGAGCACCCCGAATATTTCGTCGTTTCGGAGGAAGGTCCCGCCCACAAAAAGACCTTCGAGGTCGAGGCGATGCTGAACAGCAACGTCATCGGCAGGGGCAAAGGCTCCTCCAAACGGGAAGCGGAACAGCAGGCGGCAAGAGAAGCGCTGCGTCTGTTCGGGCTTCTGAACTGAAAAAACCACGGGGTCGGATCACTGCGGTGAGACGGCCCCCCTTTTCCCTTCCGGAAGAAAGAGAAGAAAGAAAAGAAAACCATGAAAAAGCACGTCAACCTGCCCTTTTTCATTCCCCATCTCGGCTGCCCGAATGCCTGCGTCTTCTGCGATCAGCACACGATCTCGGGCGCGGACGGTTACGACGCCGCGCGCTTCCGCCGGGAGGCGGAAGCGATCCTCTCCTCGCTCGACCCGGAGACGACGGAGGTCGAGATCGCGTTTTTCGGCGGTTCCTTCACGGGGATCGACCGGGACCTGATGCTGGAGCTGCTGAACGCCGCGGACGGTTTCCTGCGGGACGGCAGGGCGGCATCCGTCCGGGTCTCGACGAGACCGGACTATATCGACGGGGAGATCCTCGGGATCCTGAAGGAGCACGGGGTAAAGACGGTGGAGCTCGGCATCCAGAGTGCCTCCGACCGGATTCTTGCCGCCGCGGGACGGGGACATACGTTTTCCGATACCGTCCGCGCCTGCCGCCTCCTCACCGGGGAAGGCTTCCGGGTCGTCGGGCAGATGATGATCGGCCTGCCCGAAAGCACTGGCGAGGACGAGCGGCACACCGCGGAGGCGATTGCCGCGCTCGGCTGCACGGCGGCGCGGATCTATCCGACGGTCGTCCTGCGCGGGACGGCGCTTGCGGCGATGGCGGAGGCGGGGACCTACGTTCCTCTCTCCCTGCCCGAGGCGGTCCGGCGTTCCGCCGACGTATACGGGATCTTCCTCGACCGGGGCGTACAGGTCATCCGCGTCGGCCTCTGCGCCGGAGAGCAGTACCGTGAAGGCGAAGACGGCGAGGTCGCCGCGGGGGAATACCATCCGGCGATCGGAGAACTGGTGAAAAGCCGGGTCTTCCTCGATAAAATCA
The DNA here is from genome assembly GCA_045617585.1 of Eubacteriales bacterium. Taxonomy (GTDB): domain Bacteria; phylum Bacillota; class Clostridia; order Oscillospirales; family CAG-272; genus CAKRZE01. The sequence goes on from JAZLIW010000184.1 coordinate 18,572, forward strand.
CCGAAACGTGGAAGCGCTCCCCCATCCCGCCGAAAGACGGGACCCTGCGGATGGAGATCCCGCGCGGCTTCCTCTCCGCACTGATCGGCAAGGGCGGCGAAGGGCGGAGAGAGCTGCTTTCCCTGACCGGGGCAAAGCGCCTCCACGCCGTCGAAACGGACGCCCTGAAACCGTTTTCCTTCCGCTTTCCGTCGGTATAACGGCGGAAACGCGAAAGGAAAACGGTCTTTTTTTCAAAAAATCGCGATTTGGGTAGTGACAAAACCGAGGGAATATGATATAATAAAATGATTATTTATTGACCACGAAAGGAGGTACGCCGTCATGCGTCTGAAATCCCTGGAGCTGCAGGGCTTCAAGTCCTTCCCCGACAAAACGACGCTCGAATTCACGGGCGGCGTCACCGCCGTCCTTGGACCGAACGGGAGCGGAAAATCCAATATTTCCGACGCCGTCCGCTGGGTCCTCGGAGAACTTTCTTCAAAAAACATCCGCGGGACGAAAATGGAGGACGTCATCTTAGGCGGCTCCGATACCCGCCGCCCGATGAGCTACGCCGAGGTCACGATGACCATCGACAACACGGAGGGAGACAGTCACCTTTCCTCCGACGCGGACGAGGTCTCGGTGACGAGACGCTTCTTCCGCTCGGGCAACTCGGAGTATCTGATCAACCGCAAGCCGGTCCGTCTGCGCGACATCAACGAGCTGTTCATGAACACCGGCCTCGGGAAATCCGGGTATTCCATCATCGGACAGGGCAAGATCGCCGAGATCATCTCGCAGAAGAGCGAGGACCGGCGAAGGATCTTTGAAGAAGCGGCGGGGATCTCGAAATACCGCTACCAGAAGACCGACGCGGAGAAGAAGCTCGCTGAGGTCGACGACAACGCCATCCGTCTGAACGACATCCTGACCGAGCTTTCCAAGCGGGTCCGTCAGCTGGAACGGGACGCCGAAAAGGCAAAGGTCTATCTGTCCGTCTACGAGGACAAGAAGTGCGCCGACGTCTCTCTGTGGCTCTACGAGACCGCTCGGCTGAAGGAGCGCTTCGAGGACAGCGAAACGAAATACGCCGGGGCGAAGTTAAGTCTTGAAGCGGCAGACCGTGAAAACGAGGACCTGGAAAAGAAGAGCGAGGCCCTCTACGAGGAGGTCCTGTCCGAACGCTCCTCCGAGGAGGAAGCGTCCGCAAAGCTGCGTGATCTCGCCGAAAAGCGGCGTGCCGCGGAAAGCCGCGGGACCATCCTCGGACACGATATCGAACACTATACCGAGCAGATCCGTGCCGCCGAGGCGGATATCGCACTGCTCGCCGGGGAGATCGGAAAGGCTGAGGCGGAGGAAGCCCGCCTGACGGATCTCATCGCGGAGAAAAAGGCGGAGCTGATCGGAAAAGAGCGGGACGCGGTCACCAACCGCACCGAAAGCGAAGTGCTCGAGACGGCTCTGACCGAAGAGGAAAACCGCGCGCTGAACGTGGACGACCGCCTGATCGGCGTGCGCGACGATCTCTCGGACGCGCGGATCGCGCTCAGTGAGCTGGAAGGCTCCCACAAGACCGACGTCACCCGCGGCAGTGACCTCTCCGGCGAAAAGGAAAAGATCGCCGCCCAGACCGAAATGCTCGTTTCCCGCATCGGGAAGGCGGACGAGGCCATCGCGCTCTATCAGGCAAGGATTACCGAGCAGGAAAACGGGATCGCGGATCTGCGCAGACAGCTCGGCAAAACGGAGGACGATATCGCTGCCTGCCGGGAAAAGGCTGGCGAGCTCACGGTCTCCCTCTCCTCCAAAAAACAGCGTGCCGACGCCCTGCGCCGGATGGACGAGCACTTCGAGGGCTATCAGCAGAGCGTCCGCTTCGTCATGAACGAGGCGGCGGCAGGCAGGCTGCGCGGCATCCGCGGGCCGATCTCCAAGCTGATCCGGGTCGACGCGCGGCACACCGTCGCGATCGAGACGGCACTCGGCGCCAATCTGCAGAACGTCGTCGTCGACGACGAGGCGGCGGCAAAAGCTGCGATCGCCGACCTGAAGGCGAATAACGCCGGCCGCTGCACCTTCTATCCGATCTCTTCGATCCGTTCCCAAAGCCTCCCCGTCTCCCGGAATGTGCTGGAAAACCAGCGCGGCTTCCTCGGCGCGGCGGACGAGCTCTGCGAATGCGACGGAGCTTATAAGGAGATTCTCTCCAACCTGCTCGGCAGGACGGCGGTCTTCGACACGCTCGATCACGCCTCCGTCACCGCGAAGGCGCTCGGCTATAAGTTCCGCATCGTCACCCTCGACGGTCAGCTCATCAACGCCGGCGGTTCCTTTACCGGCGGCTCGGTCAAGCGAGACAGCGGGATGCTGACCCGCTCCGCCGAGATCGAAAAGCTGACAGCGGAGGCAAAAAGCACGGAGGACGAACTTGCCGCCGTGCGGGAGAAACAGAAGGAACTGCTCGATACCCTTCCCGCGATGAAGGACGGGATCTCGGACGCGGACGCGCAGATCTCCCTGTTCTCCACCATGCTGCAGGCGGAAAGCACCCAGCGCGAGGTCCTTCGCTCCCAGAAGGAAGCGAACGATGCGCGCATCGCGGAGCTGGATGCCTCCCTCGGCTCCCTCGACGCGGAGCGCGAGCAGTATAACGCCGATCACAAGGAACTGGAAGACCGCATCGCCGGGCTCGAGGAGGAGGAAGCCTCCCTGCTTGCCGAGGCGGACGCCGTCACGGAAAAGACCCACGAGCTGAACGGAAAGATCCTTGAAAACACCCGTGTTTTCAACGCGCTCCAGCTGGAGATCACCGTCCTGAAAAAGGATCTGGAGACAGCGGGGCTCGCGCAGGAGAACGCACGCCTTACCGCGGAAGCGGCGCAGGCGCGGAAAGCAGCCAAGGAAAACGATAAAGAAGGTCTCACCGCGAGAAAAACGCTGGCGGAGACCTCAAGAAAAACGGCGAACGACGATACCGAGACGCTGGAGAAGGAACTGAAGGAAGCCGAAGCGGCGCTGCGGGACCTGACCGCGCGCGGCTCCGAGCTGGAACGGAAGCAGAACGTCATCCGGGAACAGATCAAGGAAAAGTCGAAGGAACGGGAGCTGCTCTTCCGTGAGGTGACCACGCTCGAAAGCACCGTGGAACAGCTCCGCGGCGACATCGACCGCGCCGCCGCGCGGATGTGGGACGACTACGAGCTCACCTATTCCACCGCCGAGGCGCTCGCCTATCCCCCGGTCACCGCGGAAAACCGCGCGGAGATCTCCTCCCGCCGCGAGGCGCTGCGTCTCCAGCTGAAAAAGCTCGGGAACGTCAACGCGAACGCCATCGAGGAATACCGCACGGAAAAGGAACGCTTCGACTTCTCGGACGCGCAGTTCAGGGACCTGACCAAGGCAAGAGAAGAACTGACCGGCATCATCAAACGGCTCGACGAGGAGATGAAGACCCGCTTCGCCGACGCGGTGCGGGACATCAACCGCAACTTCCAGATCATCTTCCGTGAGCTGTTCGACGGCGGGAACGCGGAGATCCGTCTTTCCGATCCGACGAACATCCTGGAGAGCGGCATCGAGATCAACGCCGCGCCTCCCGGAAAGGTCATCAAAAGCATGAGCCTGATGTCGGGCGGCGAGCAGTCGTATACCGCGATCGCGCTGATCTTCGCGATCCTCAACGTCAACCCCACCCCGTTCTGTATCTTCGACGAGATCGAGGCGGGGCTCGACGAGGTCAACGTCGCGCGGTTTGCCGCTTATATGCGCCGCTATTCGCAGAAGACGCAGTTCCTCGTCATCACACACCGCCGCGGCACCATGGAGTCCGCGGATATGATCTACGGCGTCACGATGCCGGAGCGCGGGATCTCCCGCGTCATCGGCATGAACGTCAACGAGGTCGAGCAAAAGATTGGAGTGACACTCAAATGAGTTTTTTCGATAAGCTGAAAGCCGGACTGGCAAAAACGAGACAGTCGATCTTCGGACAGGTCGGCCGTCTGTTCCGCGGCTTCACCAAAGTGGACGAGGAGCTCCTGGAGGAGCTGGAAGAGCTTCTCCTTGCCGCCGACGTCGGGATGCCGACGACCGAGGAGATCCTCGGAAAACTGCGGGAAAAGATCAAAAAGGAAGGCATCACCGACGCGGAGGACTGCCGCCTCGCCCTGATGCAGATCATGGAGGGCATGATCGGAGAGGGAGAACCGCTCCGCCTCGACACCGCGCCCTCGGTCATCCTCGTCATCGGCGTCAACGGGGTCGGAAAGACCACGTCGATCGCCAAGATCGCGCATTTTCTGAAGGAGGACGGCAAAAAGGTCCTCCTCGCCGCCGCCGACACCTTCCGTGCCGCCGCCATCGACCAGCTTGAGGTCTGGGCGGAGCGGGCGGGCGTCGACCTGATCCGTCAGTCGGAGGGCTCCGATCCCGCCGCCGTCGTCTTTGACGCCGCGAAGGCGGCAAAGGCAAGGAACGCCGACGTCCTGATCGTCGATACCGCCGGCAGACTTCACAACAAAAAGAACCTGATGGACGAGCTTGCCAAGATCAACCGCGTCATCGACCGCGAGCTGCCCGGCTGCAGCCGCGAGAACCTGCTGGTCCTCGACGCGACGACGGGGCAGAACGCGATCCGTCAGGCCAAGGAATTCGAAAACACCGCAGCGCTGACCGGGCTGATCCTGACCAAGCTGGACGGCACCGCCAAGGGCGGCGCGGTCCTCTCCATCCGCAAGGAGCTGAACGTCCCGGTCAAATTCATCGGCGTCGGCGAAAAGCTGGACGATATGCAGCCCTTCTCGTCCTCCGATTTCGTTACCGCGCTGTTCGACTGAGAGAAACGGGGGAAAACGGAATGAAAACCGTCGTACTGGCATCGAGAAACCGGCACAAGATCAAAGAGATGGAGGTCCTCCTCGCTTCCCTGCTGCCCGAGGAGGAGATCCGCATCCTGTCGCTCGACGATATCGGCTATGCCGGTGACATCGAGGAGGACGGGACTACCTTTGAGGAAAATTCCCGCATTAAGGCAGCGGTCCCCGCGGCGCTCGGCTATATCGGCATCGCGGACGATTCCGGACTGGAGGTGGACGCGCTGAACGGCGCGCCCGGCGTCTATTCCGCCCGCTACGCTGACGAGGAGGGCGTGCCCCATTCCGACGAGGCGAACAACGACAAGCTGCTGCGGAACCTGAAGGACGTCCCGGACGAAAAGCGCACCGCGCGCTTCGTCTCCTGCCTTTCCCTCGTCATGCCGGACGGCAGCTTCTTTACCGTCCGCGGCACCTGCGAGGGCGTCATGCTGTGGGAACGCAGAGGGACCGGCGGCTTCGGCTACGATCCTCTGTTCTACCATCCTCCGCTCGGCAAGACCTTCGCGGAGCTGACCCCGGACGAAAAAAACAGCGTGAGCCACCGTGCGCACGCCGCCGTCCTCTTTGCCGCGGAATGGAGGAAATTCTTCTCCCATGCGTGAGATCGGCATCTACGGCGGGACCTTTGCCCCGGTCCATCTGGGACACGTCCGTGCCGTCACGAGCGCCCTCGCCTCCGTCCCGCTCGACCTTCTGTACGTCATCCCCGCCGGGATCCCGCCGCACAAGCGGCTGACCGCCGGGGACGATCCCGGGGACCGGCTCGCCATGCTCCGCATCGCCTTCCGTGACGCGGATCCGCGCGTCGTGGTCTCGGATCACGAGATCCGTGCCGCGGGCACGAGCTATACCGCGCTGACCCTGAAGCACTTTGCGGAAAACGGCGATCACCTGACCTTCTTCTGCGGGACCGATATGTTCGAGACGCTGGAAACGTGGTACCGCCCCGATCTCGTCTTTTCCCTCGCGCGGATCGTGCATCTGCGCAGAGAGAACTGCACGGGCGCTGATCTCGAACGCTTCGCCGCTCTGCAAAAAAGGTACGAAACGGTTTACGGCGCAAGGATCCTCCAGCTCGACGCGCCGCCGCTCGTCATGTCCTCCACCGAGGTGCGCCGCCGCGCCGCCGCCGGGCTTTCCCTCCGCGGATGGGTACCGGACGGCGTCGGGGACTATATCCTCTCCCACTGTCTGTACGGCGCGCCCTATACCGAAAGCGCGCTTGCCGAAGAGGTCGGCAGGATCCTCGGCGGCGGATACCGCTTCGCGCACACCTGCGGCGTCGTCAAGGAGTGCCGGCGTCTTGCCGGGCTGTACGGTCTGAACGCCGACGAAACGGCAGAGCTGACCGTCGCGGCGTATCTGCACGACGTGACCAAGCCGATGAAGCCGGAGGAGCACCTGGATTATCTCCGGGCGCACGGCTTCCCCGTCGGAGTGACCGAGCTCCGGTCGCCGAAAACGCTCCATTCCCTGACCGGTTCGATCTACGCAAGGGAAAATTTCCCTGCCCTGACCGGGGACCGGGTCTATGAAGCGATCCGCTGCCACACCACCGGAAAAAAAGGCATGACCCTGTTCGAGAAGCTATTGTACCTCGCCGATTATATCGAGGAAGGAAGGACCTTCCCCGACTGCGTCGCCCTCCGGTCATACTTTGACCGAAGAGTCAGGGAGGAAGGCGCCTCCCTCACCGTCCTGAACGACACGCTGATCCTTTCCTTCGATATGACGGTCAAAGGACTGCGTGAGGAAAACGCGTTCATTCACCCCGATACGGCCGAGGCAAGAGCCGATCTCGCTGCCTGCGCCGAAACGAAATGACCGGAGCACGATCCGGGAAAGGAATCATTATGGAAGAAGAAATCGAAGTCAAGAATCTGTCCGAAGCCGATCCCCGCACCGTCGCGGAGGAGATCGTCAGAGTCCTCGACCGCCACAAGGCGGGTTCCATCCGTCTGCTCGCCGTCAGCGACAAAACGGTGATCGCCGACTATTTCGTCATCTGCCAGGGGAATTCCTCCACGCAGGTCAAGGGCCTTGCCGACGAGGTGGAATACCGCCTCGGCCTCGATCAGGTGGACGCCCTCCGCAGAGAAGGCGTGGACGCCTCGTCCTGGGTGCTGATCGATTACGGCGCGGTCATCGTCCACATTTTCCAGCCCGAGGAGCGCAAGTTCTACAACCTTGAAAAGCTCTGGGGCGACGCGGAAGAGATCGACGTTTCCCCGCTTCTCCTCGACTGACCGGAACGGGAAAGAAAGCCGGAAGAACGGGCCCGTGCTGCGTGAAAACTTTTTCCGCTTTTTGAAAAAAAGCACTTGACATCCGTACAAAACGGTTGTATAATACTCAAGAGTAGAATTTGAAAGAGAATTCTCTTTGCCGCGCAGCGAAGGGAGGGAATATGGAATGAACGAAATCAGAGTCAAGGAAGGCGAGTCGCTCGACAGCGCTCTCCGCAGATTCAAGAGACAGTGCCAGCGTTCTGGTGTTCTCGCTGAGGTCCGCAAGAGAGAGTGCTACGAGAAGCCGAGCGTTAAGCGTAAGAAAAAGTCCGAAGCTGCAAGAAAACGCAAGTATAAGTAATTTCCCCCATAAGCACCCGTGCTCCGCACGGGTGCTTTTTCGTATCCTTCCGGATGAATCCGAAGACCGTCGTTTCTTTTCACGAACCGAACGGAGCGCACCGTCATATTCTGTAAGCAGAGGCGAGAGCCTCGAGAATTCAATGAAAAACGGAGCGTACGATTATGAACTGCCTCTGCAATCTGTTTGACGGGAGCAACCTCTGGATCCTGATCATCATCCTCCTTCTTCTCTTTTACAGCTGCAACGAGGGCGGAAGCTGCGGCTGCGGCGGGAACGGCTCCTGCGGCTGCCCCAGATAACCCCGTTTTCCCGAGCGGAGCCGCTCCCCTGACGTGACCCGGGCTATGCCCGGGCAGGTATGCCGGGCAGGTATGCCCGGCAGGTATGCCCCGGGGAACGGCTCCCGCTCCCCGCGCCCTTCGGGGCGCTTTTTCTTTTCGCGCCCCGCGGGAATCCGCGCAAATTCGCGTCCCCCTTGCGATTGGGTCTTGCAATACGCGGGAGAGTATGATATGATAGGAAAAAGGGCGCGCTGCCCGAGAAAGGAATCTGATCCGATATGGAACCCGTTGCGCTTCTCTCCTGCCGTACCTACGACCGAGCCGAGGTCGGAGCGGCGGTCGAACGTCTCTTTTCCCTGCTTGGGCTCGGCGAAGCGGACTTTGCCGGCAAAAAGGTCGTCATCAAGCCGAATCTGCTGCTCGGTTACGCACCGGAGCGCGCGGCGACCACGCACCCCGCCGTCGTGGAAGCGGTCGCCCGGCTCGTAAAGACATACGGCGCGGCAAGCGTCACCCTCGCGGAGAGCCCCGGCGGGCCCTACCACGCGGGCACCCTCAACGGCATCTACCGCGTCTGCGGGATGCGGGAGGCGGCGGAAAACGCGGGGATCACGCTGAATCAGGATCTCACCGCGGTCGATCTGCACGCGCCCGACGGCAGGGTCTCCAAAATGTTCCACGTCCTGACGCCGATCGCCGAGGCGGACGTGATCCTCGATCTGTGCAAGCTGAAGACGCACGCGCTCGCCGGGATGACCGCCGCGGTCAAGAATCTGTTCGGCGTCATTCCCGGGATCGAAAAATTCGAGATGCATTCCCGCTTCCGTGACCCGGACGCCTTCTTCACGATGCTGATCGATCTGTGTCAGACCCTGCGGAGCCGTGCGCGGCTGATCTCCGTCTGCGACGCCGTGATCGGCATGGAGGGGGACGGTCCCTCCGGCGGCGATCCCCGCCCGATCGGCTGCCTGCTCGCCTCGGAAGACCCCTTTGCGCTCGATACGGTCTGCGCTTCCCTGATTTCGACGGAGCCGAAGCAGGTCGGTCTGCTCCGGACCGCGGACGCGCTCGGCGTCTTCCCGATCGGGACCGCGGTGCCGCTCCTCGGCGACGATCCCGCGTCCTTCACCGTCCCCGACTTCCGTCCCGCGGAAGCGAATATGAAGAGCAAATTCGACCGGACGCCGAAGTTCCTCGAGCCGCGGCCGGTCATCGACCGGAAGAAATGCGTCGGCTGCGGGACCTGTATGCGCAGCTGCCCCGGCAAGACCATCGTGATGGTCAAAAAGAAAGCGAAGATCCGCCCGGAGGGCTGCATCCGCTGCTACTGCTGTCAGGAGCTCTGCACCTTCAAGGCGGTCCGGATCAAAAAAAGTATCTTTCTCCGTCTGGTGCAGGATACGAAAACGAAAGGAGACCGCTGACATGGAACGCGTCACGCTGTCCGCGCCCGCCAAGATCAATCTGTTTCTTGAGGTGAACGGAACACGCCCCGACGGGTATCACGAGATCACGACCGTCATGCAGTCGGTCACGCTCGCCGATACGCTGACCGTCGAAAAGACGGAAGGAACGGACTTTTTGCTGACCTGCTCCGACGGACGCCTCTCCTGCGGCCCGGAGAACCTCGTTTCCCGCGCGGCGGAAGCGTTTTTCACCGCGGTGGGAACGCGCTTCGGCATCCGGGCGCATCTGGAAAAGGAGATCCCCATGCAGGCGGGCATGGGCGGAGGCAGCGCCGACGCCGCCGCGATGCTGCGTGCGCTGAACGCCCTCTCGGAACGGAAGGCGGACGAAGAGACGCTTTGCCGGATCGCCGCCTCGCTCGGCGCGGACGTTCCCTTCTGTCTGCACCGCGGTGCCATGCTCTGCACCGGGATCGGGGAAAAGATGACCCCTCTCCCCTCCATGCCGCACTGCTTTCTGGTCGCCGCGATCCGGAACGGCGACGCGGTCCCGACCGGAGAAGCCTACCGCAGGATCGACGCGCTGCGCTACGTTCCCGAAAGCGTCGGACGCACGGCGGAGGCCCTGCGCGCCGGTTCCCTTCCGCTCCTCCTCCCCTCTCTGTTCAACCGTTTTGAGGAGGTCGCTCCCCCGATCTCGCGCGGTGCCTCGATCCTGCGCGGACACGGCGCCTCCGCCGTTCTGCTCTGCGGCAGCGGCGCGGCGTTCTTCGGCGTTTTCGATAACGAGCACGACGCCGGAGAAGCCAAGCGGGACCTCCTTCTGACCGGCTACGCGGCATGGCGCACGGAGCCGCTCGCGGAATAACGCTTCTTCCGAACCATAACGAAAAAGGATCCGCACGGGATCCGGGAGCCGATCGAAATAAAACACCGACCGCCGAAAGGGAGTTTTCTGCTTCCCTTCGGCGGTCGGTTTTTCCGTGTTTGAATATGAAACGTCCCGTCAGCAGACGATGTCCCCGACCCCGTTCAGGATCAGGCGCGGGCGGTAGGGGAACTCGCGCACCGTCTCCTCCGTCGAGACACCGCTCAGGACGAGGACGGTGTCAAGACCGGTCTCGATCCCGGCAACGACGTCGGTATCCATGCGGTCGCCGATCATGACCGCCTCCTCCGAGTGGACGCCGAGCAGCTTCAGCCCGGTCCGCATCATCAGCGGGTTCGGCTTGCCGATATAGTAAGCGCTTTTCCCGGTCGTCGCCTCGATCGGCGCGACGAACGCACGGCAGGCCGGCGCGATCCCGCCGTCCACCGGTCCCGTGATATCGGTATTGGTCGCGATCAGGCGCGCGCCCCGGTTCACGAGGTTCATCGCGGTATAGATATGGTCGTAGCAGAAGTCGTTGGTCTCGCCGACGACCACGAAATCCGGGTCCACGTCGTTGATCGTGATCCCGACGTCGTAGAGGGCGTTATACAGCCCGTGGTCCCCGATCACGTAGGCAGTGCAGCCCGGCGCCTGATCCGCGAGGAACTTCGCTGTCGCGAGGGCACTGGTATAAAAATGCTTTTCGTTCACGTCAAGTCCGAGCCGTGCCAGCTTCTGCTGCAGCTCCTTCGGCGTTTTTCTCGACGCATTGGTCAGAAACAGAAATTCCTTGTTCTCGCGGTAGAGCCAATCCACGAATTCACGGACGCCGGGCAGCAGCCGGTCCCCGTGATAGATCACGCCGTCCATATCGCAGATGAACCCTTTTTTTGCTCTCAGTCGTTCCATCGGTCGGTTTTCCTCCGGTATTCACATTTTTCTTTATTATAACATCATTTCCGACAGAAATCAAGAGTGCTTTTGCTTGACTTTTCACCGTTTCTTTGTTACAATACGAAAAAAAGCGGGGATCCGCAGCAGCAAAGGAGGTCCGGTCAATGATACTGGAACTGAACGGGATCGAAAAATCCTTCGGTGAAAAGAGAGTCCTGCAGGGGATCTCGTTTACCGCGGAGAGCGGGAAAGCGTTCGGTCTGCTCGGCAGGAACGGCGCGGGCAAGACCACGACCATCCGCATCCTGATGAACGTGTTTGCACAGGACGCCGGGGAGGTCCTGCTCGACGGAAAACCGATCGACTACCGGAAGGTCGGCTTCGGTTATCTTCCCGAGGAACGGGGGCTCTACCCGAAGCAGAAGATCGTCACCCAGCTCGTCTATTTCGCCGAGCTGAAGGGGATGGACCGCAAAGCGGCGACGGCGTCGGTCGACCGCTGGCTGGAGCGTCTCGGCATGACCGAGCACCGGAACAAAAAGCTGGAGACCCTCTCCAAGGGCAATCAGCAGAAGATCCAGCTCATCACCGCCCTCGCGCACGAGCCCGATATCGTGATCCTCGACGAGCCCTTTTCGGGACTGGACCCGGTCAACGCGATGCTGCTCAAGGACGTCGTGAAGGAAACGATCGCGAAGGGCAAGATCGTGCTTTTCTCAAGCCATCAGATGAATTACATCGAGGAATTCTGCGACGCGATCGCGATCCTCAACGGCGGAAAGATCGTCCTGACCGGAGATCTGCGCGAAATCAAGCGCAATTACCCGCGCGACCGTCTGGACATCCGCACCGAGCAGGCGGACCGGATCATCGCCGAATACGGCAGCGCCTGCACCCTCGGTGAAAACGGCGAGCTTTCCCTGCTCCTTTCCGATCCCGGGGAAAAAGGGCGGGTCATGCGGCATCTGACCGAGACCTGCGACCTCGACGCCATCCGCGTCCACGAGCCTTCGCTCAACGATATTTTCGTCGAGTACACCGAGAACCGGATCTGAGGAGGGGAAGAACGATGAAACAGTTCGGAAAAGTACTGAAATTCGAGTTGAAGAATCACCTGACGAATAAGGGCTTCGTCGGCGTCACGGTCTTTCTCGTCGTCGTGATCGCGGTCGTGATGTTCATTCCCCGCATCACCGGGCTCTTCCGGAGCGAGGACGAGGGGACCGACGTGCCCGCCGATCTGCCGGTCATGCTCGTACAGACGGACGGCAGCACACCCGGCGGAATGGTGAAGGAGACCTTCTCCGCCGCCTTCCCCGGCTATATCGTGCAGCTTTCAGAGGACGGTACCGATACGATCCGGGATAAGATCACCTCCGGGGAAATCGAATGCGCCTTCGCGCTGAACGGTCTGACCTCGTACACCTATTACGTGAACAACCTGACGATGTTCGACGATACGGCCGCCGTCGCCGACGCGGTCCTGCGCGATCTGTACCGCGTGAACGCGATGCTGAACGGCGGCATGACCGAGGAGCAGGTCTCCGACGTGATGAACGTGGTGATCGAGGGCTCGGTCGAGAGCCTCGGCAAGGATCAGGCGCAGAACTTCTTCTACACCTATATCATGATCTTCGCCCTCTATATGGTCATCATCCTTTACGGCAATATGGTCTCGACCAGCGTCGCGACCGAAAAGAGCTCCCGCGCGATGGAGCTGCTGATCACGAGCGCAGACCCGCCCGCGATGATGTTCGGCAAGGTCATCGCCGCCTGCCTCGCGGGGCTGATCCAACTCGTCCTGATCTTCGGTTCCGCCGTCCTCTTCTACGGGATCAATAAATCGGCGTGGGGCGGCAACGAGATCGTCTCGGCAATTTTCGACATCCCGGTCCCGCTCCTCGCCTACATGGCAGTCTTCTTCATCCTCGGCTTCCTGATCTACGCGTTCCTCTTCGGTGCGATCGCTTCCACCGTCTCCAAGCTCGAGGACGTCGGCACCGCGAATATGCCGATCATGTATCTCTTCATCTTCGGATTCATGGCCGTCGTCTTCTCAATGTCCTCCGGTGCGGTGGACAACACGCTGATGAAGGTCTGCTCCTACGTCCCCTTCACCTCCCCGATGGCGATGTTCACGCGCATCGCGATGAGCACCGTTCCCGCCGCCGGAATCGCCGCCTCGATCGCGCTCCTGGTCCTTTCCACGGTCGGCATCGGCTTCCTTTCCGCCCGGATCTACCGCGTCGGCGTCCTGATGTACGGCACGCCGCCCAGGCTCTCCGCGATCCTGAAATCCATCCGCAAAGCGAAATGATCTGAAAAGCGGCTGCTCCGACGGACCTTACCGTCGGAAGCAGCCGCTTTTGTTTCGGGAACGTGACGTTAGCCCTTGCTTGCAAAGCAAGCGGGGCAAATCTCGTTGAAAAAAGCACATCGCGCTGCGATGTGCTTTTTTCTGCCTAATTCGTTCCAAACGGTGCGTAGATGCAGGGTATTTGCCCCAAAAGTACACCATCAGGTATCGACAAATTTTGATTTATCAGCACCCAATAAGCGCTTATCTGCGTTTATACAGAACGATTTCCGGCTCGGCGCCATTACAGCCGTATTCACAGACAAGGATAAATGTTTCGTCCGCAACAACGCCGTAGCAGCGTTCCGAACCCGGCCTTTCGATCTGATTACCCAAATAGATATCCTTGTCCTTCAGAAATCTGACTGTCGTTCCGTTGGCAAGCGGATATGTAAGGTTCACGTAAGCGCCGGTAAGTAAATTCAGGTCGTCCACACGCAGCCCGTCGATTTCCAAGGCGTTGATTTCTTCGATCAACCGCCGTTTCAGCTCCGGAAAATCTTCATTTCTCTCGGCAACGCAGTTCCCTCCAAAGGGATGACCGGCACATTTTTCACAACCTCCGCATTCCGCGAATCGACCGCAGCTTTTACAGCATTCCGTATCACCGCAATATGTCATGTTATTATCCTCCTATTGTACTTTCTTTCCATGTATCTATATCCTTATATGATTTCATATCGGAATGCGCAGGGCTTTTCACCTTCCGTATCGTGCGGGGATGTGACGATCTCAGCAAGCTTCAGCTTGACGCCCAGCATGATCTCATAGTGATATTTGAAGTGGCCGCCGCAGCAATAGCAATACTCCCGGGGAATTGCATAGTCACGCTTGATTTTACTGACCGTCGGGCAGACACACTCAAACTTTTCGCCGGGATGATAGGATACCGCGTGAACAAGAAGAAGGCCGTTTTCGTCAAGCTCTGCCGAGCCCATATTGAGATAAGGACGATCGGAGATCAACGCAAGCTTTTCTTCGATGGGTTTGTTCGCGTTGATGCGGGCGAATTCTTCGGACGCTTTTTTCCGTGCGCCGCTTTTGCAGCAGGCGTTGGCTTCCAGTATGTTCTGCACCTGTTCGGGCGGGAGCTTTTCATTCATTATATCCAGCGCCTGCTTAAAAAAAGCGGATTTGACCTTCTTGTTGGTCTTTGACACGATCCCGTCAAAGCCCTGATACATTTCGTCAATGATATTCCGACCGACCTTGAAGTCGTCAAGTGTTTCTCTGAATTTTTCGGGTGACGGCATATTTCTTCCCTCACAATTCTGCTTATCTTTCAGTCATATAAAAGAATAGCATTTTTATTCTCACTTTACAATCTATGATCTACGGTGCGCGCATTTTGTCCAAAAAGAAGAAAATTGCCTGAATCATCTGGTAGACAAATCAGGCAATCTATTTGGCAGGGGTAGAAGGATTCGAACCCTCGGCACGCGGTTTTGGAGACCGCTGCTCTACCAGCTGAGCTATGCCCCTTTAACTTACTCGGCTATTATACCACAGGAGTGAAAGGAAAGCAAGAGGGTTTGAATTTTTTATTATGAATTTTTTATGAACTCACGAAAGGATCAGGTCGGCAAGCCCGGACGCGTCCGCGCCCCAGATCCAGTCGGAGGGGTCCCCGATCGCCGCCGTCAGGTCGCCGCGCACCATCCGGACGCCGATCAGACGCGCCGCGAGCTCCGAGACGTCGGACACGCCGAAAAAGTCGCCGGAGATATTGCAGTCGGTGATCACGCCGCCGGTCGCCGTCACGCTGACCGAAACGAGACCGAAGGGAAAATACTTTTTCCGCACGGCGGAATACTCCTTCGATTCCCCGAAGTTCCATTCCCACGTCGCGTACTTTTCGTCACGGAGACGGGAGATCGCTTCCTCCTCCTCCGGCGTAAAGCCCCGCTTTTCCCCCTCAAAATAGGTTTCGAGATAATGCTTGAAGGAAAGCACGTCGTGATCCGGCAGATAATCCCCGATGTTCCCGACACGGGCACGGACGCTTTTGATCCCTTTGCTGCGGATCTTTTCGGGATCGACGTTGAGCGCCCCGGCAAGGTCGGTCATGTCGGAACGGAACAGCAGCGTCCCGTGGTGCATCATCTTGCCGTTCCGGACGCACTGGGCGTTGCCGGAGACCTTTTTCCCCTCGATCGTGATATCGTTCCTGCCGGAAAATTCCGCGGGAACGCCGAGGGCGCGGAGCGCGCCGATGACCGGCATGGCAAACCGGGCGAAGTCAAGCGTCTCCCCGCTTTCCCGCGGGACGATGCAGGTGTAATTGACGTTGCCGAGGTCGTGGAAGACCGCGCCGCCACCCGTCAGACGCCGGACGACCTTGATACCGCGGGTGCGGACGAAGGGCTCGTTGATCTCGGCGTAGGCGTTCTGGTTCTTGCCGATGATGACGGAGGGCGCGTTGCGCCACAGCATCATGACCTCCCCTTCGGTGCGGTCGATCAGGTATTCCTCGGACGCGAGGTTGAAATAGGGATCGGTATGTTCATTCAGGATGATCGTCACTGCGATACTCTCTTTTCGTACGGATTCCGGTAAAGACCGTATCCGTATCATACTCCCATCCGTGAAAAAAGTCAATCTTTTTTTGAAAAATGCTTGACAACCGCTTTTCCCGATGATATAATGATGTTACCTCTACGGAGAGGCTTTTTTTGTGTTGCAGAAAGCCGCCGATGAGGGAGATAATTCAACGGTCGTGAGACGCAAGTTTCCGACGAACTATCAGGAGGTAAAATATGAGAGTCAGAATCACCCTTTCGTGCACGGAATGCAAGCAGAGAAACTATGACACCATGAAAAACAAGAAGAACGACCCTGACAGACTGGAAATGACCAAGTACTGCCGTTTCTGCCGCAAGCACACCAAGCACAAGGAAACCAAGTAAGGAGGGCGCATCACCATGGCTGATAATGAAAACAAAACCGTGGCGGTCGAAGAAAAGAAAGCTCCGAGCAAGCCCGAAAAGAAGGATAAGCCTTCCTTCTTCAAGAAGATCGGTGATTTCTTCCGTGCCTGCAAGTCCGAACTGAAGAAGATCGTTTGGTACAGCAAGCAGGACACCTTCAACAGCACTCTTCTCGTCGTTATCGTTCTCATCGTCTGCAGCGCAGCGATCAGCCTGCTGGACTACGGCTTCTCTTCCGCAGTCAGCGCGCTCGGTAAGCTGCTGTAATCGTTACGGGACAAGACCGGAAAGGCAGGAATATCTGTGAGCGATATTACTGAAAACTGTACTTCCAGCCCGGCATGGTATGTCGCACATACCTATTCCGGCTATGAGAACAAAGTCAAGACTAATCTGGAAAAGATCATCGAGAACCGCGGCCTTCAGGAGCTGATCCTGGACGTCCGTATTCCGGTCGATATCGAATCGACGGAATCCGAGGACAAGGACGGCGTAAAGACCGTCAAGGAAGTCGAGAGCAAGATCTTCCCTTCCTACGTTCTCGTCAAGATGGTCATGACCGACGCGACCTGGCATATCGTGCGCAACATACGCGGTGTGACCGGCTTTGTCGGCCCCGGTTCCAAGCCGGTCCCTCTCACCGATGAGGAAGTCGCCCATATCGGTGTCGAGGTCCACGTGATCGAGCTCGATTATGAGGTCGGTGACAGTGTCACGATCGTCGACGGTCCGATGAAGGACTACGTCGGGACCGTGGAAAGCATTTCGGACGACAAAAAGAAAATTATCGTATTGGTTTCTATGTTCGGCCGCGAAACGCCGGTCGAGCTTGATTCGGGCAGTGTGAAGAGAGTCACGTACTGATCCCGGAATAGAAGCTTCAAAGCGCAAGCTTTGGTGGGAGGGGGAAAAATTCTTGAATTCTCCCGAAAAGAACCACATCAGGAGGTAAATTACTATGGCAAAGAAAATTGCAGGTATCGTCAAGCTCCAGCTGAACGCCGGCAAAGCAACGATGCAGCCGCCGGTCGGTCCCGCGCTCGGCCCGTACGGCGTCAACGGTATGAACTTCGTCAAGGAGTTCAACGAAAGAACCAAGACTCAGATCGGTCTGATCATCCCGGTCGTCATCACGATCTATGCAGACCGCACCTTCACCTTTATCACCAAGACTCCTCCGGCAGCCGTTCTGATCAAGAAGGCAGCAGGGATCGAGACCGCTTCCGCAGTCCCGAACAAGACCAAGGTCGCTTCCATCACCAAGGAGCAGGTCAAGCAGATCGCAGAGACCAAGATGCCCGACCTGAACGCCGCTTCTCTTGAAGCTGCGATGAGCATGGTTGCCGGCACCGCCCGTTCCATGGGTATCACCGTGGTTGACTAATCAGGAGGAGAATGAAAATGGCTATTAAAGGTAAGAAGTATCAGGACAGCGAAAAGCTGCTCGACAGAGCAAAGCTCTATGATCCGAACGAGGCGCTTGCTCTCGTTTGCCAGACCGCCAAGGCAAAGTTCGACGAGACCGTCGAGATTCACGTCCGCCTCGGCGTTGACTCCCGCCATGCTGACCAGCAGGTCAGAGGCGCGGTCGTTCTCCCCAACGGTACCGGTAAAACCGTCCGTACCCTCGTCTTCGCCAAGGGCGATAAGGCAAAGCTCGCGGAAGAGGCGGGCGCCGATTACGTCGGTGCGGAAGACATGGTCGCCAAGATCACCCAGGAATACTGGTTCGACTTCGACGTCGTCATCGCTACGCCCGATATGATGGGTGTCATCGGTCGTCTCGGTAAAATCCTCGGTCCGAAGGGTCTCATGCCGAACCCCAAGGCCGGCACCGTCACGATGGACGTCGCCAAGGCCGTCAAGGACGCCAAGGCAGGTAAGATCGAATACCGTCTTGACAAGACCAACATCATCCACTGCCCGATCGGCAAGGCTTCCTTCGGCGCCGACAAGCTCGCCGAGAACTTCAACACCCTGATGACCGCGATCATCAAGGCTAAGCCCGCCGCTATGAAGGGTCAGTATATCAAGAGCTGCGTCCTCGCTTCCACGATGGGCCCCGGCATCAAGGTCAACTCTGCGAAGCTCGGCTGATCGGCATTCCGGTCGATCCGATCCGCAGTCAACCAGAAGGCTCTCAGGAACTTCACGGGTTTTTCCCCGGAAATTCCCGGGAGCCTTTTTGCTCCCGAGAGTCCTTTGTTCCTTCACCGTAACCAAGAGAGGTCATTCCGATGGATGAAAACAACGTACAAAGAAAAAAAGAACTGAAGCCGTGGCATGGTCTCGTCGGCTACGCCGTGTTTTTCCTGTTCCTGACGCTCGGCTCCGGGTATCTGACGCAGGTTCTCGGCATCGCCGGGACCGTGATCTCCGAGCTGATCTACGCCGGGATCGCGATCGGCGCCGCCCTGCTCTTCGGCGCGGGGCTCTCCGAGGTCTTCCCGCTGGAAGCGCCGCGGGTCTCGCGCTTTTTCGGGTCCCTGTTTTTATTCGGCGGGGTCTATTCCCTTTCCCTGTCCGTCTCCATGGTGCTTCAGTATTTCTTTCCCCAATCCGCCGCCTCCGTCGATCATATCACGACGCTCTTCCGGGACGTGAATCCCGCCGTCGGCGTGATCTGCATGGCGATCGTCCCCGCGATCTGTGAGGAGCTGCTCTTCCGCGGGTTCCTTCTGTCCTCCGTCCGGAAATGGAAGCCGTGGGCGGCAGTCCTGTTCACCGGCGTCCTCTTCGGCGCGGCGCATCTGGATATCTTCCGCTTTTTCCCGACCGCGCTGCTCGGGATATTCCTTGCGTATATCGACCTGAAGACCGGCTCGATCTTCCTCGGGATGCTTTTCCACTTTTTCAACAACCTCTTCTCCGTCCTCTCCCTTTATCTGAACACGGCGGACACCTCGGAGGCGCTCACGACCTTCGGCAATATGCCGTTCGGTCTCGTGCTTTCCTCCTGCATGGTTCTGCTCTCGTTCGGACTTGTCGGCGGGATCATCGGCTGGTGCGTGCTGAACGACAAAAAGATCACCTTCAAGGTCCTCATCATCACGGCGGCGTGCAGCATCGGCGTCAGCGTACTCGGCACGTTCTGCGGGACCCTCGGGGTACTTTCCACCTCGAAGATGTATCTCAAGCAGCTGGACGACACCCGCAGCGAGATCACGGAGGACTTTACCGTCGAGGAAGAGACGCCGTACACCTTCATCTCCTACGGAAGCGCGGTCGGCGGCACGCTGTCGGTTACGCTGACGGGACCGGAGGGTGAGATCTTCGTTTTAGACGGGACGGTCATGGAAACCCGCCGCCTGACGCTGCCGCCGGGAGACTACTCTCTGTCCTTCCGGCTGACGCCGGGCGAAGAGCCGAGCGTCTCCGGCAGCTGTTACGCCGCGTCGACCGTCATGGTCGAAAAAGGGTTCTGACGCGCGGATGCGGCGTTCGTTCACACAGCCAAAAAAGCATCGGTCGGAGTTTCCTCCGTCCGATGCTTTTTGATTTTCGTTTCTTCGGTCAGTCGATGTGCTTGTCGATCTTGAAGCGCACGATCTTCTTCGAGGTGTTCTTCTCGAATTCCTCGCGGCGGATCTTGACCTTGCCGACCGCCTTGTAGGAAACCATCCGGGTATTGATCTCCTTCACGTTCTTCTCAAAGTAGGAGGCGACCTCCTCCTCGGGAACGCCGTGTGCCTTCAGGTATTCAAAGTCGGGATAGATCTCGGCGACGATGACTTCCTTCTGCGGGTCGGATCTGCTCTCCCCGGCGTAAACGATGACCTCGTTGACGCCCGGTACGCGGAAGATCTCGGTCTCGATCTCCTCGGGATACACGTTCTTGCCGTTGGAGAAGATGATCAGGTTCTTCAGGCGTCCGGTAATATAGAGCCAGCCGTCCTCGTCCACCTTTCCGTAGTCTCCGGTCTTGAAGAAGCCGTCCTCGGTGAACGCCGCCGAGGTCGCGTCGGGATCGTTGAAATACCCGAGCATGACGTTGGTCCCGCGGACGCAGATCTCACCCTCACCGTTCTCGTCGGGATCGAGGATGCGGATCTCTTCGCCGATGATCGGCGTGCCGACGCTGCCGGATTTCTGGTACTTGTTGCGGTTGCAGGAGATCAGGGGCGCGCACTCGGTGATCCCGTATCCGTTCAGGATCGTGACGCCGATCCCGTCGAATGTGTCGATGATGTTCTGGTTCAGCGCCGCACCGCCGCAGATGATGAATTCCAGCTTCCCGCCGAACGCGGAAAGAACGGAGGCGAACAGTTTCTTGCGCATATCGATCCCGACCTTGCGCATCTTGTTGGAAAACGCGATCAGCTTGCGGAGCGCGTCCGCCTTGCCCTGCTTCTCCGCGTTCGCCCAGATCCGCTTGTAGAAGGTCTCGACGAAGAGAGGCACCAGGACGAGATGCGTCGGCTGGACCTCCTTCAGCTCGTTCATGATATATTTCAGCCCGTTCGAGATATAGACGCAGCTTCCCTGCGACAGATGCCCGACAAACACGACGGTGGAGCAGAAGGTGTGATGGGGCGGCAGCGCACAGATCGTGGAGGGCGTGATCGCGAAGTTGTACATGCCCTGTGTCATATCGGTCACGATGTTGGTCGTGGAAAGCATGACGCCCTTGCCCTTGCCGGTCGTACCCGAGGTAAAGACGATGGAGGCGAGTCGGTCGGGGTCGATCTCGTAATCGTAATAGGTGTTGTCTCCCTGTGTGAAGCGCTCTCCGCCGTCTCGGATCACGTCCGTGATCGTATAAGCGCCCTCGATATCCGGCTCAGCGTCCGGCGTCATGCAGATAAAGGTGCGCACCGCGGGGATCTCCATCTGCATCAGTTTTTCCTCCGCGACCTTGGAATAGAACACCACGGACGCCTCGGAAGAGACGATGATGCTCTGCATATCCGGCACGGGAAGCTCCTTATCGATCGGGACGGTCACGGCGCCGATCGACATCTGGGAGAAATAGGTGACGATCCACTCGTACGAGCTTTCACCGATGATGCAGACGTGTGCGCCGCGGCAGCCGAGCGCGACGGAGCCGGTACCGAGATCCCGGCAGTCGTTCTTCAGCCCGGTAAAGGTCACGGTCGTGACCTCGGGCTTGCGCGGGTTCTTTTTGAAGCGCACCGCCGGACGGTCAGGATATCTGGCGGCTACGTTTTCGGTCAGGACGCGGAAGTCCCGGAAAACGGTCGTTTCATAGAGCGGATAATTTTTCTTTGCCATGACAGTAACTCCGTTTCGCTTATTTGGTGGATTTATTTCTGCGGTGGACCGCCGTAAAGGCGATCAGACGCTTCGCTCCGAGGCAGAGCACGAGCACGAGCGCCCACGCGATCAGCCACAGAGGAAGAGACAGTTCGAGGATGACCCGATCGGTATAGACCGAAAGCAGTTCGAAAAGGACGAAAGAACAGAGGATCGCCGTGAGATAGACCGGGAAGACGATCGTCTGCGAGTAGTAAATGAACCGCTTCGTGACGAACCAGCCGAGCACCGCCACAACGGTGATCGCGGAATAGGTCAGGAAAAAGGAGAGAGGGGAATGAAGGGTAAGCCCCTCGGTGAATACGGTCTGCCGCGGGAAAGCGAGCGCGTACAGATACATAACGGGCATGACCGCGCCGATGCACGCCGCGATCCAGCGCACGACGTCAAACAGCCGCTCCGAAAAGGACTGCTTTTCCGCGTTCTTCACCAGTTCCCGGCAGAAAGCGTGGTAATCCATGCCGACGGTATCGGAAAAGGAAACGCCGCGTTCCTGGCTTTCCAGCGCCATCCCGGCAAGGTCGGACATCAGGTCCTCGTAGACGACCTCGTTGAGCCCGCAGGTGCCGAGATAATGATACATATCGCGGATCACGCGCCGGTTTTCGGGCGTCAGTGTCCGGAGCGCGTTTTTGAAATCAGAGGTCACTGTTCGTGCTCCTTTCTCCGCTCTCCTCCGGCTTTTCGCCGACGATCGCGGACGCCGCGCCGGCGATCTGCCGCCAGCAATTCTCAAAGGACGCGAGATATTCGAGCCCGGACGGGGTCACGGAATAGTATTTCCTTTTCGGTCCGAGCGGGGAGGGGAGAAGCGTGGCGCGGATGCTGCCCTGCTTTTCCAGACGCATCAGGAGCGGATAGATCGTGCCCTCGGCAAGATCGTCAAACCCGTGCTGCCGCAGATATTCCAGGATCTCGTATCCGTAAGTCGCCTTCCGGCTGATGATCTTCAGAATACAGCCCTCCAGCATCCCGCGCATCAGCTGGGACTTATCAAACTGCACGGTTCCACACCTTTCTCATCGTAATACACCGTTTATTTTACATCAATCCCGCCCTCTTGTCAAGATAAAGCCGGAAGGACGGGTGATATCTTTACGATTTTTTCATACTTTCATCAAAAAAGTTTTCCCCTGCCGTGTTATAATAATGAAAAAAAGGGAAAGGAAAAAAGCGGATGAAAAGGTTTCGGGTCATGCGGAAGCGGAGGACGGCACTGCTCCTCCTCGGGATCGCCGTCCTTCTTCTTTTCTGCCCGCTGTTCTCCCTCGTCGTCAATCTCGGGACCTGGTTCGGAGAGGGGCTGGGACTGCTCCTGATCCTCCTCGCGGTCTTTCTGCCGGATATCAAAAGAATCTTGTCGAAGATCGCAAAGAAAAAAGCCGGTAGGATCGTTCTGTCCGTTCTCGGCGCCGTCCTCGTGATCGGCACGGGCTTCGCGCTCGTCCTCGCCGTCCTGATGCTGTCGCACGCCTTTTTCACGCATCCCGAGGGGAACGAGACGGTGATCGTGCTCGGCTGCCGTGTCCGGGAAAGCGGACCCAGCAAGTCCCTGCGGCGCAGGATCGAAGCGGCGGCGGAATACCTGAAGGCGCACCCGGACGCTGTCGCGATCCTTTCCGGCGGGCAGGGCAATGACGAACCGACGTCGGAGGCGGAGGCAATGTATCTTGCGCTCACCGGGATGGGGATTGACGGGGACCGCCTGATCCTCGAGGACCGTTCCTCAAGCACGGAGGAAAATCTCCGTTTCAGCGCCGAGCTCCTGCGGGAACGCGGTCTGGGCGGAGAGGTCGCCGTCGTCACCGATTCCTATCACCAGTACCGTGCAAAGCTCTTCGCGGAGAGGGAGGGTCTTACCGCCCGTCCCGTCAACGCGCAGACGCCGCTCTTCGTTTTCGCAACGTATTTCCTGCGGGATCTTCTCGGCGTCGCCAAGGTCGTCGTTTTCGGCTGATCCCGGCAGAAAAAAGTGAAAAAAGTCCGAAAAATTCAAAAAGCGGGGTTGATTTTTTTCACGCCTTATGATAAAATACAGAGTGGTTTATCAAAAGATGAATTTATACTGATAGAGGAGAAACAATATGTACAACAAGAAGACCATCGAAGACGTTGAAGTCTCCGGCAAGAAAGTCCTTGTCAGATGCGATTTCAACGTTCCCATGAAGGACGGCGAGATCACCGACGACAAGCGTATCGTCGAGGCGCTGCCCACCGTCAAGTACCTGAAGGACCACGGCGCACGCGTGATCCTCTGCTCTCACATGGGAAGACCGAAGGGCGAGTTCAATATGAAGTATTCCCTCGCTCCCGTTGCCGCCCGCCTTTCCGAGCTGCTCTCCTGTGAGGTCGTTCTCGCGAAGGACGTCATCGGAGAAGACGCCAAGGCAAAGGCCGCTGCGCTGAAGGACGGCGAGATCCTCCTGATCGAGAACGTCCGCTTCCACAAGGAAGAGGAAAAGAACGATCCCGCGTTCGCTAAAGAGCTTGCCTCCATGGCGGAACTCTACGTCAATGACGCGTTCGGTACGGCACACCGCGCTCACGCTTCCACTGCCGGCGTTGCGGACTATCTGCCCGCCGTCTGCGGCTATCTGATCCAGAAAGAGATCACCATCATGGGCGGCGCGCTTGCCGATCCCAAGCGTCCGTTCGTCGCCATCCTCGGCGGCGCGAAGGTCTCCGATAAGATCGGCGTCATCAACAACCTGATCGACAAGGTCGATACCCTGATCATCGGCGGCGGTATGGCGTACACTTTCTTCCGTGCGTTCGGCAATTCCATCGGCACCTCCATCTGCGAGGAGGATCAGCTTGATCTTGCCCGTTCCCTTGTTCAGAAGGCGAGAGAAAAGAACGTCAACTTCCTGCTCCCCGTCGATAACGTGATTGCCCGCACCTATGCGGAGGACGCGATCTATATGCGCATCTATTCCGACTCCATTCCGGACGGCTGGATGGGTCTTGACATCGGTGAGAAGACGCAGGAACTCTTTGCCAAGTCCATCGAGGGCGCCGGCACCGTCGTCTGGAACGGTCCGATGGGCGTTTCCGAATGGGATCACTTCGCAGGCGGCACGAAAGCCGTCGCAAAGGCGATCGCCGAGAGCGGCGCGATCTCCATCATCGGCGGCGGTGACTCCGCCGCGGCGGTCGAAAAACTCGGCTTTGCCGATCAGATGACCCACATCTCCACGGGCGGCGGTGCTTCCCTCGAATTCCTCGAGGGCAAGGAGCTCCCCGGGATCGCGTGCCTCAACGAAAAGGACGCCTGAACCGAAACCGAACAGGACGGGCTGTTGCTCCAACACGCAACAGCCCGTTTCATAAGCGCTTTATCCCGCGGGCAAGTCCCGCGTCCCAATCAGAAAGGAATCGGAAACCATGAGAAAAGAAACGAGAAAAGCCGTCATTGCCGGCAACTGGAAAATGAACATGACCCCCGCTCAGGCGAAGGCGCTGATCGGCGACCTGAAGCCGCTCGTCGAGGGAAAGAACGGATGCGAGATCATCGTCTGCGTCCCCTTCGTCGATCTTGCCGCCGCGGTCGAAGCGGTCAGCGAGACCGCGATCAAGGTCGGCGCACAGAACGTCCACTACGCGGAAAAGGGTGCCTTCACCGGCGAGATCTCCGCGGATATGCTGAAGGAAGTCGGCGCCGAGTACGTCGTCATCGGCCACAGCGAGCGCCGTCAGTATTTCGGCGAGACCGATCTCACAGTCAACAAGCGCGTGACCGCAGCGGTCCGTGCGGGTCTGAAGCCCATCCTCTGCGTCGGAGAACTGCTCGAGCAGCGGGATCTCGGCATCACGAACGAGATCGTCGCCATGCAGACCAAGATCGCCCTCTCCGGCATCTCCGCCGAGGAAATGGCGGGAATCATCATCGCGTACGAGCCCGTCTGGGCGATCGGCACCGGCAGGACCGCGACCTCCGATCAGGCCGAAGAGGTCTGCGCCGTGATCCGTGACGTCCTGAAGGGTCTCTACGGAGAAGCGATCGCCGAGGCGGTCACCATCCAGTACGGCGGTTCCATGAAGCCCTCCAACGCCGCGGAGCTCCTCTCCAAGGTCGACGTTGACGGCGGGCTGATCGGCGGCGCCTCCCTCGTCGCAAAGGATTTCGCGGCGATCGTCGACGCGGCAAACTGATAGAACCGATAGAACGGCGCCGCGAACCGGAGCCGTTCTTTTTTCACTGAAAGGAGGCAGACCGTACGATGCGGCGGACTTTGACCCTGTTTCTTTGCTGCCTGACGCTTTTCACCTTCGTTTTTTCCCTTCCCTTTACGGTATCCGCCTCCGGTAAAGAGGTCGGAACGCTGACCGCTTCCCTGTCCGGGGAAGGAGAAGAGATCACCGTCACGGGAGAACTGCCGGACGGCGTTCTTTCGGGTATCACGGGAGACATGCTTTCCCTTTACGCCCTCTATCCCTTTGAGACGCCCGCAGACGCGGAGCCCCTCGCTTCCCTGCCCTTCGGACAGCAGATCAGCGCCGTGATCCCCTGCGGGGAGAGCCGTGCGGATCTGATATTCCGCGCCTTCGTCCTCGTCGGAACAGACGAGGAGGGAAACGCGGCGGAGCTGACCCCGCGCGTCTGTCTGCGGAATCCGGAGGCAGCGGGCGTTCCCTCCGGCGCACCCGTTCCCGCATCCAAGAAGGGGCTGAACGCGACCGCAGCCTTTGACGCGGCGCGGCTCGGCGTCTCTCACACCGTTCTCTCCGTCAAGCTCAACGAGCTGCTCGCGACCGCGAACATCCGCAATACGGTCAGCTATTCCCACGCCGGGAAGACCTATACGGTCAACGGCAACTATCTCGAATGGCTCGATCAGGAGATCCGCGTCATGACCGGCAACGGCATCCGTGTCTATCTGCGCCTCATCATGGAGGCACCCGAGAAGGACGATACGGTCTCCCGTTCCCTTCTCTTCCCGGGCGTCACGGGAGACGAGGCGGCAGCCTTCGGCCTCTGCCCCGGCGACGCGGAGAGTGCCGATCTTCTTTCCGGTCTCGTCCGCTTCCTTGCGCGGCGCTATTCCGGTGCAAACGGCACGGGAGGCGCGGTCGCCGACTATCTTCTCGGCTACGAGGTCAACTCCAACCGCTTCTCCAATTACTGCGGCCCCGCGGAACCGGAGGACTACGCGGAAAACTACGCGTTCCTGCTCCGCCTCGTACGCACGGCGGTGCGCTCCGCGGTCTCGGACGGCACGGTCTTCGTTCCCCTCGGCGGGAACTGGGCGGAGCCGGGTACCGAGCCGCTTCTCCCCGCGGACCCGAAGCTCGACTACGCCGCGAGGGACTTCCTGAAGGCGCTCGCCTCCTGCTGCGGCGACGGTCTTTCCTTCCGGATCGCGGTCGACGTATTCCCCTCGGATCTGACGCGTGCGGACGTATGGAACGACGCGCGTGCGCTCGATACCGACGATACGCCGATCCTCTCTGTCGGGAATATCGGCGTCCTCCTCGACGCCGCGGACCGCCTCCCCTGCGTGGAGCAGGGCGTACTGATCAGCGATTTTGCCGTCAGCGGCGAGATCGGGACGGAAAGCGAAGCAATGCAGGCGTCGGCGTTCCTCTACGCGTACGGGAAAGCGGTCCCGGACAGCCGGATCACGGCGCTGCTCTGGCATCGGCAGGTCGATCACGCCGGGGAAAAGGATCTGTATTTCGGTCTCTGGTCCTCCTCCGCAACGAAGCTCGCCTCGCCCGCAGCAAAAAAGCTCTTATGGTCGGTCTTCCGCGACGTCGATCTTGACGGCGGGACCGATCTCACGCCCTACCTTTCGGTCCTTCCCGAGGACGCCCTGCGGGAATTCCCGGTCCTGCGCCGCGTGGCGGAGGAGGTCCCGGTCACCGCGGAAAAAAGTGCCGGACGCGTCCGGACGCTGTACGACTGCACGGACGGGAACTGCTACGGCTTTTACCCCGCGGAGAGCGCGAGCCTCGTCCGCGCGGCGGACGACGCGATGGAGGCCGTCTTCTTCCCTGCCGGGGACTATTCCTGCGTCTGCGACCCGACGCTGACGAAAAACCTGCTCGGCAGCGCGGACCTGCTGACGGTCACGCTGGAGGCACTGCTTCCGGACGGCGCTTCGGCAGCGGATTTCATCCTTCTCCTGACCGGCAAGGACGCAGACGGGCATCCCGTGACGCTGGAATGCGCCGCGCAGCTCCCCTCCGGAACCGAAAAGACGCTTTCCTTCCGCGTTTCGGAGTTCCTTGCCGCCGCGGATGAGGTGAACGGCATCCGGCTGGGTCTGCGTCTTCCCGAAGCGGACCTTCAGGGAAGCGGCGAATCGAAGGAGCCGCTGACGCTGCGTCTGATCCGGATCGATCTGTCGGAGGGAAAGCAGCACGGGACAGCGGACACGGTGATCCGCGTCCTGATCGTTCTCGCCGTGATGACGGGCGTCGGCGTCGTGATCTTCCTGATCCTCGCCCTGCTGCGCCGCAGACACATCCGCAATAAGATGATACAGCACCGGACCGCGCGCCGCACAGTCGCGCCCGCATCGAAAAACGAAATCAACAAGGAATAGACCAACGAAAGAAAAAGGGGTTGCTGCACCAACGTGCAACAGCCCCGACTTTTTCGTTTCGGGAGACACCCGAATTACTGCTTACCGAGCTCCGCGGTCTTTTCGTACGCCGCGATGACCGCGTTCATAAACGCCGCCCGCACCGCGCCGTCTTCCAGCGCCCGCACGCCGGCGATCGTTGAGCCGCCGGGAGAGCAGACGTCGTCCTTGAGCGCACCGGGATGCTTCCCGGTCTCCAGCATCAGGGACGCCGTGCCGCGCAGCGTCTCCGCGGCAGCGGAAAGCGCCAGATTTCTCGGCAGACCGCAGGCGACCGCACCGTCCGCGAGCGCCTCCATCACGAGGCAGACGAACGCGGGACCGCAGCCGGAAAGCGCGGAGCCGGCGTCGATCTTCTCCTCGGGAAGGGAGATCACCCGTCCCGCGCCCGAGAGCAGATCGGTCAGTGCCCCGTTCTCATCCTCCGTCAGCCCGTCCGCGGTGTACAGGATCACGCCCTGCCCGACCGCCGCGGGCGTGTTCGGCATGATCCGCGCGACGGGATAGTCTCCGCCCACCATTTCGCGGATCGTCGCGACCGTCAGCCCTGCCGCCATCGTCACGAGGACGAAGCGGTCCTGCCTCGCGGCAAGCGTTTCCCGCAGGGAAAGGAGCAGTTCCCGCATTCCCTGCGGCTTGACGCCGAGGAAGAGGAATCCGCTGCGCTCCGCCGCCGTGCGGTTATCTGCCGCCTTCGCGCCGAGCTCCGCGGCAAGGGCCTCCGCCTTTGCAGCCGTCCGGTTGGCAAGCAAAAGCCTCTCTCCGCCCGCCTTCGCCGCTGCCGCGCGCGCAAGCGCGCCGCCCATGTTCCCGGTCCCGATAAAACCGATCGTAACGTCTTTCATGATCCGTTCCTTTCCGCGGTATTCACACCGCGCCGTTTTCTTTTTTTCAGCGGATCTGACCGCTGCCCGTGATCACGTACCGATAGGTCGTCAGCTCGTTCAGTCCCATCGGACCTCTCGCGTGGAGCTTCTGCGTGGAGATGCCCATCTCGCAGCCGTGCCCGAATTCACCGCCGTCGGTAAAGCGGGTCGAGGCGTTGACGTAGACCGCCGCACTGTCCACCGCTGCGGTGAAATACGCGGCGTTCTCATCGCTGCGCGTCAGGATCGCCTCGCTGTGATGCGTGGAATGCTGCGCGATGTGCTCTGCCGCCGCCTTCACGTCGGGGACCACCCGCACCGCGAGGATATAGTCGAGGAATTCGGTATCGAACCCGTTTTCTCCCGCCGGCTCCCCCGGAAGGAAGCGCGCGGCGGCAGGATCCGGACGAAACCGGACCACGGGCTTCCCAGCGGCGATTTTTTCGTCCGTCAGGCGCGTTTTCAGCAGGGGCAGGAAAGAGGGCGCGACCTTTTCATGGACCAGCAAGACCTCGCAGGCGTTGCACACAGAGGGGCGGCTGGTCTTGGCGTTGTCGACGATATCGAGCGCCATCGTGAGATCCGCGCTCTCATCCACGAAAATATGGCAGATGCCCTGCCCCGTCTGGATGCAGGGGACGGTCGCGTTCTCCACGCAGGCGCGGATCAGGGACGCACCGCCGCGTGGGATCAGCAGATCCACGTAACCGTTCGCGTGCATCAGTTCGTTCGCGCTTTCCCTCGTCGTGTCCTCAACGAGCCCGATCAGATCCTCGTCGAGCCCGGCACGGGCAAGCCCCTCCTTCAGCGCCGCCACGATCGCGCGCGCCGAGCGGAATGCCTCCTTCCCGCCGCGCAGGACGCAGACGTTGCCGCTTTTGAGCGCGAGTGCCGCGGCGTCCGAGGTCACGTTCGGGCGGCTCTCGTAAATGATCGCGATCACGCCGATCGGGACCGCGCGTTTTTCGATCACAAGCCCGTTCGGACGCACGGTACGGTCCAGCACCCTGCCGACGGGATCGGGCAGATCGCGCACCTGCAGGATCCCCTCCGCCATGCCCCGCACACGTCCTTCGTTCAGCGCGAGGCGGTCGAGCATGACCGGAGAGATCCGGTCCTTCGCCGCTTCCATATCCTCCCGGTTCGCCGCGAGGATGAGGTCCGTATGTGCCGTCAGCGCCTCCGCCATTCCGGTCAGCGCCTCGTTCTTCTTTTCGGAGGTCAGGGAAAAGATCCCCGCCTTTGCCTTTTTCGCTCTTTCGAGCAGCTCCGCCGTCGTCACGTTCCTTCCGCCTTTCCTTTTCCGTTCAGCCGTTTTCCGTCTGTTTCGCGGTTCCGAGAAACCGGGTCCCGATCCGCTTCCCCTCCACGATATCGTAGAGCAGAGCAGGCTCCGAGCCGTCCGCGATGATCATATCGATCCCCTGCGCGGTCACGATCTGCGCCGCGCGCAGCTTGGTGCGCATCCCGCCCGTTCCGAGTGCCGAGCCGACACCCTCTCCGAGCGAGAGGATCCGGTCGTCGATCCGCTCCACGATCTCGATCCGCTTCGCGTCCGGATCCCGGTGGGGATCTGCGGTGTAAAGCCCGTCGATATCGGAGAGCAGAACGAGAAGGTCGGCGTCCGTGCTGACGGCGACGATCGCGCCGAGCGTGTCGTTATCACCGATCCCGAGTTCTTCGGTCGCCACCGTGTCGTTCTCGTTGATGATCGGGAGCGCGCCGAGTTCGAGGAGGCGGAAGATCGTGTTGCGGAAGTTCGTGTGACGGGTCTCGTCCTCCACGTCCGCCGCGGTCAGCAGGATCTGCGCCACGGTATGGTGATAGACCGAAAACAGCCGGTCGTAGGTATCCATCAGCTCGCACTGACCGACGGCGGCAGCAGCCTGCTTCCCCGGGATATCGGTCGGACGGGATTTGAGCCCGAGCTTGCCGACTCCCATGCCGATCGCGCCGGAGGAGATCAGGATGATCTCGTGCCCCGCGTTCTTCAGGTCGCTGATGATGCGGCAGAGGTTTTCCACCTGCCTGATATTGAGCTGACCCGTTTTGTGCGTCAGCGTTGAAGTACCGATCTTGATCGCAATTCGCATCGTCTTGTTTCCGTCCGCGATCCCGTTCCCGTGCGTTCACGGTCTTTACGGACGTCCTTTCCTTTCGGGAATGCCGCTCGGGGCCGCTCCGTTTCCGGCACGACCCCGACGGTTATTTCAGTCTGATCCCGGTCTCAGTTACCGGAGGGGAAGAAGGAACGGAGGCTGCCCGCGACCGCGCTGATCGGCATGGTCTGGAGCAGGATCTTCCCCGGGCCGCGCACCACGGTGTTGAACAGTCCCTCGCCGCCGAACAGAGCGTTCTTGACGCCGGGAACACTGACGATATCCATCGTGCAGGACGCGCTCATCGCCGCGAGATAGCCGGTATCGACGATCATGGATTCACCGGCGTTCAGGACGTACTCCACGGCGTAGCCGTCGATCTCGATGAACGCCGTCCCCTGACCGGACAGCTTCTGCATGATAAAGCCCTCACCGCCGAACAGACCCGCGCCGAATTTCTTTTTGAAGTGAACGGAAAGCGTCACGCCGGTCTCCGACGCGAGAAAACCGCTCTTCTGAACGATCAGCTCGTTCCCGGGCGAGATTTCGTACGCACGGATCGAACCTGGGAACGAGGACGCGAAAGCGATCTGACCGATGCCGTTCTGTGCGGTATAACGGTTCTGGAACATATTTTCCCCGGAGAACATCCGCCCGAACGCCTTTCCGAGTCCGCCGTTCGTCGTCGTTTCCATCTTCATGTTGGGGGACATCCACGCCATTGCTCCGGATTCGGTGATCATTGCCTCTCCGGGCTCGAGGTCACAGATCACGACGGGAAGTGGTTCGCCTTTGATTGAATATTTCATAGTTGTCTCCTTTATTCTCCGATCGGAGTATTTTTCGCATTTTCAAGGATTTCTTCGTACGCCGCCGTATTGCGGGCAAGCAGATACTCGAGGGAGGGGTCCTCCGGCTCTTCTTCACCGAGCGTCTCCCAGATCCCGGTAAAGCGCTCCCCGTAGACCTCGCGCCATTCCTCGGGATCGAAGAACTGTTCTTCCTCCATGGTGTAGACGGGTCCGTCCTCGCCGTATTCAAAGGTCCCGGTCACGACATCCGCAAGACCGGCGTCGTTCGCGAAACACAGGAAGAGGAGCGGATCGGAAGAGAGAGAGAGGTAACGGCGCTCCGCGCGGAAGCGGAGGACGTTCTCCCCGTCAAGCGCGAAGGTGAGGATCAGGTCGGCAAAGTTCTCCGCGTCCGGTTCCTCCGTATCTTCCTCAAATTGCAGGACCCCGTCCGGCGTGATCAGCCGCAGGGGGTGCGCTCCGTCCACGGTGTCGAACAGCACCGTGCCGGAAACGGGGCACAGACGCACGGCGGCGTCGAGGTCGATCCTCTCACCCGAGAGCGCCAGGGACGTGCCCAGCGCCTCGATCGTGGAAATGCGGACCGTCGCGCCGTTCGAGGATACGAAGACCGTCGCAAAGGGGAAGGTGAGAAGCCCGGTACATTTCTTTTCCTCGTAGGCCGAGAGGATCTTTTCCGCCGTCTCCGGGTCGTCCCCGGTCAGCGGAGCGGAGCAGAAAACGAAGGACGCTTCCTCGTTATAGAGCAGCGTTCCGTCTGCCGTAAAGAATTCATTTCCGGTGAACACGGTCCCGGCACCGATGCCGGAAAACGCGCCCTGGCTGATCGAAGCGACCTTTTCCCCGAGGATCAGCTCGCTGATCTCCGCGGCGTTTTCCCCGGCAAACGCTTCCTTTTCGATCTTTACGATAAAGTCGGGGACCGTGACCGTTCCGCCCTCGCCGAGATAGGCAAGGAGCCGGTCACCGGACACGGTGAAGTCGCCGAAGTCGACCTCGACCGGGTATTCGCCGTTCGTCACGAGGTATTCGAGATACGTCTCGCGGTTTTCCTCGGCTTTTTTCTTCAGCTTCGTATCTTCCTTCGGGAAGAGCTCGGCGGCAGTCAGGGTCTTCTGCGGTTTGCCGAGGACCAGTCCCTCCTCGGGATCGAAGGCAACGAGCCCTTCTTCTTTATAGAAGTCGTCCGCGCCGGTATAGTAGCGGTCGTCCTTCCCTTCCATGTACCGTCTTGCCGTCATCGCGTAGTTCAGTCTGCCGCCGGAATCGCGGAAGAAGGTCGGGACCCGCTCAAGGAAGTTGTCTGCCTTCAGGGAGGCGCCGGTGTGGTATTCGTAGACGGCGTCCTCGGTAAAGACGTAGATATCTCCCGCGCCGCCCGAGGAATAGAGGTAGGAATAGACAAACCCGGTATCGTTCCAGTCGTCAAAGTCGAAGACCACCGTGTCGTAGCTCATCGAAGAGATATCGGGGAGCTCCACGTCGTGTCCGAACGAGGAGATCGACTCTGCACAGAAGTCCCCCATCAGGAATTCCCCGCGGACCACACCGCGGCGGAACACGATCTCAGAGGGCAGCTCGTCGGTCGTTTTGCCGTGATAGTTGCGCAGGATCTTGGAATACGTATCCCGGTCAAAGACGGAGCCGTCGAAGAAGAAGAACTGCGTGCAGTCCTTTCTTCCGAACACACCTTCGTCAAAGAAATAGTTCGGGTTCTTGCCGGGATCGACCCGGTAGAGCAGATACAGATCGGAAAACGCTTCCTCGTCGATCTTGTTCACGTTCTTGCCGAGGCGAATGGAGAGGATCGAGCCGGAAACGCCGGAGGCAGCGAACACCCCGCCGGGGATCTCCGTGACCTCGTCGGGCAGGACCAGTTCCCCACCCTTTCCGAGATATTCCTTCAGGACGCCGTTCTCCACGACGTAATCCTTCGACGGGGCCTCCGTCTCCGGATCGGTCACGGCGTCGGTCTCGGGCGGGAGCGGCGGCTCTGTTTCCCGGACGGGATCGGTGTCTGCGGGATCGCTTTCCGCGGGCGGTCCTTCCGTCTCGGTCCGCGGGGGCTTCGTTTCCGGGAGCCCGGGATCGGTGATTTCCGCCCACCATTCACAGGAGGAGCAGAGAAGAAGAACGGCTGCAAGCAGCAGCACGGTCAGAATGCGCATGGTTTTCATCGGTTACCTGCTTTCGCCGGAGCGAAAGGTTCCTTTCTGAGTCGCAAAAAACTGTATCGGGCCATCGCGGGTGTTCCCGCGGTTCCCGTGGTATCATACCATAGGAAAGGCGCTTTGTCAAGGGGAAGCGAGGCGAAACGGCGCGGACGGCTTCGGACAGCATGACAGAGACGCGCAGTCTCTTTTCACGCCGCCCGAAGCCGCGTCTTCAGCCGTTCGCCTGGGTTTCCCCGGTTCCCTGCTCGTTTTCCGCTCTGCGCTGCGCCTTGCCCTCGCGGGCGACCGGCAGCGTAAAGACGAATTCGCAGTATTCTCCCTGCACGCTCTTCACCCAGATCTCCTCTCCGTGCGCGTCGATGACGGTCTTCGCGATATAGAGACCGAGCCCGACGCCCGTCTTGTCCAGCCCTCTGCTCTTGTCGCTCTTGTAGAAGCGGTCGAACACGAAGGGCAGGTCTGCCTCCGGGATGCCGACACCCTCGTTATAGACCGAGGTGTAGACCTTTTTCTCCCGTTCCAGCAGACGGATGCGGTATTTTCCTCCCTCTCTGGAGAACTTCACCGCGTTGTGACAGATATTGTAGAGGATCTGATAGATCGCGTCCCGGTCGGCGTAGACGTACAGATTGTCCTCCTCACACTCGAATTCGACGTCGAGGTGCCTGTCCTCGATCGGTTTTTCAAAGGAGAAAAGGATCTGCCGCGCCATTTCGCAGATATCGAACGACGACATATTGAACTTCCGTTCTCCCGCCTGGATCCGCGTGATGTCCAGCAAAGAGGCGATCAGTCTCGACAGACGGTGTACCTCGTCGGAGACCGTCTTCAGATAATGCTCCTGCTTGTCCGCCGGGATCGCGCCCGCGAGCATACTGTCGACGAAGCCCGCGATCGAGGTCATCGGCGTCCGCAGCTCGTGCGAGACGTTGGCGATAAAGGAGCGGCGCATGACTTCGAGGCTCTCAAGATCGGTCGCCATGTTGTTGAACGCAGTGGCGAGCTCCGCGACCTCGTCCCGCCCGGTCACCGGGATACGGACGTCAAAATTTCCCTGTGCGAAGTTCTTTGCCGCGAGGCTCATATCCTTCAGCGGGGAAATGATGCGCTCCGAGATGAAGTAGACCGCGATCAGCGCGGCGAGCAGGACCCAGAGGCACGCCATCAGCACGGTCTTGTTCATCGTGCGGATCAGCTCGTTCGTCCCCTCCGCGGAGGAGACCGCGAAAATATAGCCGAGCGTCGTGCCGTCGGAACCGATCGGCACCCCCGCGTAGATGCAGGGATCGGCAAGGAGCCCGCCCATCGTGCTTGCCGCCGTCGTCTGCTCCATCCCGAGCCCGTTCAGGATCTCGGAGGGGACGGACAGCGCGGAGAGTGTCCCGGACGTCGCGTCGTCCGATACGAGGATCACGCCCTTCACGTCCGTCAGGATCAGACCGAGATCCCCGGAATAGCGGGAAATGATCGACAGAGACCGGCGGACCGAGGTATTGTCGCGCATAACGACGGAGGCAAAGGTGTCCGCCGAGCTGCCGGGGTATTCCTTTTCCAGATAGAAGCGCACCGTGGAAGCGGCGTTGGAAACCGTGGCGCGCTTGCTGTCGGTCGAAAAATTGACGAGCAGGGATCCGACGATCGCAGCGAGGATGGTAAAGCTGACCACGATGATCAGCATGAACGCCGTGATGTATTTCGTAAACAGGCTGCGGAACATGGTTTATTCCCCGTTTCCGGAGCCGTTCACTGGAGCAGCTCGAACTTGTAGCCGACGCCCCAGACGGTCTTCAGGATCCACTTATCGGACACGCCCTCCAGCTTCTCACGCAGACGCTTGACGTGTACGTCGACCGTGCGGGAGTCGCCGAGATAGTCAAAGCCCCAGACCTTGTCCAGCAGCTGATCGCGCGAGAAGACGCGGTTGCAGTTGGAGGCAAGGAAGTAGAGCAGCTCGAGCTCCTTCGGGGGAATGTCCACGCTCTTGCCCTTCAGCTTGAGCTCGTATTTTTCCTTGCTGATCTCGATGTTGTCGAATTTGATGACCTCGTTGTCATCCTGATTGTCGTGCGCGGAATAGCGGCGCAGGACCGCCTTGATGCGCGCGGAAAGCTCCTTCAGGTCGAAGGGCTTGACCACGAAGTCGTCGGCGCCGAGCTCCAGCCCGAGGACCTTGTCGAACACGTCGCCCTTGGCGGTGATCATGATGACCGGCTTGGAAGAGATTTCACGGATCTCACGGCAGACCTGCCATCCGTCCTTCTTGGGCAGCATGATATCGAGCAGGACAAGATCCGGCTCGTACATTTTGAAGTAGCTGACACCCTCGGCGCCGTCTCCGGCGGTCTTGATCTCGTAGCCCTCGTTCTCCAGATAGACCCGCAGCATTTCGCAGATCGCGGATTCGTCGTCAACGACAAGAATTTTCGTTCCCATATTCGTATCTCCTTTTCAAATATTAAGATTGTGATTTTTTTCTCTGTATTCATAATACCACTTTCAGGGGTGAAAGGTGTTAACGATTTGTTAATTTTAGGAACGGAACCAAGTATTTCGAAAAAGTTCTTGCCAAAAAAAGGGGAAGCGGCTATAATTGAAATGATATAAAAGCAATACTCTGCGAAGCGCGAAAGGAAACGTCATTCATGAAATTAGGTATCGTCGGGCTCCCGAACGTCGGGAAAAGCACGCTGTTCAACGCGATCACGAACGCCGGTGCGGAAATGGCAAACTACCCCTTCTGCACCATCGAGCCGAACGTCGGCGTCGTGACCGTTCCGGATCCCCGTCTCGATGAGCTCGCAAAAATATACTCCCCCGAGAAGTACACCCCCGCCATCATCGAATTCGTCGATATCGCGGGTCTGGTCAAGGGCGCGTCCAAGGGCGAGGGTCTGGGCAACAAGTTCCTCTCCCACATCCGCGAGGTGGACGCGATCATCCACGTCGTCCGCTGCTTCCGTGACGCGAAGATCGTTCACGTCGACGGCTCGGTCGATCCGATCCGTGACCTGGAGGTCATCAACACCGAGCTGCTCCTCGCCGACATCGAGCTCGTCGAGCGCCGTCTTGACCGCGCCCGCAAGCTGATGAAGGGCGACCGCACGATGGAGGCAGAGGTACGTCTGCTCGAACGGATGCTGGAACAGATGAACGCCGGTGCCTCTGCCCGCGCGATCGAAATGACCGCGGACGAGGAGGAACTGATCTCCGATATGCCCCTTCTTTCCAAAAAGCCGGTCATCTACGCCGCGAACATCGGCGAGGATGAGGTCGGCTCCGACCTCTCGGACAACGACGGCTATCAGAAGCTGAAGGCGCACGCCGAAAGCGAGGGCGCCGGGATCCTCCCGATCTGCGCGTCGATCGAGGCGGAGATCGCCCAGCTCGATACCGCGGAAGAAAAAGAAATCTTCCTCACCGATCTCGGTCTGACCGAAAGCGGTCTCGACCGCCTGATCAAGGAGAGCTATTCCCTGCTCGGTCTCATCAGCTTCCTGACCGCGGGACCGAAGGAGGTCCGCGCGTGGACCATCCGCAAGGGCACCAAGGCGCCGCAGGCAGCGGGCAAGATCCACTCCGACTTTGAGCGCGGCTTCATCCGCGCGGAGGTCATCGCGTACGACGACTTCATGGCGGTCGGCGGCTCCAACAACGTGGCGAAGGAAAAGGGCCTCATCCGCTCCGAAGGCAAGGATTACGTCATGAAGGACGGCGACATCGTCGTCTTCCGCTTCAATGTCTGAGAAAGACGGCTTTCCCGGCAGGCTTCTGAAGGATCTGAAACAGTATTGGAAGGGGCTCGCGATCGCCGCGGCGGTCATCCTGCTCCTCAACCTCGCGTTCGGCACCGTTTGTCCCTTCCGGATCCTTTTCGGGACCCCATGCCCCGGCTGCGGCATGACGCGGGCGCTGCTCCTTCTGCTCCGCCTCGATTTCCGCGGAGCGCTCTCGATGCATCCGCTCTCTCCCTTCTTCTTCGTCCTGTTCCTCCTTTTTCCGTTTTTCCGCTACGGAAAAACAGATCGGACGGGGTTATGGGTCCGGCTCTGCGCCGTGCTCCTCTTTCTTCTCCTCCCGGTCTACCTCTTCCGGATGCTCCGCGTCTTCCCCGGAGAGGCACCGATGGATCTGACCTTTGCCGATTCACTTCTCGGCAGGCTCGTTCGCTTCTTCCTGAAACAAAAATAATCAACATAAACGGAGGTTTCTCATGGACAACAACCAGTTTGATCAGAACCAGCAGCCCCAGCAGGATCAGCAGCCCGCTTATCAGCAGAACTACAACTATCAGCAGAACGCTTATCAGCAGCCTGTCTACCAGCAGCCCCCGGTCCACACCGAGCCCGCGATGACGGTCGGTGAGTGGATGATCATCATGCTGATCGGCTTCATTCCCTGCGTCAACATCATCATGCTCTTCGTCTGGGCGTTTTCCGGCGATCAGAACAAGGTTTCCCGCGCCAACTACTGCAAGGCGAACCTCATCTGGATGCTCATCGGCATCGTCCTCAGCACCATTTCCAGTATCGCTTTCGGAGCGATCTTCGCTTCCCTTTTTGAAAATATCGCAAGTGAATTCGCGATGCTGATCGCGCTCCTCTGATCCTTCTTCGACCTTGAAATCAAAACCGTCCCGGTGCCGTGTCTTTCGGACACAACGTCGGGACGGTTTTTCTGTTTCCTTATTTCTTCAGCTTGGCCTGCGCCTTGAGGCGGAGCGCGGTGTCGAGGATCGCCTTGCGGAGACGGATCGTCTTCGGGGTGACCTCGATCAGCTCGTCGTCGGCGATGAACTCGATGGATTCCTCGAGGGACATCCTGACGGGAGTCACGAGGCGGAGCGCTTCGTCCGCACCGGTGGAACGGACCGCGGTCAGATGCTTCTGCTTGCAGACGTTGACGGCGATATCACCGTGCTTGGGGGATTCGCCGACGATCATGCCCTCGTAAACGGGGGTCTGGACGCCGATGAAGAGCGGGCCTCTTTCCTGCGCGTAGAACAGACCGTAGGAGGTGGATTCCCCTGCCTCGGAGGCGATCAGGGAACCGGTCGCACGCATCGGGATATCGCCCTTGTAGGGGTGATAACCTTCAAAGATTGTGTTCATGATACCCTCGCCGCGGGTATCGGTCATGAACTCGGAGCGGTAACCGAACAGGCAGCGGGACGGGATCAGGTAGGTCAGCTCCATGCGGCTGCCGCGTCTGCCCATCGAGACGAGGTCGCCCTTTCTGGCGCCGAGTTTTTCCATGACGGAGCCCATGGATTCCTCCGGGACGTCGATGACGACGGTCTCGAACGGCTCGCAGCGCTGTCCGTCGATCTCACGGTAGAGCACGCGGGGCGTTGAAACGGTCAGCTCATAGCCCTCGCGGCGCATGGTCTCGATCAGGATGGAGAGGTGCATTTCGCCTCTGCCCGCGACGCGGAAGCAGTCGGTCGTTTCACCGTCCTCCACGCGGAGGGAAACGTCCTTCAGCAGCTCGTTGTAAAGACGGGCGCGAAGCTGACGGGAGGTCACGAACTTGCCTTCTTTTCCGGCGAAGGGGCTGTCGTTGACCGAGAAGGTCATTTCGATCGTCGGCTCGGAGATCTTGACGAAGGGCAGCGGCTCGGGATTCGTGACCGCGGTGATGGTATCGCCAATCGTGATAGATTCGGCGCCGGAGAAGCAGACGATATCGCCGGGCATCGCGGACTCCGCGGAGACCTTGCCCAGACCGTCGAACATCGAGAGGGAGACGATCTTGGTGCGCTTGGGCGCTTCCCCGCCGTGATAGTTGCAGACCATGGCCTCCTGTCCCTGACGGATGGTGCCGCGCTCCACTCTGCCGATGCCCATTCTGCCGACGTAGTCGTTGTAGTCGATCGAGGAAACGAGCAGCTGCAGGGGAGCCTCCTCGTCGCCCTCGGGCGCGGGGATATAATTGACGATCGTCTCGAAGAGCGGGATCAGGTCCTTGCCCTCGTCCAGCGCGGAGAGCGCCGCCGTTCCTGCTCTGCCGGAGCAGTAGACGATCGGGCTGTCGAGCTGTTCGTCGGTCGCGTCGAGGTCCATCAGGAGCTCGAGAACTTCCTCCTCGACCTCACCGAGGCGCGCGTCCGGCTTGTCGATCTTGTTGATGACGACGATCACGCGGTGGTTCAGCTCCAGTGCCTTCTGCAGGACGAAGCGGGTCTGCGGCATCGGGCCTTCGGCAGCGTCCACGAGCAGCAGAACGCCGTCCACCATTTTCAGGATGCGCTCGACCTCGCCGGAAAAGTCGGCGTGCCCGGGCGTGTCGATAATGTTGATCTTGATATCCTTATAGCGGATCGAGGTGTTCTTGGCAAGAATGGTGATGCCTCTTTCGCGCTCCAGCGCGTTAGAGTCCATGACGCGTTCCTCGGTCGCCTGGTTTTCACGGTAGATACCGCCCTGCTTCAGCATCTGGTCGACCAGCGTGGTCTTGCCGTGGTCAACGTGGGCGATGATTGCGATATTTCTCAGATCGTTTCTTTTCACGTTTCTTTTCTCCGTTCCGTAGTTACGATAAGCATTACTTTCACAATTTATTATTGTAGCATATTTCCGCGGGGAATGCAAGAGGATTCGGCAAAAAAGTATGTCTTCCGGGGCGTTTTTTTCCTCTTTTTGTCCGCTTTCGGTTGACTTTTCCCTTTTCGTATGTTATACTGGTTCAAACGTCCTGAAGGGGGTCTTTTTTCTTGTCATTTGCGGAACTCCTGATCCTTGCCGTCGGTCTTTCGATGGACGCGTTTGCCGTCTCCGTCTGCAAGGGGCTTGCCTCCGGAAAACCGGGCGCGAAGCATTATCTTGCCGTCGGTCTCTGGTTCGGCGGTTTTCAGGCACTGATGCCAGCGATCGGCTATTTTCTCGGTGCCACGTTTGAAAAGTACATCACGGCGTTCGATCACTGGATCGCCTTCGTTCTTCTCTGCCTGATCGGCGGGAACATGATCCGGGAAGCACTCTCCGGCGAAGAAGAGAGCGCGGACGCCTCGATCGGCTTCCGCGTCATGCTGACGATGGCGGTCGCGACCTCGATCGACGCGCTTGCCGTCGGCATTTCCTTCGGCGTCCTGCCGGACGTCAGCCTTCCCGCCGCCGTCTCCCTGATCGGCGTCACCACCTGCCTGCTCTCCATGCTCGGGCTGAAGATCGGCAGCGTCTTCGGTACCAGATACAAAACAAAAGCCGAGATCACGGGCGGCACGATCCTGATCCTCATCGGTCTGAAGATCCTCCTCGAGCACCTCGGCATCCTGAACCTCTGATACGCCATTCCGTTCGGACAAGCCGGCCCGGGACGGCAATCCGTCCCGGGACGGCAATCCATCCCGGGCAGATACGGCACGGTGCCGTGCGGTCGGGCAAGGTTCCCCGTCACGGGCACGTATGCCGTACGCCCGGCAACCGCCCTCCCGAAAAAAACTCTTGCATTTTTTCCGCATCTATGCTATAATCAAAAAAGCCGCCGGTGTGGTGGAACTGGCAGACGCGCTGGACTCAAAATCCAGTGGTAGCGATACCATGCGGGTTCGACCCCCGCCACCGGCACCAAACAGGAATAATCCGAACTTCGTCATCAAAGGTGACGCGTTCGGATTTTCTGTTATGTTCACCTATCCGAATTTCAATAAGAAGAAATAACGGACAATGAAATACCGCCGGGAATGTTTTTCACTCCCGACGGTTTTGTTTTTACGGATTGATATATTTTCCCTCAACGTAGAACACGCCATCTGTCAGCGGCTTTTCGTTGTCGGGTTTACGGAGAACGCCACGGCGAATCAGTTCATCCGTTACATATCCAATGATTTGATGCAGATAACAACTGACCCACTGATTGACCTGACCTTGCAGGTGTTTCGGGACAAAACTCATAAAAGCATGATGAACATTCTCAATCCAATCTGAAAGAAGATCGTCGAACTTTTCATCCTTCATCTCAAACAGTGAAATAAATTTTCCGAATTGTTCTGTTGTAAAGCACGGGAAGTTAAGGATGAAGCCGGGAATCGAACTTTTAAGCAGATTTGTTTCAATCAAATGCGCAGCATCTTCTTCGGAAAGGGCATCTTTTGACACAATACCGTTTGCGCTGTTTTGAGGTATACCGTTCGCACACAACCAACGCATCCCCTTGTTATGGTAAATGCTGATATCAAAATATTTACTGACCCAATAATAGTAGATATGCGACGGAACATTGTACGCGCTGCCGCTGTCATCTCCTGCTACGTTGCATCCGGTATTATACTCTGCATGGTGTTCCGATTCATCGACTGTTTCTTCCACGATAAACCAACCGTAACCGCCATCCTTTCTCGGAGGATATGGACCGTTTTCAAGTTTCAGACGGTTGTTCTTTACATCACTGATTTTGCGCCTGAGCAAATACGGAATAATGATATACCCAAGCCTGCCTATGCCGAAAT
This sequence comes from Eubacteriales bacterium, assembly GCA_045617585.1. Taxonomy (GTDB): domain Bacteria; phylum Bacillota; class Clostridia; order Oscillospirales; family CAG-272; genus CAKRZE01. The sequence continues at coordinate 61,016 of JAZLIW010000184.1, forward strand.
CACTTCCATAAAAGTCCAATGAACTGATTTTGTTTTCAGCCTCTCTCAGAATCACTTCCAATTGATCTGCAAGCATATTGACCGCCGATGTAGAAATGCTTTCGGTATGTTTTCTGTCCTTCAAACGGAAAACAATAAAATTGGTCGCGTATTTACTACCCACTTTACAGATAGCATCTCCGTATTCAAGGCGTGGAATCTCATCCTCAATATACATGGCAGGGATTCCGGTGCTGATACTGATTTCCTCTATGGTCAACGGTTTTTCATAAGCCGCGAGGCAAATAGCACGGGAAATTTGTGTGTGAAGATATGCGTCGGGATCCATATTACCGTTACAGGTTCCGGTATTCCAATTGATTCTCTGATAAACCTTATCCATTTTGTCTTCTCCTATTCTTTCTCTGATTCTTTGGCGTCCGACATTCAGGCGCCATTTGACGGTTGCTTCGGAGAGCGAGTATTTTCGGGCAAGGTCTCTTACGGACAGCTCGCCGACGTAATAGTCCACGAAAATATTTCTGTATCCGGAAGACAATGTATGAAGACTGCGAAATACAGCGTCATATCGTTCTTCCAAATCGTCAGTTTCCATATCAGTTTCGTCTGCTGTATCAAAAAGTTCGTCATCATACGACAGAATAACCATGTTCTTATTACGATTTCCGATAAGCCGTGCATAACGGTTGTGCGCGATTTTCCAGACCCACGCTTCGAAAGAATCTATTTGATGACGGTCCATTCCTTCCAAAATCTGACAGACGATCTCACTCGCAAGATCTTCGGCATCATGGTAATCGGATAACCGTTTACAGCAAAAGCGGAAGATTGGTTCGATATACGGGATGATTTTATCCTTGTCCAATTATTCTCCCCTCCTTTCGTTGAATGTGCAATCATGATTACACCCTTATAGTGCAGAGAAAACGGTTTGGATAGATGTTTTTATAAAATAATATCACATTTTTCCAATTTTATCAATGCTTGAGCGTCACACGCCCTCGCTTTTGCTATCGGTAACGGCGGTTTCTTTCTGCTTTTCCTGCTCGGCTTTCCACTCTTCAAGCTGTTTCTTTCCTTCCTCCGATTCATACATCTGTATGATTTGCGGAAGAAGCAGACGGGCGAGATCGCGCAGAATATCATCCGGAATATGTCCTTCTCCGCGTTTGTTTGAAAGACCATCGACAGCAAACAGCCACAGCTTCTTCCACCACTTGGCATTTTTGAAATCTTCTCTGTCCCAGATGCTT
>JAZLIW010000185.1:0-8380 GCA_045617585.1 Eubacteriales bacterium
CGCGGTCTCGAGGGACGATCCGGTCATGAAGGGCTTGACCAGCTCCAGCTTTGGTCGGATGAATTTCGCGGTGATCGCCGTACGCCCGCCTCCTTTCATAAATATCTCATATTATTTATTATACCACGGAGGCACGGCGGATTCAAGAAGAAACGGTAAACAGTTTTCGACGAAAAACGGACGGGAGCGCATCCCGTTTGTCCGAAGAAACCGGGGAAACCGGCGTCGGTTTTGGTCAAAAACGAAAAAAATACCTGGATTTCTTGACACTCCGCGTTTTTTGACTATAATGGAAAAAAACGGGACGGCGCTTTCGTTCAGGGATCCGGCAGGATCGCGGACGGGCGGGGGATCCCGGAGAAACGAGGTCAAACCGATGAAACTGGATCCGATCATTCTGTCTCTGCTCGATACCGATCTCTATAAATTCAATATGAATCAGGTCATCTTCCACAAGCACACCGATCTGAACGGGGAATACTTCTTCAAATGCCGCAACGAGGACGTGCGGTTCACGGAGGAGATGCTGAAGGAGATCAACGATCAGATCGACCATCTGTGCTCTCTCCGCTTTACGAAGGAGGAGCTGAACTATCTCCGTTCGATCCGCTTCCTGAAGAACGACTACGTGGAGTTTCTGCGTCTGTGGCACCCGATCCGCGATTACGTCACGACCGGACTGGATGAAAACGGCGAGCTGCGCGTCGTGGTCAGCGGACCGCTGTTTTCCGCGATGCAGTTTGAAATTTACCTCCTTGAGATCATCAACGAGGTCTATTTCCGCATGACCTACGATTACGAGGCACTCCGCGCTTCCGCCAAGGAGCATCTGGACCGCAAGATCGAGGGCTTCCGGAACGGGACCTACAGCTTCCGCTTTGCGGAGTTCGGCTGCCGCCGCCGTCTTTCGAGAGAATGGGAGGACGTCGTGGTCCGCCGCCTGACGACGGAGACGAACTGCTGCGTCGGTACCTCCAACGTCTATCTCGCGAAGAAATACGACCTGACGCCGATCGGTACCTACGCCCACGAATTCGTGCAGATGTATCAGGGCATCGACTGGATCCCGCTCGCTTATACCAACCACTACGCGATGCAGGACTGGTACGACGAATACAAGGGGGACAACGGTACCGCGCTGACCGATACCGTGACGACCGACCTCTTCCTGCTTGACTTCGACCGCTCGATGGTCAATAACTATACCGGCGTCCGCCACGACAGCGGCGACCCGTACGCGTGGGGAGAGAAGATCATCGCCCATTATCAGAAATACGGCGTCGATCCCCGGACCAAGCAGCTCCTCTTCAGCGACAGCCTCGACTTCGACCGCGCGCAGAAGCTGTACGATTACTTCAAGGACCGCGCCAAGGTCTCCTTCGGCATCGGGACCTTCTGCTCGAACGATACCTGCGAGGAGGCGCTGAATATCGTCATCAAGCTCCAGTACGTCAACGGCAGACCGGTCGCGAAGCTTTCCGACTGCGAAGGGAAGGAAATGTGCCGCGATGAAGCGTACCTCGAGTATCTGCGCAATTCCGTTACCTTCCGCATCAACCGGCAGAAGGAACGGGGAGAAAAATAAGACCACGGAAATTTCCGTTCCGTCCAACAAAACAAACAAAAGACCTCTTCTGCAAAGCGGCAGAAGGGGTCTTTTTGCAAGTTCTGCGAGCGCAATAACTTGGCGGTGAAAGTTGGCTGAGTACAACTGATACAATCTTGACAATTCCACTATTATCTTTGAAGGGGAGACATCTTCACTTATGCGAATACCACTATATTTGAGATGTCCTTTTTAACAGCCCCCTTTTTTATACTGTCAGCAAATCAGCTGCGATACCGTTTCGGATCGTCGGTCTCCCCAAGCAGATAATCGACGCTCGTATGATAAAACCGTGCGAGGCGGATCAGGATCGCGGTCGGGATATCGTTTTCACCGGTTTCGTATTTAGAATACCCGGTCTGCGACATTCCGAGCATTTTGGCGACTTGCGTTTGGTTCAGGTCTCTGTCTTCCCGAAGATCACGGATTCGCGGATACATTCCTTCACCTGCTTTCCTTTTATCTGTTCCAATTATACAATAACCTGATTCAGGCTATTGACAAATAACCTGAATCAGGTTATAATAAAAAGGAACTCCGTAGGAGGATACGCAAATGACGTTAACCGCAAAACAGAAAACCTACGCCGAACAAAAGATTCGTCTTCGCCGTGCGAGGGCGGGCGGATTTTTCTATGAAGCGATTCTGATCGAATACGCCATGATGGAAGACCGGACCGAATCTCTTCTTCGCCACGCGGGAATCAAAACGGTCAACAATAATGGCAATCCCTTCATGATTTCAGAAAAACTCAGAAAAATCGAGGGGAATCCGAAATTTCACGACCCGTTCATCCGAAAAAGACTGAACGTCGAATTGATTGAGCGCGTCCGCAAGTGGAAAAAGGATCGGGATGATCTGACTCACGGTTTGATGAAGCATCTGCCGGATTATGAAAAAGCAAAGCAGGTTGCCGATGAGGGTGCAGAAATCGTCAGACTGTTTGAAAACAAAACACGTTCCGTCAACGATTGGCGGGAAAGAAATAAAAGAGGAGAATAAGATAATGGACTTGGAAAACAAAATCTTAGTGACAGCAAATATCAGATTCATTAAAAGCAAACCAATGAAGCTTTCATTGCTCATTTATTACATCCTGACTATTGGTATAATGATTCTTGGATTTAAAACTGATCGGTGGGGTACTTATTATTGGTACGATATTGACATTTCTTGGTGTATATACATTGAGGATTCTCCCACAGCCTATTGGTGGTTATTCGCTTTTTTCCTTCTTATAGTATTCATTCCGTTTCTTTTCAGAAAAGTAAAAGAAAAAATCAATCGGCTAAAAGAAAATGATTTTTCAAAAGTCATCTTAACAAAAAAGATGTTATTTCCTGCTATCTACTACACTCTGTTCTTTCTGATGCTGTGGTTAAAACCAATTATTAAATTGCTATGGACGCTGTTTGATATAAGGTTCGCAAGCCTATATGATCAGCATCCGGTTCTATATTATTTATTTGCCGAGAGGATCTCTGTATGGACAACAAGTAATACCGAAATGTGGATCATTGTTTTAAAAATTGCCCTATGTGTTTTTCTTATCCTTCTTCCGCCAATTGTTCAGGGAATCAAAATACGAAAAAGCAAGAAGCCATTTACTCCTAAACTGTTCTTTCAAGATAAAATAAAAAGAAGAAAAGCGATACATTATTTGGCATATTATTTGTCAACGCTCCCTTTTCTTGCCTTTATTTACGATGAAGTTTGGCAATTTTATAATTTCCGCGTATTCAATTGGCTGCTTTTCAGTTTTCATAATGACGAATCTCATTTATGGTTGTGCGTTTCAGTGTTTTTGATTATTCTCATTTTTCCGATCTTTCTTTGTCATCTCCATATCTTTGAATGTAAATCAACCTCTCTCACCGTTGCGGAAGACCGGGTGTTTGGTTCTTACAGTGGTTTTCTTACAAAAAAGAAATTGGAAATGCCGATTGAAAAGATTGACAGTGTTTCCGTTTTTTCCGGCTTCTTTGATTTCCTGCGCAGCGGGAAAACCCTCTGTATTGCTTCGGGGGCAAGCAGCATCAGAATTCATTTCGTTCAGAATGCGGATGAGGTCGCCACGATTGCAATGGAACGCATATATAAGGGGAAAGATGAGGAAAAAACGGTCAAAGAATCCGAACCCGTCGTTGCCAATAACAATGGCACCGTAAAAGAAAAATTGATGACTTTGAATGAACTGAAACAATCTGGTCTGATCACGGAAGACGAATACAACAAAAAGAAGGAAGACCTTCTTTCAAAACTGTAATCCGAAAAATGGACTCAAAAAAGTGGCTGTATAAAAGTCCCCTAAAAACACCCGAGAAACGTTCCCGGGTGTTTTTACGTTATAAAAAACCTCATTTGTCCCGGCAGACAAATGAGGTTTTTTATATGGCTGGGATGGCGCGGCTCGAACGCGCGGATGCAGGAGTCAAAGTCCTGTGCCTTAACCGTCTTGGCTACATCCCACCGATTATGGATACATGGATTATATCATAGATTTCCGGTTCTGTCAATCCGTTTTTTTGAGAAGGACGCCGATTTGTCGGGACGAATCCCGGACGTGCGGAGCGGCGTTCTTTCCGGTTTTTCCGTCAAGACGGAGGGGAGAGAAAACGCGGACGGAGGGCAAAATGAATAAATGTGAAATACATCACACCGGATGAGAACAAAATGTGAGAAATCTTTGAAAATGGTCCGGAATCGGTTGACAAGACGCCATATTTGTGATAGAATATCTTTGATTTGTGAATTGCGAACAAATCCGTGAAAAAATGTCAAAAATAGGGAAAGGACGAAAAGCCATGCATTCCGCAAGACGTGAGATCATCCGTGACCTGCTCCAGACACACCCCTTCTTGTCCTTGCACGACCTTGAGTCAAGGTTTCCCGACGTATCGAGCATGACGCTGCGGCGAGACATCGAGTATTTCGAGCGGGAGGGTGAGGCGATCAAGGTCCGCGGGGGCGCAAGGTCGATGAAATTCATCACCACGTCCATGGAGGATGCTTTTAACCAGCGCCTGAAAAAGAACACGACCGCGAAGGAAAAGATCGCAGAGCGCGCCGCCGCGATGATAGAGACCGGACGTTCCGTGTTTCTCGACTCGGGCACGACCATGCAGTATCTGGCGGAGCGTCTGCCGGACGAGCGTCTGACCATCACCACGACGGGCATCAACATCGCGATGGCGCTGATCAACAAGATCCACCCCATCGTCAACGTCGTCGGAGGAATGCTCAACCGGGACAGTATCTCGGTCTCCGGGATCCAGGCGACCCAGTTCCTTGAGAGCATCAATATCGATATCGCCTTCATCGTTCCTTCCGGCATATCCGGCAGGACCGGGCTGACGAGCGGCAACTACATCGAATGCGAGCTCAAACGCATGATCGTCGAGAAGGCGAGAAAGGTCATCGTCCTGATGGACTCCTCCAAGCTCGACAAAGCGCTCCCCTATACGTTCTGCTCGATCGATCAGATCGACACGATCATTACCGACGATGAGCTTTCCTACGACCTGATGAAGAGGGCGCAGGAAAACGGCGTCGAAGTGATCATCGCTTGACCAAACGGTACTCAAAAAAATAATCACATATATGGAGGTTCACCATGGCACATTTACACATTATGCCTCGTCAGGGACAGAGCGTTGAAAGCTGTGTTATCACGACCTGGAATAAAAAACTGGGCGACAAGGTCGCCGAGGGCGACGTCCTGTTCTCTTACGAGACGGATAAGTCTTCCTTCGACGAGCCTTCTCCCGTCGCCGGCACGATCCTCGCCGTTTTCGCGGAAGAGGGTGACGACGTCGAGTGCCTGAAGCCCGTCTGCATCATCGGTGAAGAGGGCGAAGACATTTCCGCTCTGATGCCCAAGGAAGACGGTTCCGCGCCTGCCGCGGAGGCTGCTCCCGCCGCGGAAGCCGCTCCCGCAAAGGAAGAGGCTCCGAAGGCAGAGGCTGCCGCGACCGCGTCCGCTGACGGCGATCTTCACATTTCTCCCCGTGCGCGTCACCTTGCCGAGAAGACCGATGCCGATCTCTCTCAGGCAGTTCCCACCGGTCCCAAGGGCAGGATCATCGAGCGCGACGTCAACAAGCTGCTTGACGAGGGCAAGCTGAACTCCGCGAAGGCAGCAGCCGTCGCCGAGGAAAAGCCCGCAGAGGCGCCCAAGGCAGCCGCTCCCGCAGCCGCGGAAGCACCCAAGGCGGAATACGAGGACGTCAAGATTTCCAACATCCGCAAGGTCATCGCCAAGAGCATGCACGCGTCTCTCTCCAACATGGCGCAGCTCACGCTCAACACCTCCTTCGACGCGACCCAGCTCCTTGCTTACCGCGCGTCCCTGAAGTCCAACGCCGAGGCGCTCGGTCTGAACAACATCACGCTGAACGATATGGTCCTCTTTGCCGTCGCAAAGACCATCCTGAACCATCCGGATCTCAACGCCCACTGGCTTGACGAGCAGGGCGTGATCCGCAAGTTCGCGCACGCCAACCTCGGCATCGCCTGCGACACCGAGCGCGGTCTGCTCGTTCCCACCGTCTTCAACGCCGACACCCTGACGCTGAACGAACTCGCAAAGCAGTCCAAGTCCGTGACCTCCGCCGCGAAGGCAGGTACCGTTTCTCCCGACGTGCTGAAGGGCGCTTCCTTCACCGTTTCCAACCTCGGTAACATGGGCATCGAGAGCTTCACTCCCGTCATCAACCCGCCGCAGGTCGGTATCCTCGGCGTCTGCGGCGTGACCAGACGCTGCAAGGAAGTCAACGGCGAGAACGTCTTCTATCCGGCGATGGGTCTCTCCCTCACCTTTGACCACCGTGCGCTCGACGGTTCTCCCGCCGCCCGCTTCCTGAAGGATCTGGTCAACAACCTCGAAAACTTCAATCTTCTGCTTGCTAAATAAGGAGAAAAGAACATGATTTACGATCTTATCGTCCTCGGCGGAGGCCCCGCCGGCTACAACGCGGCGGAACGTGCCGCGGAATCCGGCATGAAGACCCTCCTCATCGAGGGCAAAGCGCTCGGCGGCGTCTGCCTCAATGAAGGCTGCATCCCGACCAAGACCCTGCTTTATTCCGCAAAGATCTACGACTACGCAAAGCACGGCGCCGACTACGGCGTTACCTTTGAGAACGCGAAGATCGACCACAACTTCGTCATCGACCGCAAGGACAAGGTGAAGAAGATGCTGGTCGGCGGCATCGGCGCTTCCATGAAGAAGCTCGGTGTCGAGGTCGTGACCGAGTTCGGTACCATCCAGGGCAAGGACGCGGAAGGCTTCATCGTCAAGGCGGGCGAAAAGGAATACAAGGGCACCAAGCTGCTCATCTGCACCGGTTCCGTCGCTTCCGTTCCTCCGATCCCCGGTCTGCGTGAGGGCGTTGCCTCCGGCTTCTGCAAGACCAACCGTGAGATCCTCGATATGAGAGAGGTCCCGAAGAAGCTCGTCGTCATTGGCGGCGGCGTCATCGGTCTGGAGATGGCTTCCTACTTCAATTCCGTCGGTTCCGCCGTGACCGTCATCGAAATGATGGATCACATCGCCGGCCCCACCGACCTCGAGATCTCCAAGATCCTCCAGAAGAACTATATGAAGAAGGGCATTTCCTTCCTCCTCGGCGCGAAGGTCACCTCCGTCGGTACCGACTGCGTCAACTACGAGCTGAACGGCAAGGCGGAGTCCGCTCCCGCTGACTGCGTCCTCGTTTCCATCGGCAGACGTGCGAACACCGAGGGCTCCGGGATCGAGAACATCGGTCTCCTGACCAACCGCGGCGCGATCGTCACCAACGATTACTGCGAGACCTCCGTTCCCGGTGTCTGGGCAGCGGGCGACGTCAACGGCAAGCTGATGCTCGCGCATACCGCTTACCGTGAGGGCGAGGTCGCCGTTCACAATATGACCTGCGCGGCTGGGCAGAAGGAGACCGTCAACTATCTTGCGATCCCCTCCGTTATCTACACCAATCCCGAGGTCGCCGCGGTCGGTGAGACCTCCGAATCCGTCAAGGCGAAGGGCCTCGACGCAAAGGTCTCCAGCTTCACCCTCAAGTACAGCGGCAGATACATTGCTGAGAACGAGGGCGGCGACGGGATCGTCAAGATCATCATCGACAACGAGCACCGCAAGATCATCGGTGTCCATATGATCGGCAACTACGCCTCCGAGATCATCTACGGCGCGGCAATGATGGTCGCCCGCGAGATGCGCGTCGAAGACGTCCGCAAGCTCGTGTTCCCGCACCCCACGGTCGGTGAAGTCATCCGTGAGGGTCTGTTCCAGATCTGATAACAAAAATAAATTGAAGGAGATATCATACCATGCCGAAAAGTCAACTCATCACGCCGGAATTAGCCTTTGAAAGACGCGACATCCATTTCGAAGATATTCCGGTCTGCCGTTACAACAAGACCCTGGAGGAAGAGCTCAAGATCTACTCCAAGGACGATCTCATGCGCATCTACCACGATATGCGTGCCATCCACGAGTTCGAGACCATGCTGAACGAGGTCAAGATCAAGAGCGAGTACAACGGTGTCAAGTACAACAACCCGGGTCCCGCACACCTTTCCCTCGGTCAGGAAGCCTCTGCGGTCGGTGAAGCGTACAGCCTCGATATCAACGACCTGACCTTCGGTTCCCACCGTTCTCACGGTGAGATCCTCGCGAAGGGCTTCTCCTCCATCCAGAAGCTGGATGATGCCGAGCTCTACGACATCATGAAGGAATTCCTCGGCGGCAGCGTTCTCAGCGTCGTTGAGAAG
>JAZLIW010000186.1:0-1829 GCA_045617585.1 Eubacteriales bacterium
CCCGATTCCGTTTGAGACAAACTCGCCCCCTGAAAAAGAGACGATCTTTTTCAGCGGGTCTTTCTTTCGGCTCGGCAGCCGGAATTATTTCTTTGCGTATCTTGGGTCAAGCAAAGGCTTTCCGTCCTGATCGACAAGGACGGTAAGACCGCCGATGTTCGTCCAATGCGCCATCAGATACTGGACGCCGGTCTCCTTGTCAACAATGATGCGCGTGCCTTCCATCAGTCCCTTCTTTTCTATGATCTCAAACCTGTTTTCCATTTCAGTACACTCCTCATATCACATATTTGATGCTGCTAAACATTCTTATCGACCCATACCCTTTCAGGCGTTTTTCCTTTTCACTCGTCGACCGTCAGAATCATTTTTTTGCAGTTTTTGCAGTATTCCGCAGGCACGGAATCGTACGGCCAGCTTTTTGCCGCGATTTTTCTTCTCTCACGGTTGAAATAGAATCTGCCGTCTTTTCCGGGAACGTACCAGATCGGGTATTCGCACACGACTTTTCCTTCTTCGGTTTCCTGCTCACAGAAGGGACATTTCATGATTTATTACCTCCGTTCAGCGGATCATCGTCAGAAGCATCCGTTTCCGCCTTCAGCCCGGTCAGTTCTTCAAAGGTCGGGTTCTCGTAGGAGGGGTACCAGATCCCCCACGTTTCGCCGTCCCGCTCCAGCTCCAGAATATGGTACTGCCGGCACGTAATCTGCCCGTACCCGTCCTCCGACAGCTTGTAAGGCTTGTATTCCGGGCTGTTTATCGGTTCGTCCTTGTTCCAGTCGCTGACGGTGATCTTTTTCCGCACCGTCCGGATGGCTTTCAGCGAGGAGCGCGGGAAGGCGTACGTGCCGTCCATATTGGATAAGTACAGGTTTTCCGCGTCCGCATACGCCGAGAAGACCGCGGTGACGTATTTGCAGGTCTGCATTCCCTTTTCAATCGGTTTCGGTTTCCCGTCCTTCCTTTTGTAATAGAAGCCGAGGATATCGGTCTCCTTTGCGTTTGACGGTACGCCGAGCTCCGCCTCCACGGCTTTCACCGCGCCGTCAAAGTGGGAAAGATCGGTTTCATACTCCTCGGATCCCATCACTTTCTTCTCTTTTCTGCCCTGCATCACGAGCAGGATCACGAAGACCGCAGCGCAGATCCCGCACGCCCAGAAGATCCACGCGGCGTTCCGGTAAGCCTCGGCAAACGTCACGTCCTCCAGCGCCCCCGCGATCCCGCGTACGAGTATCACGGCGCCGAGCCCGGAGATCCCGAGCAGAATGCGGAGGATCAGGGGAAGACCGGTCTTTTCGACGTTATTCAGAACGGTTTCCTTTGAGTTCTCAAGGGATGCCAGCAGCGCTTCGGAGGGCTTTTTCATCAGAAACTCCTCCCCGTTCCACTGCTCATTCTTCTTGTCTTCGGTCAGATCGATCCCGATAAACGGTTTCATTGCGTTTTCTCCTTTCAATGATTTCGGAAAAGGGGACACCCGCTGTCCGCGGCTGCCCCCTTCTTTTTTGTTCCGTTATTCTTCCGCTGCGGAAGCCGCGTTGTAGTTTTCGCAGAGAAGGTTCATTGCCCTGCAGAGCTTGTGAAAATACACGAACGGTCCGACGAAGATCAGTGAGCCGAAGAAATACCAGCCCCAGAAATCCCCAGTACCGAACTCATACCGGATCCCGCGCTCCTGCAGCGCCTCCTCGACCCTCTCCGCGATCCGGTAATGCCAGACGCTCATCACGATCGACAGCGTCACGAAGGAAAGGAGAAGGGCAAACAGATAGTTCATCGTCTTCGTGTGGTCCTTTTTGGGGGCGACCCGGTCAAGATCGTAG
>JAZLIW010000187.1:0-14874 GCA_045617585.1 Eubacteriales bacterium
CAATGACCCCCCCCCGGGGGATCGTCCCGCCCGGTCCCCCGCGGCGGATGCGCCGCCCCCCATGCAGCCCGCCCCCCCCGCCGACGTCGGCGTGCTTCGCTTCGCCGGGGCCGTTGACGACGCAGCCCATCACCGCGACGGTGATCGGCTTTCCGGTGAGACCTTCCTTTACGATCCGTTCCTCCAGCTCGGAGGCGAGAGAAAGGAGGTCGATCTTCGTTCTGCCGCAGGTCGGGCAGGAGACGAGATTCAGCTTCCACCGCGCGTCCATTCCGAGCGCGCGCAGCAGCGAATGCCCCTCCTTCACTTCCAGAACGGGAGGCGCGGTCAGAGAGACGCGGATCGTATCGCCGATACCGTCAAGCAGCAGCGCGCCGATCCCCGCGGCGGATTTCAGCGTCCCGAGATGGGCGGTCCCCGCCTCGGTCACGCCGATATGGAGCGGATAATCGCAGCGTTCGGCAAGGAGCCTTACCGCACGGACCATCGTTGCGGCGTCGGAGGACTTGATCGCGGCGACGATATCGGAAAAATCGAATTTTTCGAGCATCCGGATCTGACGCATCGCGCTCTGACAGAGTGCCTCGGGCGTCGGACCGTAGGTCTCCAGCAGTTCCTTTTCGAGGGAGCCGCCGTTCACGCCGACCCGGATCGGGATCCCGTGCGCACGGCAGGCGGAAACGACCTCGCGGACTTTTTCTTCCCCGCCGATGTTCCCCGGATTGATCCGGATCTTGTCGGCACCTGCGTAAGCCGCCTCCACCGCCATCCGGTAGTCAAAATGGATATCGGCAACGATCGGGAGAGAAACGCCCGCTTCCTTGAGCCTGCCGAGCGTTCTTGCCGCGTTCATATCCGGCACCGTGAGACGGACGATATCGCATCCCGCCTCCGCGAGTTCCCCGATCTGCGCGTACAGCGCGTCGTAATCGTCGGGCGCGCAGTTGGTCATGGACTGAACCAGGATCGGCGCACCGCCGCCCATCGTCAGATTCCCCACCCGCACCGCTTTCGAGATCCTTCTGTTTTCCATACGCGTTCTCCTGCATCGTTCAGCGCCGGAAAAGCATCGTGACGTCCTTCAGGGTGATCACCACCATGAGGATCATCAGCAGTGCCAGACCGGCAAAATGGATATAACCCTCGACCTCCGGCTTGAGCGGCTTGCCGCGGATCAGTTCGATCAGCTGGAAGAAGATCCTGCCGCCGTCCAGCGCCGGCAGCGGGAGCAGGTTGACAAGACCGAGATTCACTGCGATCACGGCGCTCAGATAGATCAGATCAATCAGGCTGCTCTTCGCGGTCTGTGCCATCGCCTGCGTGACGCCGACGGGACCGGAGACCTGGTTGACCCCGATCTTCCCCGTCACGAGATCAAACAGCGATTCCCAGATCATTCGCACCGTCGAGATCGACTGATAGAACGTATGCTTCAGGACCACTCCGACGGTCTTCCTTTCCGCCCGGACCATAAAGTCGGGCGCGCCGTAGGTCATCCCGTCGATCTCCGTCTTCGGGAAGTCGATCCGGAGCGTGACCTTTTCCCCGTCGCGGCGGACGACGACGTCCACCGTTTCGGTCCCCTGCCGCATGATTGCGTAGCTGAGCTCGTTCGAGATCCGGGTCGGCTGGGTGCCGATCTTCAGGATCTCGTCCCCGATCATCAGCCCGGACTGCTCGCTCACCGCGTTCTCCGCGGTAAAGCGCAGGACGGTCGTCGACCCGAGATTCTTCGTGGAACAGACCACGATCGCGAGGAGCAGGAAGCCGACGACCAGATTCATGAAGCCGCCCGCCGCCGTAATGATGATCCTCTGCCAGACCGGCTTTTTGTTCAGTGCGTTTTCATCCTCGGATTCCTCGTCCTCCCCTGCCATGCTGACGAAGCCGCCGAACGGGAGCAGACGCAGAGAATACCTTATCCCCGTCTTTTTCGACACGCGGGAAAGCAGCTTCGGTCCCATGCCGATCGCAAATTCGTTGACGGTCACGCCGAATGCCCTTGCGGTCGTATAATGTCCGAGCTCGTGAATGAAGATGAGAAAGCCGAAGATCAGGATGGCGAGTATATAATACATAGGTTTCCTTCCTTAAAATGCCGAAATGCCGTCAGATACCGTTCTTACGCCCTGATCGCGGAAGCAAGCGCGTACGCCTTTTCCCTTGCGGCGCGGTCCGCCCTCTCCACGTCGGAAAGCGTCGGTTCTGCGATCCGCTCCGCGGACCGGGTGACCTCGCTGACAAGCGCCGCGATCCCCGAATAGGTGATCTTTCCGTCAAGGAACAGTGCCACCGCGACCTCGTCCGCCGCGTTCATCACGGCGGGAACGATACCGCCTGCCCGTACCGCCTCGAAAGCGAGCGCAAGGAGCGGAAACGCGTCGGTATCCGGCTCCGCAAAGGTCAGCCTGCCGAGGCGCGCGAAATCCAGTTCCCCGAGCTGCCCGGGCATCCGGTCGGGACAGGTCAGCGCGTACTGGACGCACAGCCGCATATCCGGCAGCGCCATCTGCGCGATAACCGCGTTGTCATTGTATTCCACCATCGAGTGGACGATGCTTTCGCGGTGGATGACGACCTTGATCCTGTCGGGCGTTACCCCGAACAGACGGACCGCCTCGATGACCTCGAAGCCCTTGTTCATCAGCGTGGACGAATCGATCGTGATACGTTTTCCCATGCTCCAGGTCGGGTGCGCGAGCGCCATTTCCGCGGTCACAGCACTCAGTTCCTCACGGGTCATCCCGTAAAAGGGACCGCCCGACGCCGTGATGATCAGGCGCTTGACGTCCTCTCTCCGGTTCCCGCGCAGACACTGAAAGATCGCGCAGTGCTCACTGTCGACCGGCAGGATCCGCACGTTCTTTTCCTTTGCGCGGCGCATCACCTGCTCGCCGAACGCGACCATCGTCTCCTTGTTCGCGAGCGCGACGTCCTTCCCCGCTTCCACGGCGGCGACCGTGGGGCGCAGCCCCGCGATGCCGGTGACGGCGTTCAGCACGGTATCCGCGTCGGTCAGGGCAGCCAGCTCCTCCGCGGCGCCGGGGCCGGTCAGGAGCTTCGTCTCCGTATCGGCGATCCGTATCCGCAGATCCTTTGCCGCATCGGTGTCCGCCACGGCACAGTACGCCGGACGAAACCGTCTGACCTGCTCCTCCAGCCTTGCGATATTTTTTCCCGCCGCGATCCCGGTGACCTCGTATCCGTGAAAAGAGCAGACATCAAGCGCCTGCTCTCCCACGGATCCGGTCGAACCGAGGACCGCGACCTTTTTCTTCGGTGCGTCCATGGTTCCGTTCCGCTCCGTACGAACGGAGCTTCCCCTTTCGGTTTACTGCTGACCGGTCAGAATAAGACCGTCAGAATAAAGTAGAAAAACGGTGTCGTCACAAGGACGGAGTCGAACCGGTCGAGGATCCCGCCGTGACCGGGAAACAGTTTGCCGTAATCCTTGATCCCGTATTCCCGTTTGATGACAGACATGATCAGGTCACCGACCTGAGAAAGCGCCGCCGCGACCAGCCCAGCCAGTCCGATGGCAAAATAATCCGGATGAAAATCGGTCAGTCCCGATACCGCAAGGCAATACAGCACCGCGACCGCCATCCCGCCGAGAAGCCCGCCGACCGAGCCCTCGACCGTTTTTTTCGGCGACACCTCCGGGATCAGCTTGTGCTTCCCGATGAGGACCCCGGTAAAGTACGCGAAAACGTCGCTCATCCACGGGATCAGGAGCGCCAGAAGATAGATGTATTTCCCGATTTCCAGATCCCGCAGCAGGATCAGGACGGAAAAGCCGAAGGAAATGTAAAGGGTCATTCCCGCCGTCATCAGCGCGTTCTGCATCGTGAAACCGCCCTTTGAAAACACGCAGGCGATCATATTATAGACCATCAGACAGGTCGACAGGATGAAAAACGTGCGGAGCGGATCGATCCCCCGTCCCGTCATCGTACGGAGCAGCGCCGGGTATCCGACCCCGAGCAGAAACGCCGGGATCGCGGCGTAGATCTTCCGGATCATGCCGGTGCAGCGCAGCATTTCAAAGATGCCGATTGCCGTCATAGCGCAGATCAGAACGGGCCAGAGGAAGGTATCGGAAAAAATCAGGAAAGGAACAAGCACGATCACGCAGACGATCGCGGTGATGACTCTCGTTTTCATGCCGGGACCTCACACCCCGCCGAAGCGGCGCGTCCGCCGATCAAATTCGGCGACCGCATGATCCACGTCCTCTTTCCCGAAGTCGGGCCAGAGCGTGTCGGTGAAGTACAGCTCGGAATAGGCGGACTGCCACATCAGGAAGTTGGAGATCCGCTTTTCCGCGCCGGTCCGGACGATCATATCGGGTGCGGGACAGCCCGCGGTATCGAGATACGCCCCGATCTCCTCCTCGGTGACCTCCGTCCTTCCCTCGGCGATGAGCCGGTTGACGGCACGGCGGATCTCGTCGCGTCCGCCGTAGTTCACAGCGACGTTGAGGCGGTTTTTCCGGTTCGCGGTAACGCGCTCCAGCTCCTCCATCCTTCCGAGGACCTGAGGGGAAAACGGCGTACGGTCACCGATGAACCTGACCTCGAGCTCCTTTTCGCGGAAGCGGTCAAGCGCCTCGTTGATATAGTCCGAAAAAAGGCTGAAGATCATATCGACCTCATGCTTCGGACGCTTCCAGTTCTCGGTGGAGAACGCATATACCGTCACGCACGGGATCCCGAGATTCACGCAGTATTCCGTTACCGTCTTGAATACCTCAGCGCCCGCCTTGTGACCGAACTCCCGCGGGAGTCCCCGCTTATTCGCCCATCTGCCGTTGCCGTCCATGATGAAGGCAATGTGATTCAGTTTCTTTTCCGTTTTCGTGTCTGCCATGACCGCAGGTCCTTTCCGAATCCTTTATTTTTGCCGGGAGATCAGATCTCCATGATCTCCTTGTTCTTTGCATCGATGACGGAATCGATCTCCTTGACGTATTTGTCGGTCAGATCCTGCATCGCCTTTTCGGACTGCTTCTGTTCGTCCTCGGTCATATCGCTCGCTTTTTTCATTTCCTTGATCTTGTCGTTCGCGTCGCGGCGGATATTGCGGATCGCGACCTTGGCGTCCTCACCCATCTTTGCGACCTGCTTGGTCAGTTCTTTTCTTCTTTCCTCGTTGAGCTGCGGGAACGCGAGACGGATGCACTTTCCGTCGTTCACGGGGTTGATGCCGACGTCGGACGCCTGAATGGCGCGCTCGATCGGCTTGAGCATATTGGACTCCCACGGGGTGATGGTCAGCGTGCGCGCGTCGGTCGCCTTCACCGCGGCAATATCGGCAATGCGGGTGGGAGAGCCGTAATAATCGACGAACACGCGGTCAAGAACGGCGGAATTCGCTCTTCCGACGCGGACGGTCTGCAGATCGTGCGCAAACCCGGCGACGGACTTCTTCATTTTTTCTTCGTAATCCTTGGTATTCAGTTTCATGGTTCTATCCTCCGTTAAATAAAATTACTTTACGATCGTCCCCGGCTTCTTTTCTCCGAGGACCACTTTCGCGATGTTGACGGGATCGTTCGCGTCAAACACGAGCATGGGAATGCCGACCTCCTGCGCAAGCGCGGCTGCGGGAAGGTCGATCGCCTTCAGCTGTTCCTTCAGGATCGTGAGATAGGACATCTCCCCGTAGCGGATCGCGTCCTCGTTGCCCGGCTTGTTGGGATCTTTGTTATAGATGCCGTCGACGTTCTTCGCCATCATCATCACGTCGCATTCAAGTTCCGCGGCACGGAGCACGGCGGCGGTATCGGTCGAGAAGAACGGATTGCCGGAGCCGCAGGCAAGCAGGACGACCTTGCCCTCCTCCAGATAGGAGACCGCCTTGTCCTTGCGGAACAGTTCCGCGACCTTCGGCATATCGAAGGCGGAAAGAACGACGCTCGGGATCCCCTTTTCTCTCAGGGAATCCTGCATGCCGAGACAGTTGATGCAGGTCGCCAGCATTCCCATATGATCGGCAAGACAGCGGTCCATGCCTCTGCCCTGTCTGGCACCGCGCCAGATATTGCCCGCTCCGATCACGACTGCGACCTGAACGCCCTGTCTGACGCATTCGCCGATGGCACCGGCGATCTCGTCGGTAAACGCGTCGTCGATCACACGGTCGGGATTGTCATGTTTCAGCGCTTCTCCGGACACCTTGAGAAGAACGCGTTTGTAAGGAAGATTCATTGGTAGACACCCCCATAGTACTTCGATTTTATCAATTATACCACAAAAATGCAATTTTGTAAACAGTATTTTTTGACCTGCCGCGTCTTTTTACACAAAAAAAGACTGCCGCACCGGAAAATGCGGCAGTCAGATGAACCGGATTACTTAACGAGGCTTGCGATCTCTTCCGCGAAGTTGTCTTCTCTCTTCTGCAGGCCTTCGCCCTTTTCGTAGCGCTTGAAGCCCTTGAGCTTCAGGGCACCGCCGAGGCGCTTGCCTTCGGTCTCGAGGTACTTGGCGACCGTCATGGAATCGTCCTTGACGTAAGCCTGATCCGCGAGGCAGTAGGTCTCGTAGTACTTGCCGAGCTTGCCGATGACCATCTTGTCGAGGATCTGCTGCGGCTTGGATGCGTTCTTGGGATCGTTCTTGATCTGCGCGAGGATAACTTCCTTTTCCTCGTCCAGCGCTGCCTGCGGGACCTCCTCACGGAAGGCATAGAGGCAGTTCATAGCCGCGACCTGAAGCGCGACGTTCTTTGCGATCGCCGGGAATTCAGCGTTGTTGATGACGACGTCGTCACCCTCAAAGGTAACGATGACGCCGGTGACGCCGGCACCGTGGATATAGGTGCTCATATTGCCCTCTTCCACGAGGAAGCGGCGGATCGACATATTTTCCTTGATGGTGGCGATCTTCTCGACGAGAACGTCGTTGACCGTCAGATCGGAACCATCGAACTTGCAGGCCTTGAGTGCCTCGACATCAGCGGGTCTGCACGCGAGAATGGTGCGGAGCACGCCCTTGACGAAAGCCTTGAACTCGTCGTTCTTCGCGACGAAGTCGGTCTCGGCGTTGACCTCGACCATCGCAGCGGTCTTGCCGTCCTCGGAAACGAGGATATCGACGACGCCCTCTGCGGCGATACGGTCAGCCTTCTTGGCGGCAGTGGCAAGGCCCTTCTCACGGAGGAGCTTGATCGCCTTTTCTTCGTTGCCCTCAGCCTCGACGAGAGCCTTCTTGCATTCCATCATACCGCAGCCGGTCTTCGCACGAAGAGCGGCGACGTCACTTGCTTTAATAGAAACAGCCATTTGCTAATCTTCCTTTTCTCCGGCGGGTTCTTCGCACGATACCGCCCGCCGGATGGGTATCGCACGGAAAGAGAACGACTCAGGCGTTCTCGGTCTCTGCCTTTTCTTCAGCAGCGGCTTCGCTGCCTTCCTCGAACTGCTCGCCCTGCTTGCCTTCGATCATGGCGTCGGCAAGGACGGAGGAGATGAGCTTGATCGCACGGATCGCGTCATCGTTGCCGGGGATGATATAATCTGCGTCATCGGGATCGCAGTTCGTATCGACGATCGCGACGACCGGGATACCGAGCTTCTTCGCTTCGAGAACGGCGATGTGCTCCTTGCGGGGGTCAACGATGAACACCGCGGAGGGCAGACGGTCCATGGACTTGATACCGCCGAGGTTCTTCTCGAGGTCGGTCATTTCCTTGATGAGCTTGGCGACTTCCTTCTTGGGAAGAAGATCGAAGGTGCCGTCTTCCTTCATCTTTTCGAGGGACTTGAGGCGGGCGATGGACTTCTTGATGGTCTTGAAGTTCGTCAGCATACCGCCGGGCCAACGGACGTTGACGTAGTACTGACCGCAGCGGGTAGCCTCTTCCTTGATCGCATCGGCAGCCTGCTTCTTGGTGCCGACGAACAGGAGAGAGCCGCCTTCGGCGGACAGGTCACGGACGAACATATACGCCTCTTCAAACTTCTTGACGGTCTTCTGGAGGTCGATAATGTAGATGCCGTTTCTTTCGGTGAAGATGTACTCCGCCATTTTGGGGTTCCATCTTCTCGTGTGGTGACCAAAGTGGACACCTGCTTCGAGGAGCTGCTTGATCGTGATGATTGCCATGTTTCTTTTTTCCTTTCTTCGGTTGTTCCACCACGGCTCCGTACAACGCAAAAAGCACCGAAAAAAGAGCCGTGTGTGTATTTAGACCATCGGTTATTATACCATATCTTATCAGGAGATGCAAGTTTTTCGGCAAAGTTCAGAAAATATTTACATTTGCCCTTCCCACCCTGCCATTCTTGGCCGTTTTCTTCAAAAACCGGCGTGCAAACCGACGGTTTTCTGTTGACTTTTGTGAATAAAAAGAGTAAAATAGGAAGGAACGGGCAAACCCGCCCTCGAATACGACATGAAAACCGAAAAGGAGATCTCATCCTATGGAAAAGAAAAGAATCGGCATCATCGGCTGCGGAAACATCAGCAACTGCCATATGCACGGGTACCGTCAGATGCCCGACCGCTGTGAGGTCGTTGCCGCCTGCGATATCGACGAAAACAAGGTCAAAGCGTACGCCGCGCACTACGGTATCCCGCACTGGTATACCGACGCGGAAGAAATGATGAAGAACGAGAAGCTCGACCTCGTCAGCGTCACGACGTGGAACGCCGCGCACAAGATCTGCACGATCACCGCTCTGAAGGGCGGCGCGGACGTCATCTGCGAAAAGCCGATGGCGATGAACGCCGCGGAAGCGCAGGAAATGGTCGACACCGCGAAGGAGACCGGGCATCTGCTGCAGATCGGCTTCGTCCGCCGCTTCGGTGAAGACGCCGACGCCGTGAAGAAGCTGACCGACGAGGGCGTCTTCGGCGATATCTATTACGCCAAGGCGACTTACCTCCGCAAGTCCGGCTGCCCCGGCGGCTGGTTCGGTGACAAGGCGTTCTCCGGCGGCGGTCCGCTGATCGACCTCGGCGTTCACGTCATCGACCTGACCCGTTATCTCGCCGGTTGCCCGAAGCCCGTCGAGGCCTTCGGCATGACCTACGACAACCTCGGCCCGCACCGCGCGGACGGTGCCGAAAAGGCGTGGAGCGTGGAAGAGGGCGGTCATCCCTACACCGTCGAGGATTTCACCACCGCGATGATCAAGTTCGATAACGGCTTCACGATCTCGGTCGAAGCAAGCTTCAACCTCAACATCCGAGGCGACGTCGGTGAGGTCCAGCTCTTCGGTACCAAGGCGGGCACCAACATGAACGACATGAATATCATCGCCGTCAAGGATCATCAGTTCGTCGAATTCACGCCCGAAGGCGAGAAATCCTTCCGCTTCACGCCCGCGTTCGACGCCGAGATCAAGGGCTTCGTCGACGCTTCCGAGGGTCTGGTCCCCTGCCGTGCCACCGCGGAGGACGGGCTCTGCCTGATGAAGATCATCGACGCGATCTACGAGTCCGCAAGGGTCGGTCATTCCGTCGCCATCAACTGAAAGGAGCCTTCTTATGGAATACGGTCTTCAGCTTTACAGCATCCGCGACCTTACCGGAAAGGACTTTGAGGAAGCGATCCGCGTTACCGCCGGCATCGGCTACAAAAAAGTCGAGTTCGCCGGGTTCTTCGGCAGGACCGCGGAGCAGGTCAAGGCGCTCCTTGAGGAGAACGGCCTGACCGCGATCGGCACGCACTCCGGCTGGGAGGGACTGACGAAGGACAATATCCGCGCCTCCATCGAGTACCACCACAAGATCGGCTGCACGAACTACGTCGTTCCCGGCGCCGATCTCTCGGACGCCGCCAAGCTCAGCGCTTTCATCGACGTGATGAACGCCGCGCAGCCCGTTCTCGCCGCCGAGGGCATCGCACTCCACTACCATAATCATTCGCACGAGTTCCGTCCGAACAACGACGGTCAGATCATCCACGAAGAGCTCCAGAAGCGCACCTCCCTGCTCTTCGAGATCGACACCTACTGGGCGTACAACGCCGGCGTCGATCCGATCGCGCTCCTCACGAAGCTGTCCGACCGCGTCCGTCTGATCCACATCAAGGACGGCGACGCGAACTGCCGCGGCTTCCCGCTCGGACAGGGCACCGCACCCGTTCCCGCGGTCTACGCTTACGCGAAGGAGCACGGCATCGAGATGATCGTCGAGAGCGAGACCCTCTCTCCCGACGGACCCACCGAGGCAAAGATCTGCTTCGACTGCCTGAAATCGCTCGAAAAGTAAGTCCTGTGCCGAAACGGCGAAAGGTTTGAATTTTTAAGAATGAAAAAAGCTTTTTTTCTCCGTCTCTTTGCCCTGCTCCTTGCCCTTTTGACGATGGCAGCGGTCTTCACCGGATGCGTATCGGAGAAGGGGCCCGAAAAGGACACCCTCCCGCCCGAG
Organism: Eubacteriales bacterium; assembly: GCA_045617585.1. Taxonomy (GTDB): domain Bacteria; phylum Bacillota; class Clostridia; order Oscillospirales; family CAG-272; genus CAKRZE01. The sequence goes on from JAZLIW010000187.1 coordinate 10,380, forward strand.
ACCGAAGGAACGCCGGAAAGCGAGCTCGTCCATGCCGATCTTCCCGACCTCACGTTCGACGGATATACGTACACCGTCCTGCACTGGTACCTCGAGGGCTGGGAATCGCGTAAGAACATGGATATCTACGCCGAGAGCGTCACCGGCGACCCGATCAACGACGTGGTCTACACGCGCAACACCCGTCTGACGCAGAAGTACGATTTCGAGATCGACTACTCCACGGAGCTCTATAACGAGGTCATCAGCAAGATGCGTTCCGCCGTCGCCACGAACGACGACCTCTACGATCTGGTCTACGCGCGCCTCGTTGACGTGCCGAGCGTCGTGGTCGAGGGCGACTGCCTCGACTTTGAGACCGCCTTTGAATACGTTGATCTTGACAAGCCCTACTGGGACCAGAATATCCGTCACGAGCTTTCCTTCGGCGGGCGGAACTACCTGATGGCGTCCTCCTATAACGTCACGGACGAGGACGCGACCGCGGGCATGGCGTTCAACAAGAGGATCCTTGCAGATAACGGCGTCACCGACGTTTACGCCCTCGCCTCCGCGGGGAACTGGACGTTTGACACCCTTGAGGACATCATGCAGGGCTTCGAGAGCGACGTGAACGGCGACGGCAAACTGGTGGAAGACGAGGACGTCTTCTCCTTCCTCGGCGGCTCCGACGTTGCCACCTCCTTCTTCTTCGGCGGCAGCGGGCGTCTGACCGTCAAGGACAACTGGGACTATCCCGAGTACGTTTTCTCGCAAGAGGACAACATCAACGTCTTCACCCGCGTCTGCGATATCATGTACGAGCCCAACTTCCTGAACCATCACGCGATCGCCAACACCGACAGCATCTACTACCGTCAGCTTTTCATCGACGGTCACGGTCTGTTCTTCTGGATGCGCATGGACGACGCCCGCGCGATGCGAGGCGAGGAAAGCATCGACTTCGGTATCCTACCGTCTCCGAAATACGACGAAAGTCAGAACGATTATATCAGCATGATCTCCCGTCACACGACCGGCTTCATGTCCGTTCTCTCCTGCGAGCTGAATCCCGATATCGTCGGCTTCATCATGGAAGCGATGGCAGCCGCCTCCCATTACGATCTGACCCACGCGTATTACGACGTCACGCTGAAAACCAAATCCGCCCGCGACGACGAGTCCCAGGAGATGCTGGATCTCATCTTCGCGCACCGGATGGTCGATATCGGCGAGGTCATGAACTTCGGCGGATTCGCCACCACGATGCAGAACTATATGACGAAAAACCCCGGCAAGTACAATATCGTATCCGCCTACGCAAGCGACGAGCAGAAGATCGCGAGCGCCGTCGAAGAGTTTATCGGAAAGATCGAAAAGATCGGCGGCTGATCCCTTCCCTCCGTCCGTCACAAAACAAGGGGCTGTCTCATATCCGTGAGGCAGCCCCTTTGACGTGTCCCGAAGAAAAAACACGGCGTCCGGCCATTTCCAAAAAAAGCGTAAAAAAAGCCTCGGAAGCGTCTTTACGGACACTTCCGAGGCTGGCGGAGAAAGAGAGACTCGAACTCTCGCGCCGGTTTCCCGACCTACGCCCTTAGCAGGGGCGCCTCTTCACCAACTTGAGTACTTCTCCTTGGTGCAGTAGGTTTTTCTTCACTTGTGCGTATCATTATAGCACATTCGCCCGTGTTTGGCAAGGAAAAAATTATAAACATTTTGTGAACAATAGAGTGATGTCAAAAAGACCGCCGCGCGGATGCGCAGCGGTCCTTTTTCATGAAGTACGATCGATCAGGCGAGATCACCGAGAATGGTGAGCTCGGAGATCTGGTAGATCACGGTAGGAGCTTCAGTCGTGCCGTTCTTGGTGAAGTTGATCTTGTAGTAGGAGTAAGCAGCAGGAGAGTCGATCTCGAAGATCTCGGACTCGGTGAAGAACTCGGTAATGGTCTCGGCACCCTCAACGGTGTCGATCTCGGTCCATTCTTCCCCGTCGTTGGAGCCGTAGAAGGTCCAGTCGTTCGGATATCTCTCGGGAGAGTCGTTCGCGGAGGTGAAGGTGTAAGCGGTGATCTCGGCGGCCTCGGTCATCTGCCACTGGATGGAGATGCACTTGTCCTCGGTCTTGACGATCACGCACCACTTGGTCTGGGAGTCGCCGTCGAAGAGCATCTTCGCATCCTCGGAGCCGTCTTCCTTGGCACCGACACCGTCAACGGAATCAACGTCGACCTTACCAGCAAGCTTGACGTACTTGTCAGCGTAGATGAGAGCGGGATCAACGGTCTCGGCAGGCTCGGTGGGAGCATCGGTCGCGGGTTCGGTAGGAGCGTCGGTCGCCGCAGGATCGGTTTCCTTCGCTGGTTCGTTGCCGCTGTCGCAGGAAGCAAGGCAGAAGATGCACGCGACCATGGTCAGGGCAAGAAGAATCGCAAGAAGCTTTTTCATGATAATTTTCCTTTCTTTTTCCGGGCTGTTTTCGTTTTTTCGCTTCCCTGCCCGTTTTCCGGAAAGCGGCGGAACGTGAAAAACACGTTCTCACAATAGTGGGAACATTATATCATAAGCTTTCTGAAATTGCAAGATTTATTTTACAGTTTTTTCCGTATTTTCTTGAATCGGGCCGTTTTCCGTGCTATAATAGTCCAAAAAAGGAAAGGAATACGGATGATGGAACGGAAATACGCGGAATATGCCGCGGCAAAAGCGGTGGAACTGATCGGGATCGACAGCCCCACCGGATACACGAAAAAAGCGGCGGAATGGGTAAAGGAGGCGTTCTCCTCCCTCGGTTACCCGACGGAGATCACGAAAAAAGGCGGCGTTCTCATTGACCTCGGCGGGACCGACGCCGCCGACGCGCTGCTCCTCGAGGCGCACGCCGATACGCTCGGCGCGATGGTCGCCGAGATCAAGGGCAGCGGGCGTCTCCGTGTGACGCCCCTCGGCGGGATGCGCGCCGAAAACGCGGAGGCGGAAAACGTGCGCGTCCGCACCCGGGACGGGAAAGCGATCTCCGGTACGCTGCAGCTCGTCAACGCCTCGGTCCACGTCAACGGCGCATACGGAGACGTCAAGCGTTCCTTCGACACGACCGAGATCGTCCTTGACGAGGACGTAACGAACGCGGACGGGACTCGTGCGCTCGGTATCGAGGTCGGCGACGCGGTCTGCTTCGATCCCCGCGCCGTCATCACCGAAAGCGGTTATCTCAAGAGCCGTTTTCTCGATGACAAGCTGTCGGTCGGGATCCTGCTCGGGCTCGCGAAATATCTGAAGGACGCGGGTATCCTTCCGGAGCGGAAGGTCTGGGTCCACGTCACGGTCTACGAGGAGGTCGGGCACGGCGGTTCCGGTCCGGTCCCCGCCGGCGTCACCGAGGCGATCAGCGTGGATATGGGCTGCGTCGGCGACGGTCTTTCCTGCACCGAAAAGAAGGTCTCGATCTGCGCGAAGGATTCCGGCGGGCCTTACAGCTACGAGGTCATCGGCAAGCTGATCGACGCCGCGAAAAAGACGGGCGCGGATTACGCCGTTGACGTTTACCCGCATTACGGCTCCGACGTCGAGGCAACGCTCCGGTCCGGTGCCGATATCCGTCACGGTCTGATCGGCTCCGGTGTTTACGCCAGCCACGGCTACGAGCGGAGCCATATCGACGGCGTGTGGAACACCCTGAAAGTCCTTGCCGGATATCTGGGGGTCTGAACCGCTGATATGGCAAGACGAAAGAAAAACCGTGAAGACGAGTCGATCGTCGGGGTGTTAATCCTCATTGCGCTCGGTTCTCTCGGGTTCGTGAAAGATCATTGGAAATGGTTTGCGCTCGGTACCGCCATACTCCTGCTTGTTCTTCTGACGGTCCTGCTGATCAGGCGCCGAAACAGAAAACCCGCGCCGAAGAAAGCCGTCGCAGAAATGAACGGTTTTGAGTATGAGGAATACGTAGCCGCGCGTATGAAAGAAGCGGGATATGCCAAGGTCCGGGTCACGGAAAAGACCGGGGATTACGGTGCGGATATCATCGCAGTTGATCCGAAGGGTAAAAAGATCGCCGTTCAGTGCAAGCATTACAAGTCAAATGTCGGCATTTCCGCGATTCAGGAAATTCACGCCGCAAGAGATTATTACGGTACCGATCTTGCCGCGGTCGTTACGACGGCGCAGTTCACGGACGCCGCGAAAAAACTCGCGGCTAAAAACAGCGTTCTCCTGTTCCCTGCCTTCAAAGATCACAGCAGCTTCTGATCCTGCAGGAAAACGGTCTGCCGCAAGCAAAAACGTCTGATTCATGAGACCCGTGAATCAGACTTTTTGTCGTTTCTTGCGGCGCAGATCACGCCGGAGATCCGTTTCCCCGAACGTCGCTTTCCCATTTATCTTTGGGCAGCCGCGTGACGTGCTCGGTAAGGACCATATTCATCAGCTTCCATTCCACGTTTTCGTTCGTGTGATGATAAACGAAGCCGCACTTTTCCTGGACCCGCTTCGATTTTTCGTTGCCGTCAAAATA
>JAZLIW010000188.1:0-24136 GCA_045617585.1 Eubacteriales bacterium
AAATCATTCGGCTCTTTTTATTTGAAAAGCAAAAAGTGTTCACAGCAATATTGCCGTGAACACTTTTTGATGATTCAATCATTCCTTTGCGTTAATCCAGCCCTGCGCGCAGAGCAGCTCCGCGATCTCGACGGCGCCGCCCGCGGCACCGCGGAGGGTGTTGTGGGAGAGACCGATGAACTTGTAGTCGTAAGGACCGGATTCATCCTCGCGGAGACGTCCCGCGGCGATGCCCATACCGTTTTCAAGCATACGGTCTACACCGGTCTGAGGACGGTTATCCTCCTCAAAGTAGGTGAGGAACTGCTTCGGTGCGGAGGGGAGCTCAAGCTCCTGCGGGATACCGCGGTATTCCTTCCAGCGGCGGAGGATCTCCTCACGCTCGGGCTTCTTCTCAAACTTGACGAAGACGGCGGCAAGATGCCCGTTCGTCACCGGGACGCGGATGCACTGGACGTCAAACACGGGAGAGACCGCGGGAACGATGCCGTTTTCGGTCAGGGTACCCCAAACCTTCAGCGGTTCCTTTTCGCTCTTCTCCTCTTCCCCGCCGATATAGGGGATCACGTTGTCGATCATTTCGGGCCACTCACGGAAGGTCTTGCCCGCGCCGGAGATCGCCTGATAGGTCGTGGCGGTCACAAAGGTGGGCTTCAGATCGAGCAGGGGGGTCAGAAGCGGAACGTAGGACTGGATCGAGCAGTTCGGCTTGACGGCGATGAAGCCGTGCTTCGTGCCGAGGCGCTTCCGCTGCTGCCGGATGACTTCAAGATGCTCCGGGTTGATCTCCGGGACGACCATCGGAACGTCGGGCGTGCCGCGGTTCGCGGAGTTGTTGGAAACGACGGGCGTCTCCGCCTTGGCGTAGGCCTCCTCCAGCGCGCGGATCTCGTCCTTCTTCATATCCACGGCGCAGAAGACGAAGTCGACCTTGGAGGCGACTTTTTCCACCTCCGCCGCGTCAACGATCACCATGTTTTTCGCGTATTCGGGGATCGGAAGATCGAGCTTCCATCTGCCCTCGACGACCTCGGCGTAGGTCCTGCCCGCAGAACGGGCGGAAGCAGCGAGGACGGTGACGTCAAAATACGGATGTCCGTCCAGCAGGCAGAGAAATCTCTGACCGACCATACCGGTCGCGCCGATCACGCCCACTTTGAATTTACGGTTCGGTTGATACATACGATATTACCTCCTGAGGCTTAGCCTCACATGAAAATCAGAAATAACTGCCGACCAGGTTCTGCATCCCGGACACGTCGGCTTTGCCGTCGCCGATGCAGTACACGTTGCCGTAACGGTCAACGCCGAGCACGTTGACCTTGCCCGCGGCAACCGCAATGATATCGGTCCAGCCGGAAACGCTGCCGCAGGAGCCGTTGGAGCCGCCCGCCATGACGACGGTGCCGTCCCGGCGGATGCCGACCGAATGCACCGAGCCCGCGGCGATCTCCACGATATCGGTCCAGTCACCGACCATGCATTTTTCCGAGGTCCCGACGCCCGCCGCTGCCACGGTCCCGTCGGAGCGGAGCCCGAGGGAGTGAGAGTCGCCGCAGCTGATCTGCGTGATCTCGGTCCAGCGGGAAACCTCACACTGTCCCGCGGCGTTCTGTCCGCAGGCAACGACCGTGCCGTCTTTTTTCAGTCCGAGCGTAAAGAACTGGCCTGCGGCGACCTGAACGATATCCGTCCATTCACCGACGTCGCACTGGTTGTAATCGTTGGAACCGACCGCGACGACCGTCCCGTCGGCACGGAGGCCGACCGTATGCTGCTCGCCCGCTGCGATCGCGGTGATGTTCTGCCAATCGTAAACGTTGCAGGCGCCGTATTCGTTGGAGCCCGCGGAAATGACCGTGCCGTCGTTCTTCAGTCCGACGGTATGGTTCTCACCGTTCACGGCGGAGACGATCTCCGACCAGCCGAAGAAGCTGCGGCTGCCCGTCAGCGTCCCCGTTTTGGTGATGCCGATCGCCTCGGTACGGATCCCGATCGGATGCGCGAAGAGGCGGCGGATCTCGTTGCCGTTCATGATCGGATAGAACAGTTCGGTATTGCGCCGCAGATAGCTCAGGTCCGCGCCGGCAATGATCTCCGCGCGCAGGCTTTCGGTCACGGCGGTCCCCGACGGATTGCCCGCCTCCGCGATATAACGCGCTGCGGTATCGTAATCCTCGTTTTCGACGCACTGCATGACGGCAGGCTCGTAGACCGAGCGGATCAGCGTATCGTCCTTCGACCGGGTCGCGTAATCCAGTGCCGCGCCGTATTTTCCGATCCCGCGGTAGTATTCCACGGCGGACGCGTAAATCGAAGGAAGCATATCGTCTTCCCCGCTCAGCGCCACGTAGATCAGCGCGGTCTTATAGTCGCACTGGTCGGCGTAATGCGTGACCGTGCGGCGGTACAGATCGCGGCGCAGGTCGTCACTGCCCGAAAGGGAGGCGTAATCCAGCGCCTCGTCGTATTTTCCCTGCCCGAACAGCAGATCGGTAACGCGCGCCATCGTCTGTTGATAGATCGAAGGATCGGAGGATCTCGCCGCGTAATCGAGCGCCTTCCGGTATTCCCCTTCGGAAATGCGGACGGAGATCGCCTCCGCAAGGACCTGCTCCTTCAGCGCACGGTCGCCCATCTTTTCGGCGCGCGCGGCCGCGCCGTCGTAATTCTCTTTTTTCAGGCAGTCCTCAACGAACTTCCGGTCCCGCTGCGGCGCGATCACCTTCTGCTGCACGATCGCCCCGCCGAGGATCACCCCGTAAAGCACGATCGCCGCTGCGAGCGCGATCAGCAGACCGATGCGGATCCTCTTGTTCTTTTTCGGAGAGACCATACGGACGTTGTCGGTGTTTTTGACCGTATAGTCGGTCTCGTCGTACCAGAGCTCGACGTTGCCCGCGGTCAGCACACGGGAGATCATGACCGAGCAGTCCTCCACCTTTTCGGAGGCGAGGATGATGATCTCTTCCTCTCCCGCCGTCTCGTCCGGGCGGCAGCCTCTCGTGCGGAAGGTACCGGTGATACAGTTGCTGCCGTCGTTCGCGGGGATCTGATTCCCGTATTCGTCGAACATCAGGATCTTGACCTCGATCTCGTCAACGGTCACGTTGCCCTTGTTCACCATGATCAGGTTCAGCATCCTGAGATGCCGGCTCCGGTCCTCGATGATCGTCCCTTTCTTCAGTTTGATGGGACAGCTCTCGCATTCGATCGTATTGTCGATCGTCGTGATCCTTCTGAACCGCCCGATTTGGATCTTTTTCATGCTCCAACCTGCACTTTCGTTCCTTATTTTCTGCCTTCTTCGATCTCGGACGCGAGGATGCCGTTGCCGGCAAAGGTATATTCCTCACCGTCGATGACGTGGGTCCCGGTCAGAGCGCCGTTGATCCCGTCAAAATAATACGTAAAGCCCTCGATCTGCATGAATCCGGTATAGCATTCCGAATCCGTCTCGTCGAAATAATATTTGACGCCGTCGATCAGCTTCAGCCCCTTGGCACCTGCGCCGTCGTTCCCGAACCAGTACCACGCGCCGTCGGGCTCCTCGTGCCAGCCGGTCGCCATTTTGCCGTCGTCGGCAAAGAAATAGTACCAGCCGTTGATCTCCAGAAGTCCGGTCATGTGATAACCGAACGGATCGTTGTAGTATTTATCGCCCTGATAGGACATCCATCCGCTTGAGAACTGACCGTTCTCCTCAAAATGGTACATCTCGTCGAAGATCTCGTAATCTCCGGTCACGAGATACCCGTCGTCGTCAAAATAGTAGAGGGACGCGTCGATGACCGTCCACCCGAACGCCATGACCCCGCGATCGTAATACTGTCTTCTTTCCCCGGCGACCGACCAGCCGGTCTTCATCACGCCGTTGTCGTAAAAGAAGTACCGTTTGCCGCCGTACTCGATCTCTCCGGTCCGGATCACGCCGTACGGGTCGGTGAAATAGGTGTTCCCGCCGTACTCGGTGATGCCGTTCCCGCGACGTCCGTCGTCCCCGAAAAGACGCTGCTGCGTATCCCCGGGCAGGGTCAGGAAGCCGGTCTGCATCACGTGATCGTCGTCAAAATAGTAGAACCCGCCGTCGATCACGACCAATCCGCGCATCGCGGCGCCGTCCGCATCAAAATAAAACGTCTTATCGCCCGATTTGCGGAAGCCGCGTGCCATCGAGCCCGTGTTCGTGAAGAAGCGGGTCTTTCCTTCCAGCTCCACCATGCCGAGCGACATCGCGCAGTTCTCGCCGAAGTGGTAGGTCTTGCCGCCGATCTCCTGCCAGCCGCGCAGAGCGTGCCCTTCTTCGTCGAAATAATAGGTCTCGTACTGCTTTTCGTCGGAGACGACGGTATAAAAGCCGTTTTTCACCATCCTGCAATCGGAATCAAAGCAGTATTTTTCACCGTCGACCATCACGACGCCGGTCACCAGTCTTCCCGAGGGGAGCGCGTACGCCTCCCCGCCGTCCTTCTCGCACCAGCCGCCGAGAGCATAGCCGTCCGCGTCAAAGGAATACCAGCGTCCGTCCACACAGCGGAGCCCCGCGCCCGTCCGGTGAAAGGGCGCGTCGTTATAGAACGTCCCGTTCATCATCATATGAAAGCCGGTCGAAAAACGGGAGAAGTACAGGATGAGGCACGCCGCCGCGATCAGCAGGATCGCGGGGATCAGTAAAAGCAGCGGACGGCGCTTCGACGCGCGGTATTCTTCTTCCGACATGAGCGGATCGTACGTCACGGTTTTCTTCTCCCTTCCGAAAAGATACAAACATTTTTCTTATTTTATCATGTTTTCTCCCTAAATGCAATAGATTCCGCGAAAAAAACGGAAAACCGGGTCTGAGCCGGGCAGCGTACGGGCGGCGCACCCGATCCCGTTCGCCGCGTCTGTGCGTTTTCATAGCACGGATATGAGAAAAAGCGCGGAATTTGTCTGTTTTCCATATAGAATCCCGCACGGTTTTGTGCTATGATGGTACCATCAACGTAAAGGAACCATGACAATGAGACTCAATAAAATCCTTCCCGACCGTTCGCTCAGCAGGCTGCTTTTTCTCTCCTGCTGGCTGACCTATATGTCGGCGTATATCGGCAGAAACACCTTCAAGGTCGCGATCGCTGCGCTGACAGACGGCGGCGTCATGACCATGTCGCAGACCGGCTTCATCTGCTCCTGCTACTTTATCTGCTACGCGGCGGGGCACCTGATCAACGGCATCCTCGCCGACCGGATCGACCCGATCCGCATGATCCGCACCGGGCTGATCGGCTCCGCGGCGGCAAACCTCATCATGGGGCTCTCCGGCGCGAATTACTGGATCATGCTGTTCACATGGAGCCTGAACGGATTTCTGCAGTCGATGATGTGGTCCCCGATCGTCTTCCTGCTCTCCGGCGTGGTCGCAGAGGAAAAACGGAAGTCCTACGTGGAGAACATCCTCTCTTCCTCTCCGGTCGGTACGATCCTTGCCTATTTTCTCGGCAGCTTTACCGCGTCGATCAACTGGAAGATCACCTTCTTCGCTGCCTTTGCCATTCTGTTCGCCGTCTTTCTGATCTTTACGGCGATCTCCTCCAAGGCGCGCCGCGGGATGATCGACCCGCCGGAGCCCGCGCCGCTCCCCGCCTCCCCCGCCGGGGAACCGACGGAAAAAGCGACCGCCTTCTTCCCTCTTCTCCTCCTTTCCGGCGCCGTTTTCCTGCTGATCCCGACGCTCTGCCACGGGATGCTGAAGGAAGGGATCCTGACGTGGGTCCCCTCGCTGATCAAGGACACCTACCATCTTTCCCCCGCCTGGTCCACGGCGCTGACCGTCATCATGCCGATCTCCGAGTTGTGCGGCGTGTATATCTCCTCCTTCACCTACCGGAAGCTGTTCCGTGAGAACGAGATCGCAAACGCGCTCTTCTATATGGCGCTCACCGCGGTCCCGACGCTGGTCATCCTGAACCTTGAAAAAACGCCGCTTCCCGTTTCCCTCCTCTGTCTCGGTCTGATCGCGGTCTGCATCATCGGTTACAATTATATGTTCAGCACCGTGATCCCGGTCTGCTTCGGCAAATACCGCCGCGCGGCAACCGTCTCCGGGATCTTCAATTCCACGATCTACGTCGGTGCGGCGATCGCCACCTACGGCTTCGGCAATATTGCGGAGACCCGCGGCTGGTTCGTGACCGTCGCGATCTGGCTCGGCATTTCGGTCGCGGCGTCGGTGATCCTCGCACTGCTGATCCGGAAATGGAAGAGGTTCAAATCGCTGTAAGTCCTTCCCGGACGAAAAAGCCCCCTCGGAAAAGAGTTCATCTCTCTTTTCCGAGGGGGTTCTCGTTTGTTTCGATCAAACGGGCGGAAGACGTTACGTCTCCTCTTCCGCATCCTCTTCGGTCCTTTCAAACAGTCCTTCCTTGCGCATCGCGTCGAAGATGCGGTGCTTGACGCCTTTGTACTGCTTTTCCAGCGAGGTCAGAAGTTGCTTCATTGCTTCCCGCTCGGTCTCGCCGTCGGCGGGGCAGGGATTTTTCAGTACGGGCAGCGGCGTTTTTCCGACGAAATACCGGACGTCCTTTTCCCTGACGTAGAGCAGCGGGCGGATGACCGTCAGCTGCTTGCGGGAAAGCCAGGTGACGGGAAGGAAGGACGCGAGCCGTCCCTCGTGAACGAGGTTGAGCATGAACGTCTCCACCGTATCGTCAAAGTGGTGCCCGAGCGCCAGCTTATTGCAGCCCAGCTCCTTTGCGGCGTCGTGGAGCGCACCGCGGCGCATCCGTGCGCAGAGGGAACAGGGATTCTTTTCCTTCCGGGTATCGAACACGACGTGACCGATCTCAGTCCGGACGACGGTCAGCGGAACGCCGAGCTTATCGCAGAAGGTGCCGATCTCCGAATAATCCGCCTCGGGAAAGAGGGAGACGGCAAGTGCCTTCAGTTCAAACCTTTTCGGGTAGAAGCGCTGCAATTCCCGCAGCGCCGTCAGCATCGTGAGCGAATCCTTCCCGCCCGAAATGCCGACCGCGATCACGTCGCCCTCCCCGATCATCGCGTAATCGTCGACCGCGCGGCGGACGAAGCTGAGGATCCGGCGTATCCCGGGATAGGCGCGGACGTGGGTGCGGATCCGGCGCGCCTCCATATAATACCGTTTGTCGTGCGCCTCTCCCATCGAGAAGGTCTTGCGCGGGAGAGCTCCGTTCTTTTCGACCCAGGGGAAAAGCTCTGCCTTCGAGATCCCGTCAAACAGGAATCCGGCAGCGCCCTCCGCCTGTGCGAGGCGCCGGGTCACTTCTTCGCCGTGGATATAGTCGACCTCGCCGCTGTGTTCCTTCAGATAAGCGTCAATGAATTCCTGTACCGCGCCGGAGGTCAGACCGGAAACGTAATACGCCGTCTCCTCTTCCCCGGTGACCACCGTCACGGGAGAAGAGCCTTCGTACGGCACCCTCGGGAACGCGGCGTCCAGTGCCTCCCGCAGGGCCGTCAGATCGGTCCCGGTCAGCACGCGGTAGATCGGTTCAAAATCGAGCGCCGAGTCGTGGATATTGACCAGCTCCACCAGCGCGCACTGTGCCGCCGGATCGTCGGACATCGCCGCGCAGGTCTTGGCAGTCGCAAGAGAATGATTGCCGTCGCCGACGGCAAAGAGCATCGGCGTGCCGTTTTCCTTTTCCCGCGCGGTCTTCAGCGCCTTCAGCGCCGCGTCCACGTCTGCCCGTGCTTCCGCGTCGAGCAGCCAGCCGGCGACCCTGCCGCCGTTCTGCATCAGCGTCAGATCGTACACCCTGCGCATCCGTTCCTTTGCCCCGGCAAGCGGTTCGATGACCGTGCGGAGCGGGTCGTCGCAGAGCAGCATGACGTGCGGCAGCTCAAGCGGCGCGTCTTTCCGGATCGCCACGCGCGGCGGGATGCGGGAAAGCACCGTTCCCTCGGTTGAGCGGATCGGCGGCTTTTTGCCCGCCTCGTATTCGTAGGCATCAAGGTCGATCGCACCGATCAGACCGCGGCGCACTCTGCCGTCCGCAAGCGTCCGTTCGAGATAGATCATCGCGTCCGGATACTCGGTAAAGACGTTGTTTTTCAGGTAGTCCGCCATCGCGGCGTTGATCTGCTCCACCCGTTCCGTGACGTTCCCGTTCAGATAGACCTCGGGGAGGATCAGACGGAGCGCGGAGGGCGCGGTACCGACGGTCTTTTCGGTTTCCGTCCAGTATTCGGGCTCGGAGGTGTACTGGTCGCACGCGACCACCGGCCAGACGTCGGTCGGGACACGGGGCAGAAGGATATCCGCGCCGTGAAAAGGAAGTTCATTCATCGTATTGCCTTTCTCGGTATCGTTTTGGGATCAATCAGAACCCTGCCGCGGGTCCGCCGTTCTTCGGCCCTTTCAGGTGCCCTTCAGGGTGCCCTTCAGAGTGCTCTTCAGGGTGCTCGTCGGTCCCGGGCCGCGGCGGGCGCTTTCTCTCCGCCGTGCCGTGATCCATCGGGAAATCTTCCCGTAAGGATCTGCCGCCGTGCGGCGTCCCTTCTTTTCCGTTCTCCGGCGCGCCGAGCGCGGAGGCTTCCTCCTCTTTTGCGCGCTGCTCGTCGACGGAATCGATATAGCGGCTCGCCTGCGTCATGAACAGCTCGTAATAGGTCCCGTGCTTCGAGAGCAGCTCGCTGTGGCTGCCCATTTCGATGACGCTGCCGTTTTCCAGCACGATGACCTTGTTCGCGGTCGTCGCGGAGGAGAGACGGTGAGAGACGAAGATCGTCGTCTTATCCTTGCGCAGGGAATCGAACTGACTGTAGATCTCCTGCTCCGCCATCGGGTCAAGAGACGCCGTCGGCTCGTCAAGGATCAGGATATCGGAATCGGAGTAGAAGGCGCGGGCGATCGAAAGCTTCTGCCACTGCCCGATCGAGAGCTCGATCCCGTTTTCCTCGAAAATACGCATGAGCGGCGTGTTGTAGCCGTCGGGCAGGCGGTCGATGAAGACGTCCGAGTTGCTCTGCACCGCGGCGCTCCGGATCCCTTCGTCCGTGACCTCCTTGCCGAGCTCACCGAAGGCGATGTTATCGGTGACGGAGACCGCGTACTTGCCGAAGTCCTGGAAGATGATACCGAACATTTTATACAGTTCGGTCGTATCGTATTCACGGATATCGTGCCCGTCGAGGTAGATCGTTCCCTCCGTGGGGTCGTAAAGACGGGTCAGCAGCTTGATCAGCGTCGTTTTTCCGGCGCCGTTCAGACCGACGAGGACCGCGGTATCCCCCGCGTTGAGCGTCAGGGAGACGTCGTTGATGACGTTGCGCTCGGTCCCCGGATAACGGAAGGAAACGTGATCGAACACGATGGTATGTCCGCAGTGGCGTTCCAGCACCGGCGGTTCCTTGGAAATGGAGGCGATCGTCTTCTCTTCCTTCATGAAGGCGATCATGTTGTTGATGAAGAGCGTGCCCTCGTAGATCGACGCCGTCGTCCCGATCAGGGAGGAGACGCCGCCCGCGATCGAGTTCAGCGCGCCCGTATAGAGCGAGTAGTCACCGACCTGCAGCTCGCCGCGGCAGACGCCCCGGGCGATATACAGGAACAGCGCGCAGTTGACGACCGAGGTCAGGATCGTGATGCCGATATTCCAGAGCCCCTCTCCGACGAAGAGCTTCCGCAGTCCCTTGAAATACCGGTCGAAGACCTCCTGATACCGGTCGATGAAGAGATCGGAAAGACCGAACATCCGGATCTCCTTGACCATATCCTTGTTGGTCAGAAGGTCGGAATAGTAGGACATCTGTCTGCGGTCCTTGGAACGGTGTCTGACGTAATTGAAATGCTTGCGGCGGTAGACGAAGTTGACGATCGCCGTCGGTGCCGCCATCAGGACGATGACGACCGGTGCCCAGATGCTGATCTGACCGATGATCACGACGAAGCTGACGATGCTGATCAGCGTGGACAGGATACGGAAGGTCGCGTTCATGATCTGGATCGGACGGGAACCCGCCTCACGTGAGGCGTTTTCCAGCTTTTCGTAGAATTCCGGCAGGTCGAAGGACTTCAGGTCGATCTCCTTCGCCTTGTTCATGATCTTGACTTTGATGTGGTTGACGACCAGTTCCCCGTAGATGCTCGAAAGGATGTTGTTCACGTTGCCGATGAAGCTGTTGACGAAGATGAAGCCGAACTGGGCGACCAGCCCGGTCATGACCCGCGGGAACTGCGCGTCAAAATCGTGCGCCGAAAAAGCTTCGGCAAGCGCGTTCAGCAGGTTCTGTCCGATCTTCGCGCCGATGACCGGCATGACGCCGTTGAACACCGACATGAAGAGCATGATAAAGAGGATCCACGGTCTGGTCTCCCAGACCAGTCTGAAAATATAAAACAGTCGGAAAAAGAAGCCGCCCACTACCTCCTTCAGATAGTGCGGCACCTCACGGATGGTTTTCGGAGGCGGAACTCTGTACTGGTCGTTCACGTGCCCCATCGGTCTGCCCGGTCCCATTCTTTCCTTTCACCCGCGCCCCGTTTCATCGGTCCCCGGGGCGTCCTTTCCTTTTTATTCTTTTATTATACTATACTCCCGACGAAAAAGCAAGAAAAAAAGAACGTCCCGAAAAAAAAGGCGTTCTTTTTCGTTATTTATCGTTCTTTTTCGTCCGTTACGGAGCCGGAACCGTTTCCGCATCCCCCTCCTCCGCGATCAGCGTGCGGATCACGTGGGAGGCGATCAGAAGCCCCGCCGCGGGGGGAAGGAAGGAGATCGAGGCGGGCACGCGCTCCCCGGTGCGGACGGGCGGCTCGTCCGACCAGAGGACCCGGACGTGCTTCAGCCCCGCTTCCCGGTATTTCTGCCGCATGACGCGGGCCAGCGGACAGACCGAGGTCTTTTCGGCGTCTGTCACGCGGAGGCGGGAGGGGTCGAGCTTGTTGCCCGTTCCCATCGAGGCGAGAAACGGGATCCCGCGGGAAAGGGCTTCCTTCGCGAGGACGACCTTGGAGGTCACGGTGTCGATCGCGTCCACGACGTAATCCGGTCCGGCAAGGGAAAAGATCCGCTCCGCGTTCTCCTCACCGAAGAATTCCGGCAGAGCAAGCACGGTGCATTCGGGATTGATCCGGGCGATCCGCTCGGCAAAGGCGTCGACCTTGCGGCGTCCCACGGTGGAAAGATCGGCGATGATCTGCCGGTTCAGATTGGTCAGAGAGACCGTGTCGTGATCGATGAGCGTCAGCTTGCCGACCCCCGCGCGCGCCAGCGCCTCAACGACCGCCCCGCCGACGCCGCCGACGCCGACGACCAGCACCGAGGCACGGTGAAGCCGCCCGTTCTTTTCCCCGCCGATCAGCGAGGTCTGCCGCGCGAGCCACGCGGGCGCGTATCCGTTATCCGATCCCATACCGTTCCCTTCCGTTTCTTTTCTCTTTCCGTTCTTTTTTCGTCATTTCGTTCCGTCATTTCGCGCGAAGGCGCTGGCAGAGTGCTTCGTCCGCGGTCACGTACGCGGAATAATTCGTGGAATAGGTGACGAAGCCCGGCTTGGACGCCGGCGGCTTCTTCACGTTTTTGACGCGGGTGTAATCGACCGCGACCTTCTGTTCCCGCGGCGCCTTGGAATACGTCGCGGCAATGATCGCCGCCTCGGTATAGTCCTGTTCCCCGGGTTCCTCGCCGTCACAGAACAGGACGGTATGCGAGCCAGGGATCCCGTGAACGTGGAACCAGAGATCGCCCTTTCCCGCCAGTTTGTGCGTGATATGGTCGTTCTGACTGTTGTTCTTGCCGCAGAGGACGGTAAATCCGCCCGTCGTGCGGAAGGACATCGGCTTCGGCTGCGTGGGCTTGGCGGCACGGTAGTTCTTCATTTTGGAAGCGTAACCGCTCTGATAAAGCTCCCGGCGGATCTCTTCCAGGTCCGTCTCGCATTCCGCGCGCGTCAGCGCGTCGAAGACCGTGTGCACGTATTCCAGTTCGTTCCGCGCAAGCTCCAGCTGAAGGGTCAGCGCGGTCTCCGCGGATTTTGCCTTGTTGTATTTTTTATAGTATTTCTGCGCGTTCTGCGCAGGGGTCAGTCGGGAATCGAGCGTGACATCCCGCATGACCGCTTCCCCGGTCGAATAATCCGGGAGGGACGCCTTTTCCATCCCCTTTTTCAGGAGATACATATTCGCCGTGATCAGGTCGCCCGCGTTCTTCCACTTGTCCTTTTCGGCGCAGGCGGCAAGGTCGGCGGTCTGAAGCGCGATCTTCTTGTTCAGGCGGGTCTCGGCGTTCGTCAGGATCCGGAGGATATCGGAGGAACGCTGACGGAGATGCTCCAGGCGGGTCCGCTCCCCGAAATATTCGTCGGTCAGATCGCTGAAGTGCGGGCGAATCTCGGTCACCACCGTATCCCCGTACTGCAAGATCCGGGTAAAGCTGTATTCGGTCGGCGCGTTGGTCTTCGCATCACGGAGCAGGACCGGCTCGAAAACGCCGGTCCTGACGTTTTCGTAGATCCGGAAAAATTCCTCCCACAGCGCTTCCGCGCCGCGCCCGCCCGCGCGGAAAGAGATCTCCCGCGCGATCAGAGGAGAAACGCCGAGGTAATGCCCCATGATGAATTTTTCGTCCGTTCCCTCAAACGCCGCGCGTTCCCGGAGAAAGGTCTCCCGGTCGGCGCCGAGCGGCGTGACCTTCCCGCTCTGCAGCGGAGGAAGCTCGTAACGGATCCCGGGCAGGATCTGCCGCTTCTGCGAGGTCGAGAAATCGACGGTCTTCAGCGCGCCCGCGATCACGCGGTCCTGATTCAGAAAGATCAGGTTGGAGCATTTTCCCATCGTCTCCGAGACCAGATATTTTTTGCAGGGAAAGCCGAGATCGTCGTGCGAGTCGATCTCGATTTCGACCGCGCGCTCGAAGCCGAGCTGCCGTACGGCGGCGATCCGCGCGCCGTTCAGATGCTTGCGAAGCAGCATACAGAACATCGGCGCGGTCTTCGGGTTCTCGAAGGACGCCTTCGTAAACCCGATCCTCGGATTGTTCGAGCCCGCGTCAAAGAGCAGTTTCAGCGATTCCCGGACGTCCACCGCCGCACGGTCCGGATGGACCTGCAGAACGATCGCGTCCCGGTCGGGCTGCGTCACTTTTTCGATCCTTGCGTTCAGGACGGTGCGGTTGAGCTCGTCGACCACCGCCGCCACGAATCCGGCGTCAAATGCCATTCTTTCTTTCCACTCCTATCCTGTCCTTCTTCAGTCTCGGTAGCAGGCGACCACGAACTCCCGCGATTTATCACGGAAGCCGACCTTCTCCGCAACCCTTGCGGACGCGGGATTGTCCTCGCGGAGCGTGTAGGTCACGACCATGCCGCGCCGCAGAAGCTCTCGCGTCAGGAACGCGACGGCCGAGGCGGCGTAGCCCTTCCCTTCCTCGCCGGGCGCGGTCTCCACGCAGACGTCGCGCACGACGTCGTCCTCGTCATAATCGTAATTCAGCTGTCCGTCTTCCAGATACACCTTCGCGTTTTCGGCAGCGGCGGAAAGGATCCGTCCGTCCTTCACGACCCCGGCGGCAAGCAGACTGTCAAAATACAGATTCAGCGGAGAGGCGGTCAGATTCGTCAATCCGTCTCCGTTCGACACAAATCGGGTCTCCGGCAGGATTACGTCCCCGTTCAGGTCCTCTTCCCGCTCGACCACCTTCGTGATCAGCAGGACGTTTTCGACGTCGTCGTCTTCAAAGCCGTATTCCTTCATGATCCCGGCGACCTTCTCCCGGATGAGATCCATCGTTTTTTCGGTGAACCGTTCTTCTTCGGGAAGCGAATCGACGTACCGCGCAAGCTCCAGCGTTTCCTCCCATACCGATTCGGTGTATTCCCCGTCGATCTCCCGCATGGAAAACGGCAGAACGACCGGAAGCTGCTCCGGGGTCAGCTGATCAAACAGTTCTCTTCCCTTTTTGTCGATTTCGATCGTCATTTTCTTTTCCTCCGATTCCAAAAGGCTACCCGCCGAAAAACAAAGGCGCGCCCGAGGCGCGCCTTTGGCTGTTTTTATTATAGCAGATTCTGCCGTTTTGTCAAGGATTATTCCTCGGCCTCTGCCTTCGCGGCGGCGATGACCTTTTCGGCGACCGCAGCGGGGACCTGCTCGTAACGGACGAAGCGGAAGGAGTATCTGCCCTTGCCCTGCGTCATAGCGCGGAGCGCGATCGTGTAATCCTGCATTTCCGCCTTCGGTACTTCCGCGTCGACTGTCTGGTAACCGGGCAGATCGGAGGAACCGATGCCGAGGACTCTGCCTCTGCGCTTCGGCAGATCGCCCATGACGTCACCGACGAGCGCTTCGGGAACGATGACCTTCAGCTCACCGACCGGCTCGAGCAGAACGGGATCCGCCTTCGCCAGACCCTCTTTATACGCGAGGGAAGCGGCGATCTTGAACGCCATTTCGGAGGAGTCGACTTCATGGTAGGAACCGTCGTACAGATCCGCCTTCAGACCGACCATCGGATATCCGGCGAGGACGCCCTTCTTCATGGCTTCCTGCAGACCCTTTTCGACTGCGGGGAAGAAGTTCTTCGGCACCGCGCCGCCGACGACGGACTCGGTAAAGGTCAGGCCCTCTTCCTCGGACGGAGAGAAGGTGATACGGACGTGACCGTACTGACCGTGACCGCCGGACTGCTTCTTGTGCTTGCCTTCCTGCTGGACGGTCTTGCGGATGGACTCACGGTAGGAGATCTTCTGCGGCAGCAGGTCGACCGTAACGTTGAAGCGGGACTTCAGACGGCTGACGATGACGTCGAGGTGCATATCGCCCATACCGGAGACCAGCATCTGCTTGGTATCCGCGTCGTTTTCGTAATTGATGGTATAATCTTCTTCGAGCAGTCTTGCGATACCGCCGGAGATCTTGTCCTCGTCGCCCTTTGCCTTCGGCGCGAGCGCCATCGTCATGAAGGGTTCCGGGAAGGTGATCTTGCGGTACGCCTTCATGGAGTCGGCGGAGACCAGCGTATCGTTCGTGTTGGTGCTGACGAGCTTGGCGAGCATACCGATATCGCCGCAGGCGAGCTCGGTGACCTCGGTCTGCTTCTTGCCGCACATCGTGTAGATGCGGGCGATCTTCTCGCTGACGCCGGTGGTCAGGTTCTTGAGCGTCATGGAGTTGTTCAGCGTACCGGTCATGACCTTGAAGAAGGACATCTTACCGACGAACGGGTCGGCGATCGTCTTGAAGACGAAGATCGCGGTATCGGCGCCTTCCTTGTCGATGGCGATATCTCCGCCGTCGACGTCCTTCTCGACCTTCTTCGCGGTGTGACGCGGGAAGGAATCGGCGATGACGTCCATCAGGGTCTCAACGCCCCAGTTGTTCGCGGCGGCGCCGCAGAAGACGGGAGCGATCTGACCGTGGATGATACCCTCGTGGATGGCGTTGACGGATTCCTCGTAGGAGATCTCTTCCCCTGCGAAGTATTTTTCCATCAGCTCGTCGGACGTGCCGGCGATCGCCTCGGTCAGCATATCGCGGAACTTGTTGACGACGTCCTGATAGCCGTCCGGGATCGCGCCCTCGGTGTGCGCGCCGGTCTTATCGTAGACGTAGGTCTTGAGGTCGATCAGGTTGATGAAGCCGACGACCTTGTCGCCGTCGACCATCGGGATCATCAGCGGGCAGACGGAAACGCCGAACGTTTCGTGCAGCTGCGTAAAGACGCGGTTGAAGCGGCATTCGGGATCGTCGAACTTGTTGACGAAAAACGCCTTCGGGATCTTGGCGCCGGTCGCGTATTCCCATGCGAGCTCCGTGCCGACCTCGATACCGGACTTACCGTCGACCATGATGACGGCGGCGTCCGCGACTCTCACACCCTCCAGGACCTCGCCCTGGAAATCAAGGAAGCCGGGCGTGTCGAGAATGTTGATCTTAACGTCCTTCCACATATAGTTCGCGGTCGCGAGCTGAACGGAAAAGCCGCGCTTGGTTTCTTCCGCATCATAGTCGCAAACTGTATTTCCGTCGGTGATCTTTCCGAAACGGTCGGTCGCCTTCGAAAGATAAAGCATGGATTCGGCGAGCGTCGTTTTACCGGAGCTGCCGTGTCCGAGCAGCGCAATATTGCGGATCTGAGAGGTTACAATTTTTGCCATGATGTGTTCTCCTTCATATAAGGTATTTGTGATAACAACGGCCTTTTTGCCAATAAAAAGGCGTTTTTCGGGCCGAAATAATCCTCATAAAGTTATTATACCGCATTCTTCACTTCTTTTCAATAGAATTTGTGTACTTTTTTCCCGTGTCGGTTGACAAATATACCATCACTTTTTGGTGATATTATACAATTTTCCTTGCCAACTGTCTCTTTTCACAAAACATTTGTCGATTTCGTTTAGGACGACGAGTTTTTTTCTGCTCCAGAGCGGCGCGACCAGCTCGTCCGGCAGCCCGTCCCCGGTCACACGTCCGATCACCGTTTCCGGGGGCAGGAGCTCCAGCTGATCGCAGATCAGGGAGACGTATTCCTCCCGTTCCATCACGGGGACGCGTCCCTCTTCGTATTCCCTCCACATCTCCGTGCCGCGCACGATATAAAGGAGATGGAGCTTCAGCTGTTCGGGCGCCAGCTCCGCCATCCGGCGCGCGCTTTCGAGCATCATGTCCCGGTCCTCTCCGGGCAGCCCGTTGATCAGGTGGACGCAGCGGCGCAGCCCGTCCAGCCGATGATACCCCTCCAGAAATTCCGCGTAGGTATGGCAGCGGTTGATCCGCTTTGCCGTTTCTTCGTGAACGGTCTGAAGACCGAGTTCCACCGTCAGGTCGGCGGTCTTTGCAAGCTCCTTCAGATACGACGCGGTCTCTTCCGTAACGCAGTCCGCCCGCGTGGAGACCACGAGACCGACCGCGTGCGGCTGGGAGAGCGCCTCCTCGAACAGGCGCTTCAGCGTATCGGTCGGCGCGTAGGTGTTCGTGAACATCTGGAAATACGGCAGATACCGTTCCTCCTCCATCTGCCCGCCCCATTTGGCAAGCGCCTTTTCCCGTGCCGCCGCGTACTGGACGGCGACCGGCAGGCCTCTGCCCTCGAGCGGCCGTTTGGAGCAATAGGTGCAGCCGCCTCTTCCCCGCGTCCCGTCGATATTCGGGCAGGTGAAGCCGCCGTCGATCGGCAGCTTCGCGACCTTGCCGCCGAAGCGCTGCCGCAGGTCGTAGTCGTATGTATGGTACCGTTTGTTGCTGTCAGAATACGGAAACGGATTGGTCACGTTCTTTTCCTCGCGTTCGTTATATTTTCTTCCATTATACATCCGTTGTCCCGGAAAAGCAAGACGGGATTGCTCAAGAAAAAGAGATGCCGCACTTTCGTGCGGCACCTCCGTGCAAGATGAATTGATCAGCCGACGATACCGGAACGTTCGATACCCTGAACCAGATATCTCTGGCAGAAGAGGTAAACGACGATCAGCGGAGCGATGATCAGAATCGAGCAGGTGTTTCTGATCGCCGCGGCGTAAAGGCTTCCGGCGGCATAGTTGGTATCCAGGGTCTTGGGGACCTTGACGATACCGGGCATGAGGATCCACTTCTTCGTGTTGGTGAAGAACACCTTCGTGTAGAAGTTATCGGTCCACTGCCAGCTGAAGCTGAACAGGAAGATCGTGATCATCATCGGGATGGAGATCGGCATAACGATCTGGAAGAAGGTACGGAAGGTGGAGCAGCCGTCAATGTACGCGGATTCCTCGAGTTCATCCGGGACACCGTTGAAGAACTGACGCATCATGAAGATGTACAGACCGTTCTTGAAACCGAGACCGGTGAGGGAGAGGAGAATCAGAGGCGTAAACGAGTTGGTGAGCTGCAGGGAGGTATCCTTCAGAACGTGGATGCCGGGGATCAGTCCGCCGCCCAGCAGCTTGCAGATCCACAGAACGTCGAAGTAACGGAACTTCATGAACATGGACAGACGAAGCGTGGTGTGCGGGACGATCATCGTGAAAATCACGAGCGCGAAGATGTACTTCTTGCCCTTGAAGTTGTACTTTGCGAAACCGTAACCGATCAGCGAGCACATCAGGGTCTGAAGCAGGGCGCAGACGACGGAGAGGATGGTCGTATTGAGCAGGGCCTCGCCGTACTTATTCTGGATGATGATCTCACGGTAGGTATCAAGCGTGAAGTTTCTCGGGATCATCTTGACCGTCGCGTCAACGAAGTCGTCGCGGCCCATGAAGGAGGAAGCGATCTTCGTATAGAACGGGAGCAGGATGACGTAGCTGATACCCAGCAGGAGGACGAAGCGGAAGAGCCACCATGCGACCGTTCCGAGGAAGTGCCAGGAGAGGTACTTGATACGGAATCTGGTCCATGCGTCGGTCCGCTCGAAGTCGACCTTGATCTTGTTCTTGGTTTCCTTCAATACCTTAGGAGCATTTTCGGTTTTCTGTGCATTCATTGTTCTTTTCCTCCTCAGGCATCACGTTTCTGGTAGAAGATGTAAGCGGACAGAATACCGACGACGATCGCGATGATGATCATGACCATCAGGAAGTACATCCAGGACATCGCGGCGGAGAGCACCATGCCGCCCGCTTCGTTATACACGTTGTTGATGTAGTTCATGACCGGGTTGGTCGCATCGGTAAAGGCGTCGATGACCGTATAGACGGCGTTGACGAGGATCATCGGGCTGATCATCGGCAGCGTGATCTTCCAGAAGGTTTCCCAGCCGGAAGCACCGTCGATGGAGCAGGACTCGTAGATCGCGGGAGAAATGGACTGCAGACCCGCGAGGAAGACCAGCATCTGGACGCCGGAACGGTTGATGATATCGTAAATGTTGTTGATCAGACCGGCAACGTAACCGAAGATCTCGCCGCCGACCTGCATATTGCTGAAGAGGCGGGAGAAGTCGGCCGCGGAGACGACCTGTGCGACGGTGTTGCTGCCGGAGTTATCGTTGATACCGCCGCCGTTCGAGATATCGCTGATCAGGACGTTGCCCGCGTCGACCTCGTCGATCAGACCGGTGCAGAGGATGACCGGAACGAAGAAGATGGCACGGAACGCCGCGCGTCCGAACATATTCTGGTTCAGGAGGACTGCCATGAACAGCGAGAAGATTACGATCGCCGGGATATCGAAGAACAGCTGCTTGACGCCGCTCGTCAGGGTGGTGTAGAACGTCGGGTCCTCAAAGAGGGCTTTCTGATAGTTCTCCCAGCCGACGAACTCCAGATAGAAGCCGCCGCCCTGAAGGTTGTGGATCTCGTTGAAGCTGTACTTGATGGAGTCAAAGATGATCGGGACGTAGATCAGGGCAAAGCCGATCAGGAACGGCAGGATGAACCACCATCCGTTGCGTGCCTTACGCTGGTCCAGAGACGCGATCTTTCTGCGCTTTGCAGGTGCTGCCTGTTTCGTCATTGTTTGCACCTCCTCAGTTTCTGAGAGCCGCGACGCTCTCGAGAACGACGTTGCCGTTGGCATCGAGCTTGATCGCGTCGTACGCCTTGACGGTAAAGCCTTCGACGGTCACGTCAAAGTTGTTGTAGTTCAGGATGAAGGCGATACCGTTCTCGTATGTCACGCGAACGATCATGCCGTTGTCGGAGGTGTACTTGGTGTACTTGTATCCCTCTTCCTCGGGCTTCTCTTCTTCCTTCTTGTCATCCTCGTCCGCTTCCTCGGGGTTGTAGAACGCGTCGTACGCCTTCTGTGCCTTTTCAAGCGCGGTCTCGGCGTTTTCGAGTGCGGTCTTCGCCTTGTCGTACTGTCTCATTTCGGCAGCGGTGAAGTCGGGCTTGTTGATGACGTCCTTGATGGCGTCGAAATCAGCTCTTGCGGTAACGATCTTTTCGTTTGCCTTACGCAGGTTGTAGTTGACGAGACGTTCTGCCTCGATCTTTGCCTTTTCCTCAGCCTCAGCGTCGGCTTCCGCCTGCTTCTCTGCGTCACGCGCGTCTCTTTCGAGCTCACGCGCAGTCGGGACACGCTCACCGATCAGGAATTCGTGATATGCGATCGGGGAGAGTTCAACGTCGCCGATGGCGGTGTTCAGCTCGTTGTAGATCGCGATCAGGTCTTCCTTCCAGATATCGTAGGAAATGGAGTAATACTTCGAGAGCATACCGCTTTCCTTCAGCTTCTGGATGTTCTGGACCGCGAGGATGAAGTAGGGGCTTGCGCCGTTTTCGATCAGCTTCAGGACTTCGTAGTCGATATCACCGACCATGTTGGTGGGAGAACCGGCGAAGTTCACGTAACCGTGGAAGACGAGACCGAAGAACGGGATCGCTTCGGATGCGTAGGTATAATGGCTGGAGTCAAGGGAGACGTTCAGGATGTGGTTGACGTAACCGAGGGTGAACGCGTTGCCGCAGTCGACCATGACGTTATCGTACGCTTCTCTGATTCTGGACAGAGCGTCGATGATGTTCGCCTTGGAGTCTTCGCGGTTGTAAGGATCCTTCTTATCGAAGTCGGAGTTCAGGTCGGAACCGAGCGTCGAGAAGGAGATCGCGTTGGTACCGAAGGTGGTCAGCTTGGTCTGCATGTTGCCGAAGATATCGGAGAACACGGAGGGAGAGACCGCGACACCGCCGGAGTTGGAGAAATACTGCAGCGTAGCGGAATAGGCTCTCTTATGCGTGTAACGGTTATCAATGGTCTTGCAGGCGTCCGCCTTGTAGGAGAAGCCGTCGAACAGCTTATCCTTTGCGGCGTAGGAAATATCGAACTGCGGGAAAACGAGGTAGCCCTTTTCCTTCGATTCGGTGATCAGATCGGCAAAGCCGGTGTCTGCGCCTGCCGCCTTCTCGAACTTGATCTTGTTCGGGACCGCGGAGGTCATACCGCCGTTATAGTAGCCGGTCAGCTTGAAGTTGACGTTCTTGACGCCCGCTTCGCTCAGGTCGGCGTACATATTGCGGATATCCTCGAAGGTGGTCAGTGCGCGCTTGACGGTGACAGGAACGGAGAGGACCTTTTCCTGGACGTCGATAACGCCGAGCGTCTCGACGTAGAGCGGGATCCCGTTCGCGTTTTCCGGAAGCGGCTTCAGGACTTCCTTGGAGATCAGGTAATCGCGGTAAGCCTGTGCCATGCCGTTGTAGGAGGTCTCGTAAAGCCTGGTCAGCTCGGAGCCTGCCGCAGCCTCCTCGGAATGGATCCGGTCGATCTCATCCGCGTCGGTCAGCATGATGTAACGGATGCGGTAGGAGCCGGTGTACTTACGCTCGGAGACGACCGTCCACATTGCGTTCGGTCCGACGGACATTGCGGATGCCAGGTTGTACTGGTCCTTCGGTCTCGGATTGAATCTGGTGTAGACGCAGTCGTACTTGTGCTGACCCTGCGTGCCGAGGGTCTTGTTCTGACCGCCGTGCTCGGTGAAGACGGTGGCAAGGGATTCGCCCTCTTCGACGATGGCGAAGTAGCCGCGCTTCTTCATAACGGTAGTGTAGAGATCCGTAACGTCGGTCTCGGGTTCGGTCTCGGAGGGATCGACGTCCTCTTCGGGCTCGGTCTCTTCGGGGTCCTCGGGAGAAGGAACGGTCTCTTCCGCGGTCGTCTCACCGGTCTCTTCCGCGTCGCCGGAAGGAACGATCAGCTTTCCGTTTTCATCATAAGTGAAGGTGCGGTCCTCGACCAGACCGAAGACGGGGAGACGCATGACCTCGGTATTCGCACCGGCGATATCGTGGTACGCGTAGTCCTGACCGTACATTTTACCGGAAAGGGTACGGCCGGTACCGGTCTTGAGGACGTCCTCGACGCGGACCAGCGTACCGGAGCCGTCGGGGATGAAGGTATAGCCGTTGAAGTCGTTGGAGCCTGCGCCGATATACGGCAGGACGCTGATGTCTTCCAGTGCGTAGGTGCTCTCGTCGAAGCGGAGACCGTTCGCGGGGAGACGTGCCGTCAGACCCCATTCGTCAATGTAGTACTCCAGTGCGAGGGAGAAACGCGGCGGGTTGGACTCGGAGCCTTCATACTCCGCTTCCAAATGGTCGGCTGCGAGTTCCTCGTAGGTGTACAGCGGGCAATACTTTTTGATGTAGCCCTCGATCTCGTTCTTCTCTCTTTCCTTTGCGGACGGGTCGAAGACGTAGATCGCGAACTTCTTGGTGATCGGGTAGTTCTGGCTGATGTTCTCGATTTCCTTCTGGGTCATACCCTCTTCTTCGATATCCATCAGGCGGTAGTAAATGAAGGTCTTGTAATGCGCTTTTTCGTCGGTGATGTTGTCAAGGATCTTGGTCTCGAAGCTCTCCTTCTTGATCTGGATGGGGAGCAGCTTACGGGTCTCCTGACGGCCGAGGATGTACTCGACGCGGATACCGTTCTTGACGTTCTTGACGGTGATCTGCCCTCTCTTGGCAGCTTCTTCGTAAGAATACATCGTAACTTCGGTGTTCTCGTTGTTCGTGTATCTCAGGATGATCTGCGAGAGGAGCTGGTTCTTGACGTTCTCGGAGGAGGACGTCGTGCCGACGTCGTAGGGGTTGGTGAAGAGGACTTCACCGGACTTTTTGCTCTTGACCGCGACCTCGCCGCTGATCGGATCGCAGTACAGCTCGTAGCCGTACTTTTCCGAGTCGAGCTTCAGAGTCATCGTAGCGAGCTTCTGCTCGGGCGTGTAGTATGCTTTGGAGACGTAGTCGATGGTCGCGTCTTCTTCCTTGGTGTCCTCGGAAGCGGTGTCGCTGCCATCGGGCGTAGTCACTGCCGCGGTGGTTTCATCCGCAGCAAAGACAACGAGACCGGTTGCGGCAAAGGTTCCGAACAGCATACAGAGGGTCATGAGCAGCGATACAAATCTTTTCATACCTTTTTTCTCTCCTTCTGTATGTTCAGAGTCGATAGGATATCTCTACGACGAGGGAGGTAATGAAACCGACCATCTTGTAGAGCAGCGTGGAGAACAGGATCCCGAGGAACATGATGAACGCCATACCGACGATCGTTCCGATGCAGGTCAGGATGTTCTTACCGAGCGAGTAGTCGTGCGTGACCATCATGCCGAAGAACACGAGGATGCCGACCCATGCCCATGCGATGGTGACCAGACCGTTGACCAGCGTCGCTTCGCTCGCGGTAACGAAGTTGGAAGCGATGACGGACGGAATGATCAGCAGGGGGATCGGGACCAGGGAGTAGGTCGTCGCAACGAAGATATCCTTGAAGGAGCCTTCACCGTCGAACAGGGTGGTCAGACACCAGTTCGCTGCACACCAGAGCATGAACGGAACCATGATG
Source organism: Eubacteriales bacterium (assembly GCA_045617585.1). GTDB lineage: Bacteria > Bacillota > Clostridia > Oscillospirales > CAG-272 > CAKRZE01. The sequence goes on from JAZLIW010000188.1 coordinate 23,222, forward strand.
GAGGTGATGGTTGCGAGGACGTTCATGTAGGAGTTGTAAGGATTGACGAGGTATGCGGAGCCGATGGACTTGTAGGTGAATGCAACGACCGTCATGCCGATGTAGAAGAACGCGCCTCTGACGGAACCGCGCTTCTCATGCTTCAGGTCCCAATAACCGTCAAACGGATGGAAGATCACCCAGAAGCCGTACATGATCTCTTCCCAGAAGGTACGCTTGCCGACCTTGGTGTGACCCTTGACGTTCAGCTTGTATGCGTACTTGAAGAACAGGGAGTATGCGACGATTGCCACAACGATGACAGCAATGACTACGAGAACATACTTCTTGACCCAGTCCTGACGCCACATGGAGAATGCGTCGGAATAGTTTTCGGTGTCGTATGCGTTCTTGTAGTACTCCATCGCTTCCTGATATTCACCGGAACGATACAGAGCCTTGCCGATACCGACATACGCCTGGTCGAAGTTACTGTTTCTCTGCAGGATGTTCATCCAGTCGCCCTTGGAAAGGTCGTACTGACGCTCTCTGTTGTGCTGAATGGCTTCGAGCAGCAGGTCGCCGTATTCGGTTCTCTTATAGACCGAGATGTTGTTCGCGGTCTTATCGAGGATCAGGATATCGGTGCCCTTATAAGCGATTGCCTGAATGGAGGAAAGGTTACCGGTCTGCATACCGGAGTCGCCGAAGATGAACAGCATATTGCCTTCTTCGTCGTAGGTGTAGGTCTTCTGACGCTTTTCGTCGATGATGGACCATGTGCCCTGTGGAGCGAGCGCGGCGTCGATGATCTTGGATGCACCGCCGATGTTGTTGTTGGAGGAGGTCGCGTTCATGACGGTAACTTCACCGCCGGGGGCGAAGAAGCCGTTTCTCTTCAGAATGTCGGTACCGGCAGTATTGAGCTTCTTGACC
>JAZLIW010000189.1:0-54668 GCA_045617585.1 Eubacteriales bacterium
ATCGAGCGCCTTGTCGGGGAGGAACCGCCCGCTCACGTATTTTGCGGAGAGCGATACCGCCGCGCGGATCGCCCCGTCCTCCACGGTCACGCCGTGGTGCGCCTCCAGCTTTTCCCGCAGTCCCGAAAGGATGGCGGCAGCCTCCTCCTCGCCCGGTTCCTCGACGAACACGGGCTGGAACCGACGTTCGAGCGCCGCGTCCTTGCCGAGCCGCTTCCGGTATTCCGCGTCGGTCGTCGCGCCGATCACGCGGAACTCCCCGCGCGCGAGCCCCGGCTTCAGGATATTGGAGGCGTCCACCGCGCCCTCCGCGTTCCCCGCGCCGACCAGCGTATGCAGCTCGTCGATGAACAGAATGACGTCGGGCGAGGACGACGCCTCGGAGAGGAGCTTTTTCATCCGGTCCTCGAATTCCCCGCGGTACTTCGCGCCTGCGATCATCGAGGGCAGATCGACCGAAAGGATCGTCTTGCCGCGCAGGGAAAGGGGGACCTCCCCGCGTTCGATGCGCTGTGCCAGCCCCTCCACGATCGCCGTTTTGCCGACGCCCGGCTCCCCGATCAGACACGGGTTGTTCTTGGTGCGGCGGGAGAGGACGCGGATCACGCGGTCGGTCTCCCGCTCCCTGCCGATGACGGGGTCCAGCTTACCCGTTCTCGCAAGCTCGTTCAGATCTCTCGTATAGAGCGTCAGGACCTCCGGGCGCTTTTTCTCGTTTTTCTCTTTCCGTTCCCGTGCGGATGCCGCCGTTTCCGGGACGGACGGCTCCGCGGCGGGATCGGGCGTGTCTCTGCCCTGCGAAGACCTTGCGGCGAGCCCGGCACGCAGGGAACGGAAGGTGACGCCCGCCGACGCGATCATCCTTGCCGCCGTGCAGTCCTCCTCCGAGAGGACGGCGGAGAGCAGATGCCCGGTCCCGATCTCTCTTGCTCCCTCCTTCATCGCCTCGTAGGAGGAAAGCTCGATGACCCTGCGGCAGGCGGGCGTCAGATCGTCCGGCGTGACCGACGAGCGTGTCCCCTGACCCGCCGTGCGGATCAGCGCCTCCCGCAGGGAAGAGGCGTCAAGACCTCCGGCGCGCAGGACCGCGGAGGCGGTGCATTCCCCCTCGGTGATCAGCCCGAGCAGAAGGTGCTCCGTCCCGATATAGGTATGCCCGAGCTCCCGCGCAAGATAGAGGGATCGGTTCAGCGCGTTCTGCGCGAGTGCGGTGAATTGATGTTCCATATCCGTTGTCCTCGTTCCCTTCGGTGAACGGCTTGCCGTTCCAAGCCGGAGTATTGCCGCTTTTTTCCGGTTTATGCGTCACGGGAGGTCCCGCCGTCCCCCGCGATACCGTCCTCCGTGACATTGTCGGGCGCTTCTTTCGCGGAGCGCAGCCCGTCGTAGAGCATGGCGACGCGCGCCCAGGTGACCGCTCCGACCGCGCCCGAGACCGGGATGCCGAAGCGCTCCTGTATCGCCGTCACGGCGTCCTGCGTCATCGGATCGAAGAAGCCGGTGACCGGGACGTCCGGCAGTCCGTAGGGCGCGGCGATCGCCGAAAGATAGGTCTGCAGATCGGTCACGTCCTCCCCGCTGCTGCCGTAGAGCAGGACCCTGCCGGGAAAGGGACGGGCGCGGTCGCCGATCAGCTCGGGCGGGAGGGCGCGCAGGATCCCGCGGTAGACGTCGTACATCCTTGCGTAGGTCTCTCTGTCCACGACGCCGTCGGGCGGCAGACCGTACGCCTCCTGGAAGGCAATGACCGACCGCTCGGTCTTCTGCCCGAAGATCCCGTCCGTTACCACGGTCGGAACGCTTTCGTCAAACAGCCCGATCAGGGCGAGAAAATACTGGATCAGCTCCACCCCGACCCCGGTCATCCCGATCTTCAGGGTGTCGGGATACTGCTTTGCGATCTCCTCGTAGGCGAGCCCCTCGGCGTCGATCTCGTTGAGCCGTTTGACCGCGGTGAAGAGGAAGAGCACCCGGTACCACGTCGCTTTTCCGACGATCCCGTCGGCATCGAGGGAAAAGACGCGCTGGAAGGCGAGCACGGCGTCGAGCGTGCGCTGATCGAAGAGACCGTTCGCCTTCCCGATCTTCGGGATTGCGGGATAGTTCTCCGCGATGCGGTCAAGACGGATCTGAAGGTCGAGCACGTCGTTCCCGACGCTTCCGAGCCGCAGCGGCTCCGGGGGAAGGGAGGAACGGAAGGGGGCAACGGGCGCAGAGACGAGTTCGATGTCCTCTCCGTAATAAGTTTGCAGGATCTCGAGGGGGGTCTTTCCCTCGTCGGCGAGCGTCACGCTCCCCCACTGGGAGAGCCCGGGGCAGGAAGATCCCGTCCCGCTGCAGTATCCGGCGAAGAGGGGCGCGACCGAGCCGCGGCGGCGCAGATAGACGTTGAACAGTTCATCCGCGATGCGGGAAACGTTTTCAAAGATATCCCGCCCCGCGATGAAGGACTGATCGACCGCCGTGCTGTTCGTGATGTCGAAGGGATAGCCGAGGGAACGGTAATACTCGGTATAGACGCGGTTGAGCGCGAAGGAGACCTGCGCGAGGAGATTGGCGCGGATCGCGTTTTCCGGCCAGGTGGGGTAGATCTCGCTGGACGCGACGTTCTTGACGTAATCCGGGAAGGGGACGGTGACGTTCTCCGCCGCCGCGCCCGGCGCACCCAGATGTACGGTGATGGTCTCGGGGACGAACGGGATCTCAGCCATCGTAAGCCTCCTTTTCCGTTAGGTCGGTATCGTCGGGACCGTAATACCGGAGCGTGCCGCGCGGCGCACCGGCGGGAAGAGGGAGAAGGGAGACGTTCTGGATCGCGCCCACGCCGTCGAAGACCGGGACGGAGAGGATCCTGACGCCGAGATAGCCCTCCTTTTCCGTCAGGACGCGGTAGACGGCGCAGACCGGACTTTCATCCGGAGTGAGTGAATTGGCGGCGGGCGGCGCCGGGAGCGGGACCGCGGGAGTGCTCCCCGAGCGGTCGGTGAGAAGGGAAAAATAGACCGTGCCCTCCTCTTTCCCGGTCCCGGTGATCAGGACCGAGACGCCCTCGACCGGGAGCGCCTCCCGCGCGAGCCGGACGGTGACGGTCAGTTTCCCCAAATGACCGTTCTGATCGTACTGCAAGAAAAAATCAGCTCCTTTCATGCCGTTTTTCGGTTCTGAAGGCAGTATATGACGAAACGGGCGGAAACGTGAAGTGACAGGACCGCGCTTCCGGAATAAACTGTGGGAGGAGAGGCGTTTCCTCTCCGCAAAAGACGAACGAGGTCAGGAAGGGAAGGATCAGGAATGAAGCAATGTACGGTCGGGATCGATTCCCCGACGCTTGCCCTGCGCGGCAGGGCGCTGCTGAAGGAGCACGGGATCGACGCAAGCCCGGTCAGAAGGAATACGGCGAAGGGCTGCGGCGGCGGACTGGAGGTCCCGTGCGAACGGTTGACGGAGGCAAGGGAGCTGCTGCGGCGCGGCGGGATCCCGACGGACGGCGGGCTCCCGTCCGGTGACGGGAGAGAGGCGCGGCGGACGTGATCTATCTTGATAACGCGGCGACCACGTTTCCGAAGCCGATGGACGTCCTGCGGCGGACGGAGGACTGCCTGACCGAATTCTGCGGCAATCCGGGGCGGGCAGGGCACTATCTGTCCCGCCGCGCGTCGGAGGAGGTCTGCGCCTGCCGGGAGGAGATCGCGTCCTTCTTCGGATCGGAGCGGCCGGAGAACGTCGTCTTCACGGTCAACGCGACCGAGGCGCTGAACCTCGCGCTCTATGGCATCCTGCGCCCCGGCGACCACGTCCTGCTCTCCGGGATCGAGCATAACGCCGTGCTCCGTGCCGTCCACGCGCTTCTGAGAGAGGGCGTGACCTATTCGGTCTACGAGGCGTCCGCCGATCCCGGCACGGTACTGAGGTCGATCAGACGGCATCTGCGGCGGAACACCCGTGCGGTCGTCGCCTGCCACGCCTCCAATATCTGCGGGCTGATCCTGCCGGTCAGGGAGATCGGCGCGTTCTGCGCGGAGAACCGGCTCCGCTTTGTGATCGACGCCTCGCAGAGCGCCGGGAAGCTGCGGCTGGACGTGAACGAATGCCGCGCGGACGCGATCTGCGCGCCGGGGCATAAGGGGCTGTACGGTCCGCCCGGCGTGGGCTTTGCGCTCTTCGGGGAGCGGTACGCCGGCGGGGGAGCGGAAAAACTGCGCCCCCTGCTCTCGGGCGGGAGCGGAACGACGTCACGGGAGCGGGAAATGCCGCCCTTCCTGCCGGAGCGGCTGGAGGCGGGGACGCTCCCGCTCCCGGCGATCGCGGGACTTGCCGCGGGGCTCCGCGCCGTGCGCGGGATCGGACCGGAACGGATCCGCGCGTATGAGGGCAGCCTTTCGGGCAGGGCGGCAAAAGAGCTTTCCGGCTGTCCGGGCGTCACCGTCTATTGCCGGGAGAACGCGGCGGAGAATGGTATCCTGCTCTTCAACGTCGGGGACCGGGAGTCGGAGGAGATCGCGGAGAAGCTGGACGAACGGGGGATCTGCGTGCGCGCCGGGCTTCACTGCGCTCCTCTCGCGCACCGGACGGTCGGGACGGGAGCGCGGGGCGCGGTCAGGGCGTCCTTTTCCGTTTACAATACGGAGGAGGACGTCACCGCGCTCTGCCATGCTGTGCGGGAGATCGCGGAACGGTCAAAGGAGACGTGAAAGCGCCTCCCGGACCTTCTTCTTCGTCGCTTCGGAGGCCTCTGTCAGCGGCAGACGGCATTCGTCGGAGATCAGACCGAGCTCGCGGAGCGCGAATTTGACCGGGACCGGATTCACCTCGGCAAAGAGCGCTTCGGTCAGCGGACGGACGGCGCGGTCGATCTCCCTTGCCTCCTCTGCGCGGGACGCAGCCGCCGCTTCGGTCAGCGCCTTCATGCGGGAAGGGACGACGTTCGACGTGACGGAGATCAGCCCGGCACAGCCGGCAAAAAGCGCGGGGAGGTCGATCTCGTCGCTCCCGCAGTAGACGGGCGCTTTTCCGGCGGCGGTGAGCGCGCAGATCAGCGCCATATTGCCGGACGCCTCCTTGATCCCGGCGACGCTGCCGACGTCAAGCAGGGACGAGATCTGTTCCGCGCGCAGCGTGACGCCGGTCCTGCCGGGAACGTGATAGAGCAGGATCGGCAGCCCCGCGCTTCCGATCTCGCGGTAGTGCGCTTTCATGCCGCTTTCGGTTCCCTTGTTGTAATAGGGGGTCACGACGAGGAGCGCGGCGGCGCCCGCGTCACGCGCGTCGGCGGCGAGCAGGACCGAGGAAAGGGTGGAGTTGGTCCCGGCGCCCGCGATGACCGGTACCTGCCCGGCAGCGAGGGAGACGGCGGAGGCGATCAGCGTCTTTTTTTCCTCCCGCGTGAGGGTCGGCGCCTCCCCGGTCGTGCCGCAGACGACGAGGGCGTCCGTGCCGCCGTCGAGTTGAAAGCGGATAAGCTTTTCCCACGCGTCCCGGTCGATTTCGCCGTGCCGGAACGGGGTGACGAGCGCGGTGCCGAGGCCGCGGAAGGGAAGAGGACGGTTTTGTTCGGTTGAGATCATGGCAGCTCCTTTTTTTCGTAAAAATTCGGAAAAACAGTTGAAAAATCGTGCCGGATATACTATAATGATATGTGACGCTCAAAAAACAGGTGAAAAGAGATTCTGCATGATCAAGAACGAACTAACCGCGACCGCGCTTGAAACGAAGGACTTTGATTACTTCCTTCCGGAGGGCAGGATCGCGCAGACACCCGTCGAGCCGCGTGACTCCTCCCGCCTCATGTGCGTGGACCGGAGAACGGGCAGGACGGAGGATAAAATATTCCGCGATATCATCGACGAGCTGCATCCCGGCGACGTGCTCGTCGTCAACGACAGCAAGGTCATTCCCGCGCGTCTGTACGGGATCAAGCAGCCGACCGGAGCGAAGATCGAGGTCGTCCTGCTCCGTCAGAAGGAGACCGACCTCTGGGAGATCCTGATCCGTCCGGGCAGAAGGACGCCGGTCGGCACCGTCGTCTCGTTCGGGGACGGGCTTCTGACCGGAGAGGTCACCGCCGTCGTAGAGGACGGGAACCGCATCATGCGGTTCACCTACGAGGGGGAAAATCTCTTCGAGATCCTCGACCGCATCGGTCAGATGCCCCTGCCGCCCTATATCCGGGAAAAGCTGAAGGACAAGGACCGTTACAATACGGTCTACGCAAGGGAAGAGGGCTCCGCCGCGGCACCGACCGCGGGACTGCACTTCACGAAGGAGCTGCTCGAACGCATCCGCGCCAAGGGCGTCGAGATCGTGCCCGTCATGCTCCACGTCGGGCTCGGGACCTTCCGCCCTGTCAAAGAGGAAAAGATCGCCGACCACGTCATGCACACCGAATATATTTCGGTGACGAAGGAGGCGGCGGACCGGATCAACAGCCGCAAGGGCCGTCTGATCGCCGTCGGAACGACCTCCTGCCGCACGCTCGAAAGCGCGGCGGACGAAAACGGCGTGATCCGGCCCGTGTCGGACGATACCGGCATCTTCATTTACCCCGGCTACCGCTTCAAGGCGGTGGAGGGGCTGATCACGAACTTCCATCTCCCGCAGAGCACGCTGCTCATGCTGGTCTCCGCGTTTTCCAGCCGTGAGATCATGCTGAACGCCTACCGCGAAGCGATCGAAAAGGAGTACCGCTTCTTCTCATTCGGAGACGCGATGTTCATCGTATAAGTACCGCAAGAAAGGATAACGCATGAAACCGAGGGTCCTTGCCGTCGTCGGACCGACGGCATCCGGAAAGACCGCCCTTTCCGTCGCGCTTGCCGCGGCGCTGAACGGCGAGATCGTCTCCTGCGACTCGATGCAGATCTATCGCGGGATGGACGTCGGAACGGCAAAGCCGACCGAAAAAGAGCGTGCGGGGATCCCGCATCATCTGATCGACGCCGCGGACCCGGACGTTTCCTTTTCCTGCGCGGAGTACCGCACGGCGGCGGAGGAGGCGGTCGCGGGGATCCTTTCCCGCGGGAAGCTGCCGATCTTCTGCGGCGGGACAGGGCTCTATCTCGACGCGGTCCTGACGGGCAACTCGTTCGCCCCCGATATCACGGAGAAAACGAAGGCGGAGGTCGCGGCGATGACGCCCGGCGAACGGTACGCAAAGCTGTGCCTTCTCGATCCCGCGTCCGCGGCGGCGATCCATCCGAATAATGAAAAACGGGTCGCGCGTGCTCTCGCCGTGACGGTTGGCACCGGCGTGCCGAAGAGCGAGTGGGACCGCCGTTCCCGTCTCGCGCCGCGTCCGTACGACGCGCTGATCCTCGGGTTGGATTACCGTGACCGTCAGACCCTCTACGACCGGATCGACCGGCGCGTGGATCTCATGATGGAGGACGGGCTGGAGGACGAGGTCCGCCGCCTGCGCCTTTCTCCCGATTCGACTGCCGGGCAGGCGATCGGGTACAAGGAGCTGTACCGCATGATCGACGGTTCGCTCACGCGGGAGGAAGCGGTCGCGCTGATCAAACAGAACACGAGAAATTACGCCAAGCGGCAGTTGACGTGGTTCCGGCGGGACCCGGAGATCCGCTGGCTCTATCCCGACGAAACGCCGGGGGAAGAACTGCTTGCCGCCGCGCTCGCCGTGGTGAAGGATTGGAAGGGGTGAAGGTTTGGATACCAGATATTTGCGTCATATCCTGTTCTATATCGTGTCCGCCGTCATTTCCCTGATCCTGATCTTTTATATCTGCTACCATCTGTTCGGGGGCTTTACATCGGGGATCGAGACCGTGCCCGCCACGCTCGTGACGCGGCAGGAGGCGATGACGCTCGACGGATATCTCTTCCGTGACGAACGGGTCTTATATTCCGGTACCTACGGCGACGTCAACTATCTCTACGACGACGGGGAAAAGGTCCCGATGGGGGAAAAGCTGGCGGAGATCCACTCGAACGGAAATCCAGACCTCCGCACCCGCATCATCGCCATCGACCGGCAGATCGCCCTGCTCGAAGGCTCCAACCTGACTTCGTCGGCGCTCTCCGATACCACGGTGATCGACAACCGAATCTGGCAGCTCTATTACCTGATGCGCAGCCATATCGAGTCCGGGGACGTCGAGTACGCGATGCACAAGAAGGACGAGTACCTGACGCTGCTCAACAAGCGCCGCATCGTGACGCAGACGGTCAAAAATTACGACGATAAGATCTCCGCTTTGAAGGCGGAACGCCTCGGGCTGACCTCCTCGCTGACCTCGGTGAGCGCCGTCCTGACGGCGCCGGTGCCGGGTTACTTCTACGCCACGCTCGACGGCTGCGAGGATATCTTCACGGCCGCCGCGCTGGAAACGCTGACGGTCGAGCGCTTCGATCAACTGATCGCCGCGGAGCCGGTCTCCACCGACGCGCGCACCGCGGACGGCTATCCGGTCGGCAAACTGGTGACAAATTACGTCTGGCACCTTGCCTGCGAGGTGGACGGGGAACAGTTACGGGAATTCTCGCAGAACGGGAACTACTCCCTGATGTTCCCGTATAACGGCGATATGGTCCTGAAAATGAAGCTGATTCGCATCCTGCCCGATACGATGAACGAGCGCGCGGTCCTCCTCTTCGAGACCAACGTCATGCCGGAGAACTTCAATTATCTGCGCGTCCAGACCGTCCGCGTGGTCAGGGAAGAGCATTCCGGTTACCGGGTGCCGCTTTCCGCCGTCCGCGTCGTCGACGGACAGCAGGGCGTGTATATCCGGGTCGGCAACTACGTCAGGTTCCGCCGCATCGAGACCCTGTTCGAATCGGACGGGATCCTGCTCGTGCGTCCCTTCGATCCCGAACGGGAGGACGCCGTGTCCTACCTGAACGAGAAGGACGAGATCATTACGAAAGGAAAGAACCTTTATGACGGAAAAGTCGTTACCTGACGAGGCGCGCCGCGCCGAGCTCCGCGCAAACGTGGAGGCGGTGCGGGAAAAGATCGAAAACGCGAAAAAAGCGGCGGGACGGGAGGATGACGTGACGCTGCTCCTCGCGACGAAGACCGTCTGTCCCGCCGATATCAACTACGTGATCCGGGAATGCGGGATCCGGTGCATCGGGGAAAACCGCGTGCAGGAGCTGGCAGCAAAGTACGATGCGCTGGAGCTCGAGGGCGTTTCCGTCCACTTTATCGGCACGCTGCAGAAGAACAAGGTAAGGCAGATCGTCGATAAGGTGGATATGATCGAGTCGGTGGACAGCCTTCCGCTCGCCGCCGAGATCGAGAAGCAGTGCGCGAGGCTCGGGCGGACGATGGACGTCCTGATCGAGATCAACATCGGGGAAGAGGAGCAGAAAAGCGGGGTCAGCCCCGCGGAGATCGACGCACTCGTGACCGGGGTCCTTGCCATGCCGCACCTGAAGCTCCGCGGCTTCATGACCGTCGGTCCGGTCTGCGCGGAAAAAGAAGAATACGAAAAATTTTTCACGAAAACTTACCAAATCTACCTTGACAATTTGCCCCGTTTGCTTCATAATAGTAACAGGAGTATTTTATCCATGGGGATGAGCGATTCCTATGAGATCGCGGTCGGATGCCATTCCGATCTGGTCCGGGTGGGGAGCGCCGTTTTCGGAAAAAGACTCTATCCGAAGAAACAATAACTAAAGAAATCAATATAACGGAGGAACAAAAAATGGGATTCATTGAAAAAGTCAAGAAGTGGACGTCCGGTGACGACGTGAACGATAACGGCTACGACGGTTACGATACCGACGATTACGACGAAGATCCGCAGGATTACGAGGATGAGACGCCCGTTCAGCAGCAGACTGCCGCTCCGGCGAGAAACGTCACGCTGAATTCCGGCGCGCTTGAAATGAAGCTGATCAAGCCCGAGCGTTACGACAGCGCCACGGCGCAGAAGATCGCCGACCATTTGCTCAGCCACCGTACCGTCGTCCTGAACCTGGAGTCCACCAACAAGGAGTCTGCCCGCCGCCTGATCGACTTTCTTTCCGGCGTCGCTTACTCCATCGACGGCAACATCCAGCGCGTCACCACCAATACCGTCGTCATCGTTCCGAGCAACGTTGACGTCTCCGGCGAGCCGATCGGTGACAGGGCAGCCGGCGAGGATTCGTCCATCGACGCGGACGATCCGTTCTGATCCGATGACCGCGGGGGATGCGCGCGGTACCGCCGTGTGCATCCCCGCTTATCGTAAACAAATGAGAAAGCCGCGGAACTTTTTGAAATGAGTTCTGTTACGGCTTTTTGGCGTTTCCGGGATTATTTACGGAAGGGGAGAAAAAACGGAAGGAAGGGACCTTCGTTCCGCGGTCTTTGCTGCGGGGACCGGGTCCGTTCCGTACGAAGGAAAATGGGTACGATCCTTGCGATTTTTACCGCGACCGTACGCGCGGCACTGTATATCGTCGATATCGCGATGCTGATCCGTGCGGTGCTGTCCTTTCTCGCGGTCGACGATCTGCCGGAGAACGCGTTCGTTGATCTGGTCTTCATGATCACGGAGCCCGTGATTCTCCCGTTCCGGTTTCTCGTTTCCAAATCGACGACCCTGATGTCGATGCCGATCGATATGGCTTTTCTTTTTGCGGCTCTGACGGTCTCCCTGATCTCTTCGCTGCTCCCGTCGGTATCGCTCTGATATAAAATGATATTTTGAAGGAGAAAAAGATATGCTTCCTCCGCATGAACTGAAACCTAAGGAATTTACCCGCGCCATCCGCGGCTATTCTGCCACCGAGGTGGACGAGCACATTGATTACCTCGTGGAGCAGTACACCGCGCTCTACCGTGAAAACGACGAGCTGGAGAGAAAACTCCGTACCGCGCAGGCGGAGCTCGAAAAGTTCAAGGGCGAGGAGGAATCCATCCGTTACGCGCTGGTCAACGCGCAGAAGGCCAGTGCCAAGATCACGCGCGACGCGAACGAGCGTGCCGAGATCGTGCTCCGCGCAACGAAGACGAACTGCGACCGGATCCTTTCCGAGTTCCGCGACAAGATCGTGCAGGAGAGGGAACTGCTTACCGCCCTTCAGAACGCGGCCCGCTCCTTCAAGGCGATGCTCGTGAACCAGTACGGCGAGCAGATACGCAGCCTTGAAAACCTGACCGAGGAGCCCGACGACGGGGAGATCCCCGATGACGAGTATATCCGTTCGATCATCGCTTCGGTCAAGGAGGACGTCGCGCGCCTTTCTTCCGGGCGGAAGGATGAGGAAGAAATCGTGCTCCCACTTTCCGGAGAGAACGGGACGAAGCCCTCCGAAAAGCTCCCTGCGCCCGCCGATGAGGAAGAGAAGGACGACGGGACCGTGACGCTCCCCGATTTTTCCGTGGAAGACGCCGCGGAGAACGAAAACTGAAATAAACTGAAAAGGACAGGCAGATTACGACTATGGCTAAGGATTATTCCGCAACACTGAATTTACCGAAAACCGATTTCCCCATGCGCGGCAATCTTCCGCAGAGAGAGCCCGAGACGCTGAAGCGTCTGGAGGAGATCGACCTGTATCATAAAATGCTGAAGAGAAACGAGGGCAAGCCGTCCTTCGTGCTTCACGACGGACCTCCCTTCTCCAACGGCAATATCCACATGGGCACGGCGATGAACAAGATCCTGAAGGACTTCATCGTCAAATACAAGTCCATGTCCGGGTATTACGCGCCCTACGTTCCCGGCTGGGATAACCACGGTATGCCGATCGAGAGCGCCATCATCAAGCAGTCCAAGCTCGACCGCAGAAAGATGACCATCCCGGAATTCCGTACTGCCTGCCAAAAGTTCGCGCAGAACTACGTCGACATCCAGATGGGGCAGTTCAGGCGCCTCGGCGTCGTCGGCGACTGGGATCACCCCTACCTGACCATGCGCCCCTCCTTCGAGGCGAGAGAGGTCAAAGTCTTCGGCGAGATGTTCCGCAAGGGCTATATCTATAAGGGCCTGAAGCCCGTCTACTGGTGCCCGAAGGACGAGACCGCGCTCGCGGAAGCCGAGATCGAATACAAGGATATCCCCTGCACCTCCATCTTCGTCAAGTTTGCCGTCTGCGACGATCTGGGCGGAAAGCTGTCGAAGTACGGCGCGCTGGAGAATACCTATTTCATCATCTGGACCACGACGACCTGGACCCTCCCGGGCAACCTCGCCATCGCCGTCCATCCGAGAGAGCAGTACGTCCTTATCCAGGCGGAAAACGGGGAACGCTATATCGTCGCGGAGGCACTTGCCGACAAGACGATGAAGGCGGGCGGGATCGCCTCCTACGGGATCCTTGCCTCCATGCCCGGCTCAGAGCTTGAATTCATGAAGGCACGGCACCCCTTCCTTGACCGGGAGAGCGTTCTTCTCAACGCGGAATACGTTACGATGGACAGCGGTACCGGCTGCGTCCATACGGCACCCGGCTTCGGCGCGGACGACTATACGATCTGCAAAAAGTACGGCATCGACATCATCGTCCCGGTCGACGACCGCGGCTATCAGACGGCGGACGCCGGCAAGTACGCCGGGATGTTCTACGAGGAATCCAACAAGGCGATCCTCGCCGACATGACCGAGAGCGGCGCGCTCTTTGCCTCCGAGCCCATCACGCACAGCTACCCGCTCTGCTGGAGATGCAAGAGCCCCATCATCTTCCGTGCCACGCCCCAGTGGTTCTGCTCCGTCGAGGCGTTCAAGGAGGAAGCGGTGAAGGCGTGCGAAAGCGTCGACTGGATCCCCGCGTGGGGCGGCGACCGCATCGCGAGCATGGTCCGTGAACGCGCGGACTGGTGCATTTCCCGTCAGCGTCACTGGGGTCTGCCGATCCCGGTCTTCTACTGCGCGGACTGCGGCAAGCCGATCTGCGACGAGCGCACGATCGCGCGCGTTTCCGGGCTCTTCGGTGAATCCGGCTCCAATATCTGGTACGAAAAGGAAGCGGCGGAGCTTCTCCCCGCCGATTATACCTGCCCCTTCTGCGGCGGGAAGCGCTTCAACAAGGAAACGAACACGCTTGACGGCTGGTTCGACTCCGGTTCCTCTCACTTTGCCGTTCTTGAAAACAACGAGACCATGAAGTGGCCGGCGGACCTCTATCTCGAGGGCGCCGATCAGTATCGCGGCTGGTTCCAGTCCTCCCTCCTTACCGCCGTCGGCGCAAAGGGGCAGGGCGCTCCCTACCGTCAGATCCTGACGCACGGCTGGGTCGTTGACGGCGAGGGCAAGGCCATGCACAAGTCGCTCGGCAACTCCATCGCGCCCGAGGAAATGATCGTCAAGTACGGCTCCGATCTCGTCCGTCTGTGGGTCGCCTCCTCCGATTACCGCGTGGACGTCCGCGCCTCCGACCTGATCTTCAAGCAGCTTTCCGACGGTTACCGCAAGCTGCGCAACACCGCCCGTATCCTGATGGCGGACCTCTACGACTTCGATCCCGACCGTGATTCCGTTCCTGTCGCCGACCTCCTCGGCATTGACCGCTGGATCGTCGACGCGATGAACCGCCTCGTGAAGACCTGCAACGAGGGGTACGAGAACTACGAGTTCCATATCGTTTATCACGGCATCGGCAATTTCTGCACGACCGAACTTTCCAAGCTCTATATCGACATCACGAAGGACCGTCTCTATACCGAGAAGGCGGATTCCTTCGAGCGCCGCAGCGCACAGACGGCGATGTATCTCGTCCTCTCCGCGCTGACCCGCCTCCTTGCCCCCATGCTCGCGCATACCGCCGAGGAGATCTGGGCTGCGATGCCGCACGGCGCCGGCGAAAACCGCGAGAGCGTCCTGCTGAACGATATGCCGAAGTACGATCCCGCGCTCGCCTGCGACGAGATCGCCGGAAAGTACGACAGACTCTTTGCCCTCCGTGACGACGTCATGAAGGTGCTGGAGGATGCCCGTGCCGATCGCAAGATCGGCAAATCCCTCGACGCGAAGGTCCGCATCGTGACCTCCGACGACGAAAAGTACGATACCTATATGGCGCTTGCCGACGAGCTCGCTGCCCTGTTCATCGTCTCTCAGGCCGAGGTCGAAAAGGGCGCGGCTGACGAGATCACCGTTCTTCCCGCCGACGGCTGCCGCTGCGGCAGATGCTGGACCTACGGCAGAGCGGGCGTCGGAGAGGGCGAGGACTTCGTCTGCCTCAAGTGCGCGAAGCTCCTCGGGCTCGCATGATCTTCGTCTGGCTCGCGGTTACAGCCGCCGTGGTCTTTCTCGATCAGTGGACGAAATACCTGACCGTGCTCCGTCTGGAGCCGATCGGGGACTATCCGCTGATCGAGGGATGGCTCCATCTGGATTACGTCGAGAACACCGGCGCCGCCTTCGGGATGTTCAAGGACCATCGCTGGTTCTTCCTCATCGTCACCGGGATCGTCGTCGTCGTCCTGCTCGGCTACCTGATCGTGAAGAGAAAAACGATCCACCCCATGCTCGCGGCAGCGCTCGCCATGATCGCGGGCGGCGGGATCGGCAATCAGATCGACCGGATCGCGCGGGGCTACGTGGTCGACATGATCTACGTCAAGATCATTGATTTTGCCGTGTTCAACGTGGCGGACTCCTTCGTCTGCATCGGTGCGGCGGCACTCGCGGTCTACGTTCTCTTCTTCTATCGGGAACCCGGTATTCCGGGAAAGCCCGGAAAACCGGAAAAGACAAGCAACACGAAAAAGGATGATCCTGCCGATGCCCATTGACGCGGAAGATATCGGAAAAAGACTGGATAATTACGTAGCGGGACGCGAAGATATTACGCGTTCCGCTTCTCAAAAGTGGATCAGGGACGGCTGCGTCACCGTGAACGGAAAAACGGCGGCAAAGAATTACGTCCTGCGCGCGGGCGATACGGTCGAGACCGAGCCGCCCGAGCCGGAATATCTCTCGGCGGAGCCGCAGGATATCCCGCTCGACGTCGTGTATGAGGACGCCGACCTGATCGTCGTGAACAAGCCGAAGGGGATGGTCGTCCATCCTGCCCCGGGCAATCCCGACCGGACGCTGGTCAACGCGCTGATGTTTCACTGCGGGGACACGCTCTCCGGCATCAACGGCGTGATCCGCCCCGGGATCGTCCATCGGATCGACAAGGATACGAGCGGACTTCTGATCGTCGCCAAGAACGACGCCGCGCACGAATCGCTGGCGGAGCAGATCGCCTCCCACCGCTTCGAGCGGTGCTACCGGGCGCTGGTGAACGGGAATCTGAAGGACGACGAAGGAACGGTCGACGCTCCGATCGGCAGATCCCGCACCGACCGCAAGAAGATGGCGGTGGTCTCCGACGGCAGACACGCCGTCACGCATTACCGCGTGCTGGAGCGGCTGAAGGGCGCGACCTACGTCGAGCTGCGGCTCGAGACGGGCAGGACGCACCAGATCCGCGTCCACATGGCGTCCCTCGGACATCCGCTGCTCGGAGACACGGTCTACGGCGGCGGTCATACGAAGGACGAGCAGCGCCTTGCGGAGCTGCTTTCCGGGCAGTGTCTGCACGCCCTGTCGATCTCCTTCGTCCATCCGGCGACCGGGGAATATCACCATATCGAGAGCGGGCTCCCGCTGTATTTTCAGGCGGTCCTCGAGGACTACCGGCGCCGCACCGCGGAGCCGTAAGAACCGCTTTCCGAAAGGCATTGACGATGAAAGATTACGGCAATTTACTGATTATGACCGACCTTGACGGCACCTTCTTCGGAAGGAACGCCTCTTTGGTCGAACGGAATATGGAGGCGCTGCGGGAATTCGAGGCGCACGGAGGTCTTTTCAGCTTCGCCACGGGCAGAGTGCATACCGTGGTGGAGAAGGAGCTGATCCCCGGCTTCTGCGATATCCTGACCGCGCCCGCCGTCATGTGCAACGGGGTCAGCCTCTTTGACCCGAGGACGAAAACGGTCCTCTGCGACTGTTCCTATCCCGGTGACCTCGTCCGTCCGATCATGACGGACCTCGTCGCGCGGTATCACCCCGTCGCGTGGAACATCTATACCGGTGCGGATTACTTCCGCCACCTGAACGAGGACCCGGAGACGGTCACCGATCCGGTCTGGCACAAGTGCGTGCTCCAGACCGACCCCGCGTCCGTCCTGCGGATGCGGGACGAATTACGGGAACGGTACGGGGACGTCCTCCGCATCTGCCGTTCCTCCGATTTCCTCTGCGAGATCCTGCCGAAGGAAGCGGGCAAGGGGAAGATGCTGCGGCGGCTGAAGGAAATGCTTGCCGCGCAGGGCAGGGAGGTCATGACCTTCGGGATCGGGGACTACGATAACGACGCGGACCTGCTGACCGAGGCGGATTTTGCCGCCTGCCCCGCAAACGCCCTGCCGGAGATCAAGGCGATCGCCGACCGCGTCTTCTGCGATCATACCGAGGGCGCCGTTGCCGAGCTGATCGCGTTTGCCTGCGGAAACTTTGCGAGGGAAAAATAAGATGAACTATAAAAACGCTCTGCTTTACGATCCCGTTTCCCGCACGTTTTCTCACGGTGCGCTCCGGACCGAGAACGGCGTGATCGCCGGGTACGAGGAGATGCCGGACGCCGTCGAACTCGGCGGGAGCCCGGTCGTTCCCGGTCTCGTCGATATGCATACCCACGGGCGGGGCGGCTTCGACTTCGCCTCCGCGACGGTCGAGGAGATGAAGCGGATGAAGGAGCTTTACGCTGCGGTCGGAACGACGGCGGTGATCCCCGCGATCGCTTCCGCGCCCTTTGACGAGATGCTTTGCGCCGTGCGCCGCGTCAGGGAAGCGGGCTTCGACGGCGTACACGTCGAGGGGCGGTATCTCTCTCCGAAGCACCGGGGCGCGCATCACGCGTCTCTGCTTGCCGATCCCGACGAAAAGGAACTCGACGCCATCCTTGAAGCAGCCGGCGGGATCGCCGTACATATCACCATTGCCCCCGAGCTTGCGGGCGCGGACGCGTTTATGAAAAAGGCGGTCCGCTCCGGTGTGACGGTCGGCATCGGGCATACCGACGCGGATTACGATACCTCGCTCTGCGCTCTGGAAGCGGGCGCCGTCTCCTTTACGCATACCTGCAACGCGATGCGGGGACTCCATCACAGGGAGCCGGGCACGCTCGGTGCCGCGCTCGTCTCGGACGCTTATACCGAGGTGATCGCAGACGGGTTTCATCTGCATCCCGGCACAGTCCGTCTGGTCTCCCGCGCCAAAAAGCCGGAGCGGATCGTCCTGATCACCGACTCCATGTCGGGCACCGGCTGTCCCGACGGCGTCTATTCGATCGCCGGGAACGACGTCGAGGTCCGGGGCGGGCACGCCTATACGACCGACGGCGCGATCGCCGGGAGCACGCTCGACCTTTGGGAGGGCGTGAAGAACTTTGCCGATTTCAGCGGCATGACGGTGGCGGAGACGCTTCCGATGGCGACCCTGAACCCCGCACGCTGCATGGGGATCGCGGACCGCGTCGGTACGCTCGCGGTCGGCAGCCGCGCGGACTTCCTCGTCCTCTCGGACGACCTTCGCTCGATCCGGTTTTTCGTGACCGGCGCATAAAAGACTGCCGTTCCGGGCATCCTTCCGTTAACGAATATCGAACGGGGGATCCTTATGACGACGATCTTTTCACGGCTCCGCGTCCTGAAGCGGAACGCTTTCGGGCTGATCCTTTTCGGTACGCTTGCGTACCTTGTCCTGCTTTTCTCGGTGACGGCGCCTGCCGCCGTCCTGCGGTTTTTCGGCAGAGCCGAAGCGGAGGGAACGCTCCCGTCGCTCTCCGGCGCGCTGATCCGCTTTCTGCTGCTGCCGCCGCTGTTTGCGGGCGGTACGGCGTTCTGCGCGAGCGCGGTCGAAACGGGAAAGGGAAGCCTCCCGCGGCTCCTTTCCGGGTTCGGGGAAGAGAAGGGGGACTATTCCGCCCTGCTTCTTTCCTCCCTGCCGGTCTTCTTTCTCGGCTTCGTTTTCACCGCGTCCTCCCGCCTGCTGTTCACGCTCGCGGGTCGGTACACGGGCCGCGCGGCGGGGATCCTCTTCGCCCTCGCGCTCCTCGGCTCCGTCTTCACCTTTTTCCTCTTTGCGGAGGGGATCGCGTGGAGGATCGGCGCGGAGACCCGGCGGACCTACCTGATTACCGCCTGCCGCAGCGCCTGGCTTCTGACGCTCGCGGCGGTCACGTGGCGGTATCCGCTTTTGTTCATTCCCGCAATATCCCTTTTTCCGCTGTCGCTCGCGGAAATCAGACAGACTGCACTTTCCCGCGTGGAAATCCAGATAGAAGGAGTAGATTCATGATGAAGGAAAAATTCTATATCACCACTGCCATTGCCTATGCGTCCCGCAAGCCGCATATCGGCAATACTTACGAGATCATCCTGACCGACGCCATCGCGCGCTATAAGAAGATGCGCGGCTACGACGTGTATTTCATGACCGGCACCGACGAGCACGGGCAGAAGATCGAAAATATCGCGAAGGAAGAGGGCATCGCGCCCAAGGAATACGTCGACCGCGTCGCGGGCACCATCCGCGGCATCTGGGACTGCATGAACTGCAAATACGACAAGTTCATCCGCACCACCGACGACTATCACGAGAAGGCGGTCCAGCACATCTTCAAAAAGCTCTACGATCAGGGCGATATCTACAAGAGCGAGTACGAGGGCTGGTACTGCGAGCCCTGCGAAAGCTTCTTCACCGAGACGCAGGTCGTGGACGGCAAGTGCCCCGACTGCGGCAGGCCGGTCCAGCGGATGCACGAGGAAGCGTATTTCTTCCGGATGAGCAAATACGCCGGCCGCCTGATGCAGTATATCGAGGATCACCCCGGCTTCATCGAGCCCGACCAGCGCCGCAAGGAGATGGTCAACAATTTCCTGAAGCCCGGTCTTCAGGACCTCTGCGTGTCCCGTACCTCCTTCAGATGGGGCGTTCCGGTCACCTTTGACGACAGGCACGTGATCTACGTCTGGATCGACGCGCTTTCCAACTACATCACCGGCGTCGGCTACGATACCGAGGGCTCCTCCGAGCTGTACCGGAAGGAATGGCCCGCCGACGTCCATATCATCGGCAAGGACATTGCCCGCTTCCACGTCATTTACTGGCCGATCATCCTGATGGCGCTCGGCGAACCGCTGCCGAAGAAGGTCTTCTGCCATCCGTGGCTCCTTTCCGGCGTCGACAAGATGAGCAAATCGCGCGGCAACGTCATGTACGCGGATGACCTCGCGTCGGTCTTCACGGTCGACGGCGTCCGCAACTACGTTCTTGCCGAGATGCCCTATCAGCAGGACGGCAGCATCACGCCCGAGAATCTGATCGCCCGCTATAACAGCGACCTTGCGAACAACCTCGGCAACCTCGTCAACCGCACGCTTGCGATGACGGGCAAGTATTTCGGCGGCATCGTTCCGGAATGTACGGAGGAGAACGACGTCGACCGCGACCTGCGCGAATTCTGCGAGGGTGCGTGGGAAAAGATGAAGGAGCAGATGGATACCTTCCACGTCGCCGACGCGATTGATACCGTCTTCTCTGTCTTCCGCCGCGCGAACAAATATATCGACGAGACGGCACCGTGGGTGCTGGCAAAGGACGAGGCAAACAAAGCCCGTCTCGGCACCGTGATGTACCGCCTGCTCGAATCCATCCGCTTCGGCGCGCTGATGCTTGCGCCCTTCCTCCCCGAGACCTCGGAGAACATCCTGAAGCAGCTGAACACCGATGAGACTGAGGTCGGATACGGCAGGCTCGTTTCCGGCAGACCGATCGGCGAGGCAAAAGTGCTGTTCGCACGCCTCGACGAGAAGGAGACCCTCGAAAAGCTCGAGGCGCTTTCCGCTCCGAAGAAGCCGGTCGTCCCGAAGCCCGAGGACACCGAGGAAGAGATCGGCATCGAGGACTTCGGCAAGGTCGAGCTCCGCTGCGCAAAGGTCCTGACCGCGGAGCCGGTCCCGAAGGCAAAGAAGCTGCTGAAGCTGACCGTGGACCTCGGCTACGAGGAACGGCAGGTCGTTTCCGGCATCGCAAAGTATTATAAGCCCGAGGACCTGATCGGAAAGAAGATCGCCCTCGTCTGCAACCTGAAGCCCGCGAAGCTCTGCGGCGTCGATTCAAACGGCATGATCCTTGCCTCCTCCGACGCCGACGGCACCATCCGCGTCCTCTTCCTCGACGAGGCGTCCGAGCTCGGCTCCCGTATTCACTGATGGTACTCTTTGACACACACGCGCATTATAACGACGCCCGGTTCTCCGAAGAGGGGGACCGGGACGTCCTTTTGCGCGAACTGTTTGAAAAATCCCCGGTCCGCGCGATCATGAACGCGGGGACCAACCTCGTGACCTCGGAGGAAAGCATCGCCCTCGCCGAAAAATGGCAGGGCATCTACGCCGCGGTCGGGGTCCATCCCGAGGACTGCAGGGACATGACCGATATCGACGGGGCGCTGTCAGGGCTCGGGGAAATGCTGAAGCATCCGAAGGTCAAAGCGATCGGTGAGATCGGGCTCGACTTCTACTGGCAGCCGTACGACGAGGCACATCAGCTCCGCTGGTTCCGCGCGCAGATGGCGCTCGCACGGGAGACAGGCTTCCCTGTCGTGATCCACGACCGCGAGGCGCACGGAAGGACGATGGAGGTCCTGCGCGAGTTCCCGGGGGTGCGCGGCATCCTGCACAGCTGCTCCTGCTCGGCGGAAACGGTCAGGGAAGCGGTGAAGCTCGGCTGGTTCATCTCGTTCTCCGGGGTCGTCACCTTCAAAAACGCCTCCCGCGTCCTCGATTCGGTCCGCGCCGTCCCGGACGACCGGATCCTCGTCGAGACCGACTGCCCGTATCTCGCGCCCGTCCCCTACCGCGGAAAGATGAATCACTCGGGCTATATGATCGAGACGCTGCGTGCCGCGGCGGCGGCGCGTGGGACCGATCCCGACATTTTCGCCGCGCAGACGACGGCAAACGCGTGCGAGATCTATCGGATCCCGGCGGAAACCGTCACCTGACCTTCACAAAATGCTCATAAATTATTTTTTCCCGTTTTACAAAAATATCAAAAAATTGCCACATCACACTCATATCTCTGTTAAAAAGTCATGATAAAATAAAGCATCCACAAAAAGAACGGGGTGCCTGTTTTGACTGATCCGGTCGTCAAAGAAAATCAGAATAAGTCGGATTCTTCCTCCCGCGCCTGCTCCTATGGCGGCTTCCGCTGCCGTCTCGATTACGATGTCATGGAGGAAAAGCGCAGCGGCGCGCACGGAAACGCGCACGACAGAAACCGCGTTCTTCTTATCGTTCTGATCTCCGCGGTCGCGATCGTCATGGTGATCGCCGTCGGCGTGATCGTCGAGAGCGTCCGTACCCTCCGTTCCGGCACCGGAAAGCAGGCCAACAAGGTCGAACAGCTTTCCCCGCCTTCCCATTTCACCGATCGTGCAGCGTAAAAAAGGACCGTCAGGAAAAAGACGGTCCTGTTTTTATGCTTAGATGACGCCGTTTACAGCGTGACCATCTCGACCGGATGACCGGCGTCCTCAAGAAACCGGATGAGGTCGGAAGCCGCGAGATAGACCGAGGCGGTGTTTTCCAACGGGTGGAGCCAGAGCATCTTGCCGCGGAACCCGTCGTCCAGAAAGACGCGGACGCGGTGCTCCGTGTCGTTCAGCGCGCCGAAGGTCGTGACCGAGCCGCGCGTCAGTCCGAGCAGGGCGGCAAGGTCCTCCTCGGAGGCGAAGGAAAGCTTCCGCGCGCCGATCGAGAGCTGGAACGCCTTGAGGTCCACGCGGACGGCGTCGCGCGCGGTCAGGAGGTAGTAATTGCGCTTCTTGTCGTCGCGCAGGAAAAGGTTCTTGGCGCCGTCCTCGGGATGGGGCAGATCCACGCGTCCGATCTCCTCGACCGTAAAGACCGCGGGATGCTCGTACAGCTCGTAACGGATCCCGGCACCGTCCAGTGCCGTAAGTAATTCTTCTCTCGTCATATCAGTTCTGCTTTCTGACGCTGGTATATTCGTCGTAGTAACGGTAGTAGGGGCAGTCCCTGCTTTGCCGGTTCAGGAAATCGACCATTTCGTCCTCGTCCAGACTCTGCTGGCATTCGTAGGAGTCGGTCAGCTCGTCGTAGTCGTAATACAGACAGGTGTCGCAGGTCGCCGGGGGTCCGATCCGCTTTTTGCGGACGGGCTTTTTCTTTTCTTTTTCGTCCATTATTGATTTGTCCTTTTTTTCAGATGAGATCCTTCAGATACGTCCGCAGCGCGCCGAAGTCGGGGAAGACCGGACAGCCGGAGGCGAGCAGGACCTCCTTCGGCTGATGACCGCAGGGGAGGAGCACGCAGTCGAAGCCCGCTTCCCGCGCCGTATCCGCGTCGTGATCGGTGTCGCCGATCAGGAGGGGACGGCAGCCGGGATGCCGCTTCATATAGTCGACCGCGAGCGCGGTCTTGCCGTAGGCGCGTACGTTGTCGGCACCGACGATTTCGTCGAAGCGGTCGAGCAGACCGAGCGCGCCGAGCTGTTCCTTCAGCATTCCGGTCTCACTGGCGGAGAGAACGGACTGCGTCAGCCCACGCGCGGCGATCAGGTCCATGAGCTCGGTCACGCCGGGGTTGACGCGCGCGAAGGGAAGATTCCTTTTGTATTCCGCGACCCACTCGTCCGCAAGATCGGCGTAGCTTTCCTTCTCAAAATCAAATCCGAGCTTTTCGTAGTAGCGGACGATCGGGAAGCAGAACAGCGACTGATAGTGTTCCTTTGAGCGGATGAGCGGCAGGGAACGCGCGGAGAGCAGCACGTTGACCGCACGGATGCCGGTCTCGGCGTCGTCGAGGATCGTGCCGTTGAAATCCCAAAGGATGGTATCGTATTTCATGTTGACCTCGTTTCGTGTCTTCCCGGTCAGGGAACGGTTCCATTATAGCAAAAAAACGGGCGGAATGCAAGTTTTTTCCGAAAGAACCGGAAACTTTTGAAAAAGGTCTGTACAATCCGCGGGAAATGTGATACAATAATTAAAATGCGGTTTTCTGCGGACCGCCGAAAGAAGGAAGAGGACTATGAGCAAACTGACCGACGCGATCGCCGGTGCGCTCCGGAAGGCAATGCCGGCGGAGGGCAAGCCGGAGAACTATTTCAATTCCGCGATCATCGTCGCGGGCGGCAGCGGCTCCCGGATGGGAGATACCGGCGGCGTGCCGAAGCAGCTTCTTTCGGTGCGCGGCAAGCCGGTCATCGCGCACACGGTGGACGCGTTCCAGGCGAGCCCGATCGTCAGCGAGATCATTCTCGTCGTGCGCGACGGGGATCAGCCCCGCTACGAAAAAATGAAGGCGGAATATGGCTGGGATAAGGTCACGCGGATCGTGAAGGGCGGCGACAGCCGTCCGGAATCGGTGAAGAACGGGTTCCTCGCGATCGACGACCGTTCCGGGTACGTGATGATCCACGACGGGGCACGCTGCCTCGTCACGCCCGATATGATCCTGCGGGTCGCCCGTGCCGCCGTCCGGTACGGTGCCGCCATCGCGGCGGAAAAAGCGACCGCGACGGTCAAGCAGACCGACGATAAGAAGGACGCGCTGATCAAAACGACGCTTGACCGCGACAAGATCATGCTCGCGCAGACGCCGCAGACCTTCAAAACCGAGATCTATCGTGCCGCGCTCTATACGGCGATGGAAAAGGGTCTGTTCGGGCCGGGCGTGACCGACGACGCAAAACTCTGCGAGGACGTCGGTTTTGAGGTATGGACGGTCGACGTCGGTCCCGAAAACCGCAAGATCACGACGCCCTTCGATCTGAAGGTCGCCGAATTGATCCTGACCGAACGGGAGGAGGCGGAGAAGGCATGATCCCGTTCCGCATCGGGCACGGTTACGACGTGCACCGTCTCGTCGAGGGGAGAAAGCTGATCCTCGGCGGGGTGGATATCCCGTTCGAAAAAGGGCTCCTCGGGCATTCGGACGCCGACGTGCTGACGCACGCGGTGATGGACGCGCTCCTCGGCGCCGCGGCGCTCGGGGACATCGGTCAGCACTTTCCCGACACCGACGAGCGCTGGCGCGGCGCGGACAGCCTGAAACTGGCGGCGAGGGTCGGGGAACTCCTGCGCGAAGCAGGCTGCGAGATCTCCGATATCGACGCCACCATTCTGTGCCAGCGGCCGAAGCTGGCTCCCCATATTCCGGCCATGCGTGCAAACCTCGCGTCCGCCTTCGGGCTGCCCGTCGGCGCGGTCAGCGTCAAGGCAACGACAGAGGAAAAACTCGGCTTCACCGGGGCAGGGGAAGGGATCGCCGCGCACGCGGTCGCGCTCGTCTGCCGTTCCGGCACCGAAACCGGAACCTGAATCAAAACCGGCACCGGATCCGGCACCGGATCCGAAACGCCGCGCCCGTCCGCCGATCGGTCGGATCCTTCGTTTTGAACGTCACGGGAAACCCCGTGCGGAGGGCGGCGGCGTGATCTTTCGTCCCGCGGGACATTCATAGGATATGTCAAAACCGCGGGTTTGCCACTCGTTTTTTCCATAGGCTCCCTCGTTCCGGATCTCGGAACGCGCTCCGGAGCGCAGAAAAAGCGTGCCGTGACCCGCGCAGAATATGAGGTAAACAAGATATGATCAAAATTTCTCCTTCCGTTCTCGCCTGTGATTTCGCGCACATGGCGGACGACGTAAAGCGCGTCGAGGACGCGGGCGTCGAATATCTGCATCTTGACGTGATGGACGGGATGTTCGTCCCGAACATTTCCTTCGGCGTTCCGGTCATCACCTCCCTGCGCCCCTGCTCGAAGCTCGTCTTCGATACGCACCTGATGATCGAGGACCCGATCCGCTACGTTGATGTCTTTAAGAAAGCGGGCGCGGATATCCTCACCGTTCATTACGAGGCTTGCCCCGACGTGCGCGCAGCGCTGGAAGCGATCCGCGCCGCCGGAATGAAGGCGGGCATCTCGGTCAAGCCGAAGACCCCGGTCTCCGTCCTTGCGCCCTATCTTGACGTGATCGACCTGATCCTGATCATGTCGGTCGAGCCCGGCTTCGGCGGTCAGTCCTTCATGCCCGAATCCCTGCCTAAGCTCGCCGCTGCCCGCACGCTCGCGATGCAGGCGGATCATCCGATCGAGATCGAGGTCGACGGCGGCATCTCTCCGAAGAACGCCGCGCTCGTCGTTGCCGCCGGTGCCGACGTGCTGGTCGCGGGCTCCGCCGTCTTCCACGCCTCCGACGTGAAGGCCGCCGTGGACGCGCTCAAAAACGCCGAAAACGTCAGTCCGTTATAAGCCGGACGGCCCCCGAACCAATCAACGACTGTCCCGGATCCGTATCGGTTCCGGCAGTTCATACAGGAAAGGAAAAAATATATGAAAAAGCTTCTTGCACTGCTCCTTGCGCTCCTGACGTTTCTCACCGTGTTCGCTGCCTGCGCAAAGACGGACGAGCCGGGGACGCAGGAGACCGACGCACCCCAGGAGACCGATGCCGAGACGCGCGTCACGCACAATCTCCCGCCGATGACTTTTGACGGCTACACCTTCGGGATCCTCCACTGGTACATCAGCGGCTGGCTCGTTCACGGCACCGACCTCTACGTCGAGGAGACTGACGGTGAACCGGTCAACGACGCGGTCTACACCAGAAACGCCCGTCTTTCCGAGTCTCTCGACATCGATTTCGCGTACGATGAGCAGTCCTATGACGAGATCATCAATACCATCCGTCAGTCGGTCCGCTCGAACGATGACTTCTACGATCTCTATTACGCCCGTCTGACCGACGTGGACGGCGTCCTGCTGGAGGGCGCGTTCCTCGACTACAACTACGACCTGCGCTATATCGATCTCGACAAGCCCTACTGGGATCAGAGCGTCCGCAAGCAGCTCTCCTTTGCCGATCACCTCTTCCTCGAGGCTGCCGATTTCAACACCACCGACAAGGACGCGACCGACGCGGTCCTCTTCAACAAAAAACTTGCCCGAGACTTCAATCTGGTCAACCTCTACGATCTGGTCCGGGAGGGGAACTGGACGATCGACACGCTCTACGAAAACATGACCGCCTTCGACGGCGACCTGAACGGCGACGGTGTGCTGGATCCCTATAACGATATCATGGGCTATCTCGGCGCGGACGACGTCATGATGAGCCTCTTCTACGGCGGCGAGGGACATCTCACCGTCAAGGACCAGTACGATCTGCCGGAAAACGACTTCAACAACGAGGATAATATCGATCTCGTCTTCCGCATCTTCGATATCATGTACGATCCCACCTTCGTCAACACGCACGTCAATGACACGCCCGTCAGAGACTGCTTCGTTGCCGGCAACGGTCTGTTCCTGTGGTCCCGTATGAGCGACGTCACGCTGCTCCGCGGCGAGGAAGCCATCGACTTCGGTATCCTCCCGACCCCGAAGCGCGACGAGGACCAGGTCGAGTACCTGAGCATGCTCTCCGAGCATACGACCGGTCTCCCCTCCGTCCTTTCCTCCGAGCAGGATCCGGAAACCGTCAGTTACATCATGGAAGCCATGGCGGCGGCGTCCCACTACGAGCTGCAGCAGGCGTATTACGATATCACGCTGAAGACCAAATCCGCGCGCGACGACGAGTCGCAGGATATGCTGGACCTCATCTTCAGGAACCGTATCCTCGACCTCGGCGAGCTCTGCAAGTTCGGTGAGTTCTCTACCAATCTGCTCCGCTGGGCGAGCGGCATGGGCGACCGGAACATCATGTCCCGTTATTCCTCTGTCGAAACCAAGATCGAGACCGATATCCAGAAGTTCATCGAAGCAGTCGACAAGATCGACGCGCAGAGAGAAGCCTGATCTGAAAAACAGAAAAACGGAGTCCTGCCCTTACGGGCAAGGCTCCGTTTTTTAAGTCTGTGTATCGGCAAACGGCTGATATGACTGTCATGGGCACAGTCAGTTCCCGCCAACCGGGATTTATCATACTCGTGATCGGGAGAACGGACAAAGCATCATTTCTTCTTGTAAACTTTCATGATACCACACGAATGTGGATTTTTCACCCATACTGTGCCCCCAATCCGTTTTTGCGTATGATAAAAACCGTCCGGGTTGGGCAGCCCGGACGGTTTTACGTTCGTATCGGAAGATCGGAAAGCGGGTCCTGCTTATCCTCTCATATCGTCGATGCGGTCGATCGCCTCGATGAACTTCTGGATATCGGTCTCGATCTTACTTTCAAGGGACTTGTAGCGGGACATGATATTGCGGTCACCCATGCTGCTCGCCCAAAGAAGCAGGTTGTCGGAGAAGCCGCCGAAGCGGCAGAGCTCACCGATATCGAGGATACGGTTCTTGAAGATGAGGTCGAGCATTTCCTGCGACTCGTCGTCACGCGCGGACTTGGTCTTCAGCGTGATGTCGTAATAAGCTTTCTGCAGATCGTAGTGGGACGCTGCCGCCATGGCTTCCATGATGTAGCTGACGGTGTCGGGATTCTGCTCGGAAGAGAGGACGCCGGGAAGACCGGTTGTGTGCTGGGAAAGCATGCTCAGATGTTCCGGCTGATCTTCGTCGCGCTTCGGCGTCGGGAGGATACCGAAGTCGATGGATTCTTCACCGCGGAGCATCGTGACTTCGCTCATACGGGACCACAGGAACAGACCGTTGCCGGCAACGAAGCAGTCTCTGACGGGCGTGTTGTTGACGTGTGAGTTGACGAAGGTGGGATCGTACATGATATCGAAGATACTGAAGACGAGATCGATATTGTCCTCGTTATCGAAATCGTTTTCCGGCAGATCGTATTCGTCCTTGACGGTCAGGTGTCCGCCGCCGCCGTAGAAGAGGCTCATCGTGACGTCGGCAGCACCGAGGAAGCCCATGATATCGTCATAGGGATTCAGCACGCCGTCGCCGTTCAGGTCGCCGTCGAACGCGGTCATGTTTTTGTAAAGTTCGTCGAAGGTCCAGACGCCTTCACGGACCAGATCGTAGAAGTTCGGCAGATCAAAGTCGCGGGCAAGCTTTTTGTTGAAGAGATACGCGTCGGTCGCATCCTTGTCGGTGGTGTTGATGTCCGTAGCCTCAAGGAAAAGGTGATTGCCGAAGGAGAACATCTTGCGGACGCTCTGATCCCAGTACGGCTTGTCGAGGTCGATATAGGGAAGGTCGTAGTTGTAGTCGAGGAACGCGCCTTCCAGAAGAACGGAGTTCACCTCGATCAGACGGGCGTAATAGAGATCATAGAAGTCGTCGTTCGAGCGGACGGACTGACGGATGGTATCGATGATCTCCTCATAGGACTGTTCCTCGTACGAGAAATCAATGTCGAGAGCCTCGGAAAGACGGGCGTTTCTGGAGTAGACCGCGTCGTTGACCGGCTCACCGTCGGTCTCCTCGACGTAGAGGTCGGTGCCGTGGACGAGCCAGCCGCTGATATACCAGTGGAGCATACCGAAGGTATAGCCGTCGAAGGTCATCGGGGGGAGGTCGTGGGTGACGCGGGTGTCGGCGGGGTCGGTATCTTTCTCAGTCTGCAGAGTATCCTGCGCGGGCTGATCCTGATTGGCACAGGCGGACAGAACGCCGATCACCGTCACGAGCGCAAGAAGAAGTGCGAGCAGTTTTTTTGCGTTCATGGTAGTCCTTTCTTTGATTGGGATTTATTTTATTTTAGCAAAAAGGGCGGTGGTTGTCAAGATATAAAATAACAAATCGGGATCATGTTATTTCACGTTTTTTCTGATAACGCCGTACGCAGGAAGGAACCGGTACGGGATCGGGTTGAACGGCGGCTTCGGTGCCGTTTCCGGCTGGCCTCTTTTACACGGGAGCTCCGCCGGCCCCGTTCCTTCCTCCCCGGGCAACGAAAACGATCCGCGTCAGGACTTGCGTCTCACGCGGATCGTCGGTTATTCATTCGTCGGGGCGTTCAGAAGACCGGAACGACCACCTCTGCGCCGTCACGGAGCGCGGAGAGGTGCGCACAGATCCCGGCGGCGGTGATATTCGCGCCGAGGATCTCGTCGATCCGGGGCTTTCTCCCCTCAACGATGCTCATGACGAATTCGTTGACGAGGTGCGAGTGCGAGCCGTGGTGACCGGCACCGGCACCGACCGCGAGCGTTTCCTGCGGGCGGAGGGGATCGTAGTTCCCGCCGACCGTGAAGCGCCAGAGCGGCTCGGGAAGATCGCTGTAATCGTTCGGCATTCTGACCGTCTCCATCACCGTGTCGAAGCCGCGCATTCCGTCGGTACGGGGGACGAGCGTGGTCACGATCGGGTCGGAATCGTCGGTGAAGCCCCATTCAAAGGACTTTTTGCTGCCGTAAACGAACATTCCCTCCTGATACATCCGCGCGGTCTCGAACAGGGAGCGGGTCGCCTCGCCCTTCAGTCCGTTTTCAAAGGCGAAGATCGCGGTCTCGACGGGGAAGGGATTGCCGTAGTTCCGCACGAGCTCTTCCCGCATCGTACCGCTGCCGTAGGCGTGGACGCGCGCGATCCGGGAGCCGGAAAGACCGACCATCGGCGCGATGGCGTGCGTGCCGTAATGCATCGGCGGGAGCCCGTCCCAGTAATCGGGCCAGTTTTCCATATCCTGATAGTGGCAGCCGCGCAGGAACTGGATCCTGCCGAGCTCACCGCTCTCGATCATCTTTTTCACGTACAGATACTGGTAGGTGTAGAGCGTGGTCTCCATGAACATATAGTTCTTTCCGCTCTTCCGCTTTGCCTCGACGATCAGCCGCAGCTCCTCCAGCGTCACGCCCATCGGGACGGTGCAGGCACAGTGCTTTCCGGCATCGAGGACGGCGACGCTCTGCTTTCCGTGGAGTGGGATCGGCGTGACGAGATGGACCGCGTCGACAGTCGGGTCGGCAAGGATCGCGTCAAAGCTGTCGTACGGCGCTTCGATTCCGAGCGCTGCCCTGAACCAATCCTCCTTCGCCTGATCCGGGTCGTAGACGAGGATCTCCCCTACCTCGGGGTGGCATTTGTAGATCTCGGCAAACGCGCCTCCGAAGCCGAGACCGACGAGAACGACTTTCAGTTTTCCGTTGATCATGGACGTTCCTCATTTCCGGGAAGAATTCCCATTTCTTTTTTCCCTTTCCATTATAGTGTGACCGGGCGGAAAAATCAATGGATATCGACGCGAATTCATGTATAAATCGGAAAAAAGATGAATTTTTCCATTCCGTCCGTTTGTACTTTTTTGACTTGCATTTTTCCGGAAACGTGGTATAGTAGATACGAAAGGATCCGGCATTTTCCAATTCGTACATGAATTGAGGATACGGTACATGGTATTTCCCTCCGTGCTCTGCTAAAATAATAGTATCAATTCAGCGGCTGATGCCGCGGTTCAGAGGAAATACCATGAAAAAGAAGATTTGTATCTGCATCCTTCTGTCGATGATCTTTTCCATTTTTTCGGTCATACCCTCGCAGGCTGCCAATGGGGAAGTATTGCTCGCGGATACCGGCGTCCTCGTGACGGGGATCACGAATGCCGTCGGACCGACCGGCGCAGGCTCCCGCAGCGTAAACGTGATCGTTGACGGGAAGACCGGCTTCTCGGCAAATGACGAGCAGTACGACAGCTACGGCGCGACCCTGAACGACGTCGTCGGCGCGGACGGATTCGTCTGGTTCGGCGCTTCCTTCTCGGAGCCTTCCGCGGTCAGCCGCGTCGTTTTCTGGCACGGCGGACTGTTCTGGGACGGCGGCTGGTTCGGTGAGGCGCCGAAGCTGCAGGTCATGCAGGGCGGGGAATGGAAGGACGTGAACGCTCCGATCTCTCCTGCATATCCCGAGGATGATTTTGACGCGCAGGCGGGCGGCCCCGCATCCTTCACCTTCGTTCCCGCGGAAGCCGCGGAATGCGAAGCGGTGCGCGTGATCGGCCCGATGTGCAAACAGGCGGCGGGACACTGCTCCTGCGCCGAGATCGAGGTCTACGTCTCCGGAGCGAAGGCTGTCACCGAGCTCCGTTCGATCGGCGCGTCCTATACCGCGCTGACGAACGTGACCGATCCTGCCGGTGCCGGTTCGAGAGACGTCGGCGTGATCGTTGACGGTCAGAAGACCTATACGGCAAACGATCTTCAGTTCGACTCGTTCGCCGCGACGCTGAACGACGGCGGCGACCGCGTCTGGTTCGGCGCCGGGTTTGACAAAGAGTATCTCGTTTCCGCCGTACAGTTCTGGGAAGGCTGCCATTTCCCGGACGGCGGCTGGTTCTCTTCCGCTCCGGTGCTGCAGATCCTGCAGGACGGAGAATGGAAGGACGCGGGCGCAGCCATGAGCCCCGCGTATCCCGGCAACTCCTACGACGCGCAGCTTCCCGTCAACTCCGTGTATTCCTTCGCGCTTCCCGAGGCTGCCAAATGCTCCGGGATCCGCGTGATCGGCGCGGCAGACGGGTTTGCCTCCTGCACGGAGCTCTGCGTGTTCGGGACCGTGGTCCCCGCGGAGGAGCCCGGGGATGACCCCGTGCCCGGGGATGACCCCGGGACCGACCCCGGGACTGACCCGGATCCCGGTGAGGAACCCGCGCCCCCGACGGCTGACCCGATCGGATTCGTCCTGCTGACGGCACTCGCGTCGGCGACCGTGCCCTGCGCGATGACCCGCCGCAGAAAGACCCGTTGATCTTACCGTCCTCCGTTCCGACTGTCACGGTCCGGACGGAGGACGATTGTTTTCCGGAGGCATTATGCAGAACCGATTTGAACTGCGCGCGGAGCGGACGGTCTCCGAGTCAAACTACTGCTTTTTCCGTTCCCCGATCTACCATCCCGACCGCGTCATGCGGGAGCACGACCTGATCTTTCTTCTGGAGGGGGAG
Organism: Eubacteriales bacterium; assembly: GCA_045617585.1. Classification (GTDB taxonomy): domain Bacteria; phylum Bacillota; class Clostridia; order Oscillospirales; family CAG-272; genus CAKRZE01. The sequence goes on from JAZLIW010000189.1 coordinate 31,787, forward strand.
TGGGAGATCGTTCAGGGGGACGAGACCTTTCTCATGGAGCCGGGCGACGTTCTGATCCTGCACGCGGGGCAGCATCACCGGGGTCCGCGGCTTTCCGCACCGGGCACCAAGACGATGTACGCCCATATTTCCGCGGCAGACGACTGCGTGCTGCCCGATACGGCGGAGAACGGAGAAGCGGCGGATCATATCGTTCTCCCGTCGCTGATCCACTGCGGCAACAATTCCAGAGTGCGCAGGCTGTTTGCCGACCTGGTCTATTATTTCCACGCCGATTCGGATCGGCGGGAGGACGTGATCAGCAGTACCTGCCGGCTGCTCTTCTGTGAGCTGAGCAGCGTGGCGAACAACAAGGCGACGGCGGACGTCCTGATCTATCGAACGATCCGTATGATCCAGCAGAATCCCTCCGGGTTCTATACGAGCCAGGATCTCGCGGCGGCGCAGGGACAGGCGGAACGTTCCTTCCGGAACCGGTTCGTCAGCGCGACCGGACAGACGCCGCGTCAGTTCCAGATGAGTGAAAAGATCCGGGGCGTCATCGCCATGATGGAAGGCAATCCGTCGATCACGCTCGCGGAGCTGGCGTATAACTTCGGCTTTTTCGACGAGTTTCACCTGAGCCGGAGTTTTAAGAAAGAAATGGGGATTTCTCCCTCCGAATATCGGAAAATCAGAAGAACGAAAGAAGACTGATATGAAACATAAAACGGAAAAATGGATGCAGACGGCGAAAAAAGGGATCGCCGGTCTGCTCGGGGTCCTTATGGCGCTCGGCTGTGCGGCAGTGCCGGGGAGTCCTATCTTCGCGGCGCAGGAGGACCTGACGGATCACCTGGTCCTTCATCTGAATTTTGATGACGCGGATGACCCGGGAAAAGACCGGACGGGCGTCTATGACGGTCAGGTCAACGGTGAGATCACCGTTTCCTCGGAGGACCCGGTCAGCGGGAATTACGCCGTGTTCGGCGGCAGCGGCGGCAACGCGGACGCATATCTGTCGCTCCCCGCCAGGGCAGCGGGATTGAAGCACTTCACCTTTTCCGCGTGGTGCCGCTTCGATCCGGAGACGGTCGGGACGTGGGCGCGGGTCTTCGCCGTGGAGACCGACAGAGATCAGCTGCACCTTGCGGTGAACGACGGAAACGTTACGTCGGGCTACCGCGCCGAGATCGTCCGGGACGGAAGGAAAACGACTGAGTTCGGCACGTCGGGCGGGCTGTCCTACGGCACCTACGCAAATTGGCATCACGTCGCGCTGACCTGCGACGGGAAGACCCTTGCCCTGTACGTGAACGGAACGCTGATCGGATCGGCTCCGACGGACGAGAATCTGTCGGGATGGCAGATCAAGCGGTTCTATATCGGCAGGACCGCGAGCTACGGGGACCCGAGCTATCGCGGCGATATGGACGATATCAAGGTTTACGATACGGCGCTTTCGCCGGAACAAATTGCGGAGGAGAACGGATTTACCGTGAAAAAGAGATTACTGACGGAACTGAAGATCAACGGGGAAGACCTGCCGGAGTTTTCTCCCTATACTTCCTCCTATTCCTATCTGACCGAAGAAACGGACGGCGTCCCGACCGTGGAAGCGGCAGGGATCGACGGGGCCGAGGTTACTGTCGTTCCCGCAAAGACCCTGCCCGGCAAAACGGAGATCCGGGTGAAATTTCCGGACAAAACGAAAGAGACCGTGACTGTCTCCTTCGTGACCGTCGGTCAGATCCTGCATCATCCGGAGATCACCGACGTGAAGATCAGCGACGCCTTCTGGGAACCGCTGCTCGAACGGTTTGAAAAGGTGACGGCGCCTTACGTCCTGACGAACTGGGCGGAAAAGAATCTGGCGGGGATGGGCGACTTTGACCGCGTCGCCGCCGGACACCGGAATACCGGCGATTACAAGGGGTCGATGACCTGGGGCGGCTCGGACTTCTACGCCTCCATGGCGGGCGCCTGCCGCCTGATGATGCAGAAGGAGGACCCGGAGCTGCTCGCGCTGGTCAACGAATACGTCGGGCATATCTATGCCGCGTCCGAAAGCACGGAGGACGGCTATCTGTCGGTCTATAATCTGCTGATGACCGACGGGCGCCCGTTCTGCGAGGCGGCGGAGCCGAACCGGTCGTTCGATCTGTTCAATCTCGGCTATCTTCTTGAGCTTTCGATCCCGTACTATCAGTTGACCGGGGACGCGAGGATGCTGCGCGTCGCGCTGCGGTACTTGAACTTCACCGCCGATTATTCGGATCATGGAAAAAAGAACTTTGTTTCCGCGCACTGCGGCGTCGAATACAATATCATCGAGATGATCGAATTCCTGACGGCGCATCCGGGGCTGGAAAACGATCCGTATCTGAAGGACGTCGGCCTCCGTGTCGAGGACTACCGGGAGCTGGCGTATTATCTGCTTTGGTATCACGGCAGATACGACGACCCCGTCAGGATCGGGCACCGGGACTACGGCTCCTATTCCAATGACCATACGACCTACGAGACATTGACCGAGGCGGACGGTCACGCCGTCATCGCGCTCCTGTATTTCAACGCGCTCGCGGAGATCTACCGCGTGAACGGCGATCTTTCCTTTACCCGCGCCGCCGACCGGATGTGGCGTGACGTGACCGAAAAGCAGATGTACGTGACGGGCGGAACGGGCAGCACATACGCATACGAGGGCTTTGCCGGGGATTATTACCTGCCCGACGTCTCCTACTGCGAGTCCTGCACCTCTGGCGCGATGCTGCAGTTCAGCGACAGTATGTCCGCCCTGATCCGAAACGGCGCGTATCAGGACGACGTCGAGACGCAGCTCTATAATACGCTGCTCGGCAGCGTCGGCGAGGACGGAACGACGTTCTTCTATACCAATTCCCTGGAATCTCACGGAACGTCGCGATGGGAATGGCACGGCTGCCCCTGCTGTACCAAATACGCGCTGATGGTGTACGGCAATCTGCCGCGGTATATTTATTCTCTCTCGGACGACGAGGTCTGGGCGGAGCAGTATATCGGCAGCGAAGCGACGCTCCGGATGAAGGGCGGGGAAACCGTTCTTACGCAGGATGCCGAATGGTCGTGGAACGGCACGAGCCGGATCACGGTCGTGAGCGGTGCTTCTTATATGAAAAAGCTGCATCTGCGCATCCCCGCGTGGTCCGAAAATACCGCCGTCACCGTGAACGGGAAAAAAGTCTCAGCCAAAGCGGAAAACGGATATCTGACCCTGACCGGGCTGAAGGACGGCGATACCGTGGAGATCCGCGCGGACGTCAGCGCGAAGAGAGTGTACGCGGATGAAAACGTGACGAACGATCTCGGTAAAGCGGCGCTCCGCCGCGGCGTGTTCGTCTACTGCTTCGAGGGGACCGACAACAAGGGAAAGACCCCGGAAGCGGACGATACCAAGTACCTGATCCTTTCCGCCGACGCCGCGCTGAAGGAGGAAGCGATGGAGGAGCTCTGCGGCGGCGTGATCGCCCTGACCGCGGAGGCTGCTCTCGCGCGCTCCGCGGAGAAAACGGAGCCTTGTACCGTGACCGCGATCCCGTTCTACGCGCGCTGCAACCGCGGCACGACGGGATACCGCGTCTGGATCGCCGAGGACGCCGCGGTGATAAGCGATTATCCCGCGGGAGCGGACGAGGAGGAGATCGAGCTCCGCAAGGCGGGGATCACCTATACGCCGATGAGCAACGCACAGAACCCGCGCGGCTCGGGCGGCAGTCTGTCGGTCATCGCGGACGGGATCCGTCAGTTTGAGGACAGCGCGATGCAGTTCGATACCTTCGGCGCGCAGCTGACAGGGGAAGAGGGCGCGGACGGATACGTCTGGTTCGGGCTCGGCTTCGACCGTGTGACCGAGGTCACGAGAGTGATCTTCTGGGAAGGCGGCCACTGGAACGACGGCGGCTGGTTCGGCGCGGAGCCCACGCTCGAGCTTCGGGTCGGCGGCAAGTGGATCCCCGCCGACGCGCCGATCTCTCCCGCGTACCCGGAGGATTCCTTTGAAGCGCAGCAGCCGACGAACGAGGCGTATACCTTCGTCCTTTCCGCACCTGCCGAATGCGACGGCGTGCGGATCATCGGAAAGACGAACCGCCTTGCCGGTCACGCCTCCTGCGCCGAGATCGAGGTCTTTACGGAAAACAAAATGGCTCCCGTAACGGAGGAAACGACGGGACGGGAGGAGACCGCCCCGACCGAAACGGGACCGGAGCAGACCGACGTCCCCGGAACGTCCGGGCCGAAGGAGACCGATCCCGAAACCGACGCAGGTGCCGGAGAGAAACAGAACGGTGTCCTTCCGCTTGCGATCGGCGCCGGCGCGGTCCTTGCCGCCGTTTTGGCAGTGATCCTTGTGAAAAAAACCGGGAAGAAGAAAAACGGATGATCTGAACGAAAGAGAACGAAAAAGCAGCCGCCTTTCCGGTATGCCGGAGTGGCAGCTGCTTTTTTGATCTTTAATTCTGACGGATGATATGACGGATCTTTGCCCAGCGCTCTTTGAAGCCGTCGGTGGACTCGTCGGGGACGAAGCCCGTCCGGAGATAGCTTCTGATCGCGGGGATGCGCCAGTCGTCGGTGGTGAGATACGCCGTTTTCATGCCCTCTTTTTTCAGGACCGCGACGGCGTAGGCATTCATCAGGTTCCCGATGCCGCGACCCCGGACCTCCGGCTTCGAGCCGACCATGTGGATATATCCCTCGGCGTTTTCCCGGTCGCAGATCACGCAGACCGTTGCCGCGGCTTTCCCGTCGAGACAGAAGAGAAAGCAAAGGCGCTCCTCGTAGCCGGGATGACCGACCATGCACTTGCGGTAGAATTCGTGCGTGACGGGCTCCCACGCAAGATCGTACTGCACGATATCGAGCCATTCGTCGATACCGTTTTCGCGTTCGGGGACGGAGAAGACGGTCACGTTTTCGGGAAGAGGGGGAAATACCGCTTCTTTTCCGTCGTCCGTCCAGCGCATGACGAGCTGTTCCATACGGTGAGATCAGTACCGGTTGACGCGGATGACGTTCTCGATCGCGCCGATCTCGGAGACGACGTCGTCCGGCACCTCGCCGATGAGGTCGATGATGACGTAGGAGTAACTGCCGCGGGACTTGTTCAGCATATTTTCGATGTTGAGCTTTTCCTCCGCGATGACCGACGAGATCCTGTTGATGACGCCGGGCTGATTGCGGTGCAGAACGCAGAGACGGGTGTCGCCGGAACGGGGCAGGGAGCAGCTCGGGTAATTGACGGAGTTGCGGACGTTGCCGTTCTCAAGGAATTCGACCAGTTCTTCCGCTGCCATGACGGCGCAGTTGTCCTCGCTCTCCTCGGTCGAAGCACCGAGGTGGGGAATGACTGTGATGCGGTCGTCGGCGCCGACGATTTCGTCGGTCGCAAAATCGGTGACGTAGGCGGCGATCTTACCGCTCCTGACGCCGGCGATCAGATCGGCGGAATTGACGAGCTCCGCGCGGGCGAGGTTGATGATGCGGACGCCGTCCTTCATCTTGGCGAAGGTCGCGGCGGAGAGCATCCCGGTCGTTTCGTTCGTCGCGGGGACGTGGAGGGTGATATAATCCGCCTTCGCGTAGATCTCGTCGAATGAGGTCGCCTTGACGACCGAACGGGAGAGGGACCACGCGTTTTCGACGGTCAGATAGGGGTCGCAGCCGATGACGTTCATGCCGAGGGCAACGCCCATGTTGGCGACCATGCCGCCGATCGCGCCGAGGCCGATGACGCCGAGGGTCTTGCCCTTGATCTCGCATCCGGCGAAGCGGCTCTTGCCCTTTTCGATCTGCTTTGCGATATCGGGCGTCCCCTTCAGGGTCTCCACCCAGCGGATACCGCCCGCGATGTCACGGGAGGCGAGGAGAAGCGCGGCGGCGGCAAGCTCCTTGACACCGTTCGCATTCGCACCGGGCGTGTTGAAGACGACGATGCCGTTCTCCGCGCAGCGGTCGAGCGGGATGTTGTTGACGCCCGCGCCGGCGCGCGCGATGGCCTTCAGCTTTTTGCCGAATTCCATGTCGTGCATGACGGCGGAGCGGACCATGATGGCGTCGGGATTCTCGATGCTGTCGCCGAAGGCGAACTTTTCGGTATCAAAGACGGCGGTGCCGACCTTTGCGATCTTGTTGAGCAGCTGAATGTTGTACATACGTCGTTCCTTTCCCTCTCAGACGTTTTTCGGGTTCTTCGCGGCGAAGTCCTTCATGAACGCGACGAGGTCGATGACGCCCTGCTCGGGCATCGCGTTGTAGATGGAGGCGCGCATCCCGCCGACCGAGCGGTGCCCCTTGATATTCTTGAAGCCCGCTTCTCCCGCTTCCTTCGCGAATTTCTTGTCGAGGTCGGGATCGCCGGTGACGAAGGTAACGTTCATGATCGAGCGTGCTTCCTTCTCCGCGGGCGCCTTGTAGTAATCCTGCCCGTCGAGGTAACCGTAGAGGACGGCTGCCTTGCGGTAGTTGATCTTCGCCATTTCGTCGAGGCCGCCGAGGGATTCGAGCCACTCGTAGACCAGCTTGGCGATATAGATGCAGTAGCAGGGAGGCGTGTTGTACATCGAGTCGTTGTCCGCCATCAGCTTGTAGTCGAGCATGACGGGAGAATTCTCACGGTAATTGCCGATCAGGTCCTCACGGACGATGACGACGGTCAGACCCGCGGGTGCCATGTTCTTCTGCGCACCGGCGTAGATCATGCCGAATTTTGTCACGTCGACCGGCTCGGAGAGGATGCAGGAGGAGAGGTCCGCGACCAGCGGCACGTCGCCCGTATCGGGGATATAGTTCCACTTGGTGCCGTAGATGGTGTTGTTGAAGCAGATGTGGACGTAGTCCGCGTCGGGACGGAAGTCCTCGCGCGTCAGCTTCGGGATATAGGTGTTGTTTCTATCTTCGGAGGAAGCAACGAGGCGGACGTCCCCGTATTTTTTCGCTTCCTGATACGCTTTTTTGGAGAACTGACCGGTCACGACGTAGTCCGCCTTGCGGTTTTTGTTCATCAGGTTCAGCGGGACCGCGGAGAACTGCGTGGAGGCGCCGCCCTGCAGGAACAGGACCTTGTAGTTGTCGGGGATGTTCATCAGTTTGCGGAGGAGACGCTGCGCGTCGGCAATGATCGCCTCGTAATCGGGGGAGCGGTGGCTCATCTCCATGACGGACATACCGGATTCCCCGTAACAGAGCATCTCGGACGCGGCGCGCTCGAGGACGGGGACGGGAAGCATGGAGGGACCTGCGGAAAAATTGTAAACGCGTTTCATAGTGATCATTCCTTATCTGAAAAAATATTCACTCAACATTATAGCGCAAACGGTCTGTTTCGTCAAGGGATTTTTGCGAAAAAAGCGGGGAATTTTACTCTGCTAACAAACAAAAGCGTGAAGGAATCGGGAATCCGTCTTTCATAAACTGCACAAAAACGTGAAAAAACTCCTTCATTCCGGTCACGGAATGAAGGAGTAAAGCCATTCGGCGTCTGAATCAGGCGTTGATCACGAAATGAACGGGGAGACCGTCACGGTATTCGGGCTTGTTCTCGCCCTTGATGAGCGGGAGGATGAAGTCGATGCCCGCGTCGGTGATGCCGTTGCCGCGCTCGTTGATGAACTCGGCGGGGACGGCTCTGACCACGTTCGCGATCTTCTGGATGTCCTCGGAGACGGCTTCGACGGCGTAGGGTGCGTCGGAGACGCGGCGGAAGCACATCATCTTGCCGGTCGTGCCCTCGGCAGCCGCGCGGACGGAGGCACGTCCGATCATGACGGATTCGGTGAGGTCGGTGAGGGAAGCGATATGGGAGGCGCAGCGCTGCAGGATGTTCAGCTCGATCGAGCGGACCTTGCAGCCGAGCTTGTTCTTGACGGCGATCTCAAGCGCCTTGCCGGTGCCGGAGAGCATCTTGTGACCGAACGCGTCGAGACCGCTGTCGGAGACCGCTTCGCAGACGTATCTGCCGTCGGCGAGACGGACGCCCTCGGAGACCGCGACGACGACATTCGGATGCTTCTCAAACGCCTTTTCGATATCCTCATAGAATTCGTCGAAGTTGAAGATGCGCTCGGGGAGATAGACGAGGTCGGGCGCGACGCCGCAGACCTTGGCGGGAAGGGCGGCGGCGGCGGTCAGCCAGCCCGCGTCACGTCCCATGATCTCCACGATCGTGACCGCCTTGACGGTGTAGACCGCGGTATCGCGGATGATCTCCTGCATGGAGGCGGCGATGTACTTGGCGGCGGAGCCGTAGCCCGGGGTGTGGTCGGTGCCGGCGACGTCGTTGTCGATCGTCTTCGGGACGCCCATGAAGCGCATCTCGTAGTCGACCTTCGGCGCGTAGGCGGAGAGCTTGGCGACCGTGTCCATCGAGTCGTTGCCGCCGATGTAGAAGAAGTAGCGGATATTGTTCTTTTTGAAGAAATCGAACAGCGCCTCAAAGACGGCGATGTCCTTTTCCTCGGTGCTCGCGGGGGAGGGCAGCTTCTTGCGGCAGGAGCCGAGCGCCGCGGCGGGCGTGTTCTCCAGCGTGTTCAGGTCCTTTTCGTCCGCGAAGATCTCGTTCAGATTGCAGATCGTTCCCTTGAGCATCCCTTCGACGCCGTTGATCGCGCCGTAGATCGTGTCGATGGCGGGGCATTCGAAAGCGCCGCGGATCACGCCGGAGAGGGTCGCGTTGATAGCGGCGGTGGGGCCTCCGGACTGTCCCACGATGGCGTTGCCTTTTAACTGTTTCATCGGTTTCATTCTCCTTTTCGGAAAAAAAGATTTCTGTTTCTCATTATACCATGCAAAATGCCGCTTGTCAACCGGAGCGCGGATTTTCTGCGTCCCGATCGTCTTGGGAAAAGGGGTTGAAAAAACGCGGGAAATATGATATACTGAATCCGTACGTTTTATCTCCGCCCGGGTAAGGAGGAAAGACCGTGAGCCGGAAAAAGAGAAAAAAGAAAAAAGAAAAGCCCGTCCTCCCGCGCGTCGGGGAGCGGCAGTACGTCCTCGTGACGGACGTGATCCTCGCGGTCACCGTGTTTCTGCCCCTGCTGCTGCTTATTCTGTCGCTGTGCGGCGTCCCGGTGGGACGGTTCGCCTTCGGCATGATCTGTGCCGCGGCGTATCTGCTTTCCGGGATCGCGGTCCTGCTTCTGACCGCCCTCGGCGCCTGCGGCTTCGGCGCGGAGGGGAGGTACCCGACCCTGACGTCGGTCGGCAGCTTCCGCACGGCGGAGGAAGCCCAAAAACGTTCTTATCTGCTCGCCGCGGTGCTTTCCGCCCTCGGCGTATTATTCCTGCTTCTCACCCTGCTTCTCTGACGGGCGTCCACGGAGGGACCATGAAACTCATCATTGCGGAAAAACCGAGCCTTGCCCGCAACATCGTTGCCGGGATCGGACAGATGGACAGGCGCGGCAATTATTATGAAAACGGTGAATATCTCGTGACGTGGGCGTTCGGACACCTTTTTTCGCTCTGCGATATCGAGGATTATACGGGCAAAAAGACGGAGCCCGGCAAAAAAGCGAACTGGACGATGGAGGGGCTGCCCTGTTTCCCCGATCGCTTCCGCTTCAAGCTGCGCGCGGGAGACGACGGGAAGCCGGACGAAGGGATCCGCAGACAGTACGCGCTGATCCGTTCTCTCTGCCGCCGTCCCGACGTCGATACCGTCGTGAACGCAGGAGACTCCGACCGGGAAGGGGAGATCATCGTCCGCCTCTGCGTCATGAACGCGCTGAACGGAGAGAGCAAGAATCTCGTCCGCCTCTGGCTGCCCGACCAGACGCCGAAGACGGTCGCCGCGGCGCTGAAGGACATGAAGAGCGAGACCGAGTACGACAACCTCGCGAACGAGGGGCTCGCCCGTACCTATATCGACTGGCTCTACGGCGTCAACCTGACCCGCTTCGCCACGCTGAAGACCGGAAAGCTGCTTCGGGTCGGCAGGGTCATCATCCCGATCGTCAAGGCAATCTACGACCGCGATATGGAGATTCGGAACTTCACGCAGGATATCTATTACGGTCTGTTTTCCGACGCCGAAACGAAGGGCGAAAAGGTCGAGCTGACCTCCAAAGCAAAGTTCGACAAGAGCGAAAAGGCAAAAGCGGAGGAGACCGCCGCCTTTTACAATACCTGCCGCGCGGTCGTGACCTCCAAAAAGAAGCAGAAGGCGGTCATCCCGCCCGGCAAGCTCTATTCGCTGACCAAGCTGCAGAACTTCCTTTCCAAAAAGCACAAGCTTTCGATGACAGAGAGCCTTGCCTCCGTCCAGCGTCTGTACGAGGCGGGCTACGTGACCTATCCGCGTACCAACTCCGAGTACCTTGCCGCGGCGGAAAAGGACAAGGTGAAGGAGATCCTTTCCGCGGTGAAGAAGCTCGGTTACCCGGTCGCTTTCAAGGATAAGAAGACGATCTTCGACGACAGCAAGATCGAATCCCACTCGGCGCTCACCCCGACCTATAAGATCCCGGCAAAGGGCGCGCTCTCCGGTACGGACCTGACCGTCTATACCGCGATCTTCCGCCGGTTTGCCGCAGTGTTCTGCGAGCAGGACTGCGTCGCCGACAAGACCGAGATCGGGATCTCGCTGATCGCTCCCGACGGAAAAACGGTCGAGACCTTCACGCTGAACGGCATGGTGATGCGGGAGAAGGGCTGGACCGCTTTCGACGACTATTCCGGCAAGGACAAGCTCCTGCCGGGGCTCGAAAAGGGCGACACGGTGAACGTGAACTTCCGCCCCGTTGAAAAGAAGACCTCCCCGCCGAAGCACTATACCGTCGAGACGCTGAACAACTATCTGAAAAACCCGTTCCGTGAGGAAAAGGCCGCCGCAAACGCCGCGGCGGATTCCTCTTCGTCAGAGGAGGGCGGGGACGAGGAGGATTACCGCGCGATCTTCGAGGGGCTGGAGCTCGGCACCGAGGCGACGCGCACCGGCATCATCGACAACGCACGCAGGAGCGGCTATATCGCCCTGAACAAGGACGTGTACACGATCCTGCCCGACGGGGAATTCCTGATCAAATCCCTCTCCCAGATGCAGATCTCGATGGACAAATACCGCACCTCCGAGATGGGTCAGATCTTAAAAAAGATCTATCACGGCAAAATGACGGTCGGGGAGGGCGTGATCGCCGCCGAGACCGAGATCTCGAAGGTCTTCGACTGCGGCGGAAGAAGGATCGAGGAGGATACCGACACCGGCAACGAGGGTGAGATCCTCGGCACCTGCCCGCTCTGCGGGAAGAACGTGCTCCGTTCCCGCTACGATTACCGCTGCGAGGGCTATCCCGACTGCAAGACGCGGATCTGGTTCACGATGTCGGACCGCGTGGTCTCCGCCGAGAACGTCCGCCTGCTCCTTTCGACAGGACGGACCTCCCGCATCGAGGGCTTTACCTCCAAAGCCGGGCGGAAGTTCAACGCCGTCTTAAAATTTGAAGACGGGAAAGCCGTCTTCGATTTCCCGCCCCGGAAGAACGACGAGCCTCCGCCGGAGCCTCAGGCGGAATAAAAACCGACGATTCACGAAAAAAGGATCGAAACCTGTAACAAAAACCGAAAAAAGGCTATCTTTATGTTTGAAAGCGCAGAGATGAAATTCGACGTGCTCGGTAAAACGGTGACCGTCACGGTCGACCGACCGCTCGGAAGCGTTCACCCGGATCACGCCGATATCGTTTACCCTGTCAATTACGGATACGTGAGCGGAGTGATCGCTCCCGACGGAGAAGAGCAGGACGCGTATATTCTCGGTGCGGACGGACCCGTAAAAGAATTCACGGGGACCGTGATCGCGGTGATCCGCCGAAAGAACGACGCAGAAGACAAATGGGTCGTTTCGCCGAAGGACCGCACGTTCACGAAAGAGGAGATCCGCGATCTCACGCATTTTCAGGAGCAATATTTTGATATCGATATCATTACGTAGTATGACCCCGATACGCGTTTTTTGAAAGTCTTTTGCGCAGCTTTTCTTCAGAAAAGCGCGTAACTCCCCGCTCCGAAAGGAGGCAGTCCCATCAATGATTCTGGAAGTAAAAGACCTGACGAAGATCTACGGCAGCGGTGAAAAGCAGGTGCAGGCGCTGAACGGCATCACTTTTTCGGTCGAAGAAGGCGAGTTCGTCGCGATCGTCGGGACCTCCGGCTCCGGCAAATCCACGCTGCTGCATATTCTCGGCGGCGTCGATACGCCGACCGAAGGGACGGTGACCGTGGACGGCGCCGACCTCGGAAAGATGAGCGAAAAGGAAAAGGCGCTCTACCGGCGCAAAAAGGCGTCGGTCATCTATCAGTTCTTCAATCTGCTTCCGATGCTGAACGTCCGGGAAAATATCGTTCTCCCGATGGAACTGGACGGGCAGAAGGTCGACGAACGCAGGCTGGCGGATATTCTGAAGACGCTCGGCATCGCGGAAAAGGAATTTTACTATCCCGGTCAGCTTTCCGGAGGTCAGCAGCAGCGCACCGCCATCGCGAGAGCGCTCTACGCGTCTCCCGCGATCCTGCTCGCGGACGAGCCGACGGGGAACCTCGACAGTAAGAACACGGCGGAGATCCTTCAGGTCTTCCGCCAATCCAACCGGAAGTACCGGCAGACCGTCCTTCTCGTGACGCACGACGCCGACGTCGCCGCACAGGCGGATCGGGTCATCCGGATCGAGGACGGACAGATCAGGAGCGACGAGCGGAATGAAAATCGTCTGTAAGCTCGCGTTCCGGAGCCTGCTCCATGATAAGAAGCGGTTCCTTCTGACGCTGATCGGTTTCATCCTCTCGGTCTCGGCCGTCGCGGCGATCTTCGGGATCGCGGACTCCGTTTGGGAGGAGATACGCCTGTCGGAGGATGCCGATACGGTCTCGGTGGTAGGGAAGACCTGCACCGCGTTCAAAACCGTTGCCTGCCTGATGAGCGTTTTTTCGGTCTATACCGCGTTCTCCATTGATTTTGAGGACAGGATCCGGGAGATCGGGTTCCTGATCTCGGTCGGGATCTCGGGCTCCCAGCGGTTCTTCTATATGCTTTTTCAGGGACTGATCTACGCCGCGGCGGCAGTTCCGACCGGCACGCTTCTCGGCTATGGGATCGGTTCCGTTTTTTACGGCGACTGCGTCAGGGCGCTTGTGCGGTTCGGGATGATCGGGAGCAGCGTTTATACCGTGAAGGTCGGTTCGGTCCTGATCACCCTCGGCGCGGGACTTTTCGTCTCGGTCGCCGCGTCGATGATCCCGTTTCTGAAAATGCGGCGCATGACCGCGGCGGAAACGATCCGGGACGGCGGAAAGATCAACGTCTCTCTGCGGCAGACGCTGCTTTCCAAACTCTCGGAAAAGCTCTTCGGCAGGATCGGGACCCTTGCCGGGCAGAACTACGATAATTACAAGCTCCGTTACCGTTCCGTTTCCCTCGCGCTGTCCTGCGGTGCCGCGGCGTTTTTTGCCGTCTATTCGTTTTTCTATATCCCGCAGCGGTACGCGGTCAAAAATGAAGTGACGATGGAAGAGTGGGCGGAATCCCTGTACGTCGCGCTCGTCTTTCTCGGTCTGTATTTCGTCTTCGTTTTCCTTGTCTGCTCGCTCGGTTCGATGCGGCAGACGATGGAAAAACGGAAGAGGGAATTCGCGGTCTATCAGTCGCTCGGGATCGGGAGAGGGGATATGAGGACGCTCCTCGCGGTCGAATTCGCGTTTTTCACGGTCTACGCGATCCTGTTCACCGCAATCGGATCCCTGGCGGCAAATTACGGCATCACGGTGTTCTTTCGGTTGGTGGGAGGCGCCGACGATCTGCCGGTCTATTATCCCTTCCGGATGCTTCTCCGGTTCGCCGTCTTCGATATCGCCGTCGGGATCGGGATGTATCTCTATTCTCTCGTTTTTACGAAAAAGCTCGACCTCATAGAAGCCATCCGGCAGTATTGAGGATCGGGAAGACCGGACCGCACGCAAAAAACGGACCCCAACGGATCGTTCGGATCCGTTGGGGTCTATGATGGTTCCGTTTTTGATTTGCCCGTATCGTGAACGGACATCGGGTCACGCCCTTATCGCCTGTCGGCACGTTCCGGCAGGCGATTTATGTTATCCGGGCTTTTTTGCCAGCGTTGCCCAGAAGGAGGGCACGCCGTGGTCGTGAAGGAAGCCGCTTCCGTTCGTATCCTCGTAGAGGTCAAGGAGCGTGAAGCCCGCGCGGAGCTGACCGGCGATCTGTTCTTCCGCGGTATGGGAAAACTCAATGCCGCCGTTTTCCTCTTCAAGCAGTGCCATCTGTTCCGGGTCGGACAGCGGATCGAAGGGAAGAGATCCGGTGATCCGGCTCTCGTCGCTTTCGGAAAACAGAAAGTTGATCCCGTTGTCGAGCCCGGAAAGAAGCAGTCCGCCCGGCTTCAGGACCCGGAAGCATTCGTCCCATACGTGTTTTACGTCCTTGATATAGCAGTTTGAGACCGGGTGAAAGATGACGTCAAAGGAGTCGGACGGAAAAGGGAAGGGCTTCGTCATATCGGCGCGGACGACCGAGATCCCGTAGCCCTCCCGCTCGGCGACGAGACGCTCGCTTTCGAGCTGGCGGGGCGAATAGTCAAGGACCGTGCATTCCGCGCCCGCAAGCGCGAAAAGCGGCATCTGCTGTCCGCCGCCCGAGGCAAGGCCGAGCAGCCGCACGCCGCGCAGATCGGGGAACCAGTGCTTCGGGACGGGCTTCGTCGGGGTCAGAAGGACGCTCCATTCACCGTTCCGGGCGCGCTCGCATACCTCACGGCTGACCGGTTTTCCCCATTCCCAGCCGTTTTCGACCCATCCGTCAATGACTGCCGCGTTGATATCGGCGTAGCTTTCGCCGGGATTGATCCGATATTTCATCAGAATACCATACGCCAGAGCAGAAGGAGACCGAGAACGGAGAACAGGACGGCAAGAAGTTTTCCGGTCATCATATAGTCCTCGGTCGGCTTCTTTTCCTGCTCGTAGACCCGGCGGTAGTCCGCCTTCCAGACTCTGATCGGGAAGAGGAACGCGGTCCCGGCAATGGCAAGGAGCAGCAGCCCCGCAAAGGAAAAGACCACCGTCTCACCCTGATTCTTTCTGCCGAGCGCGTCGATCATTTTATACAGGAAGTAGATCGCGCCTCCGTAGTCGATCACACCGAGGATGCGCGCAAGGATCCCCATGCTGCCGCGGTTGTACGCCGCTTTCCGCTTCTGCGCTTCTGCTTCCGCCTCCGCGCTTTCCGCGGCGATCGCTTCCTCGGTCAGGGGGTCCGGGAGCCGGTCCCCGCATTCCGTGCATACGGTTTTGTCGTCGGGATAGAGTGTACCGCAGTTTCTGCACCGTCTCATTCTGTCGTCTTCCTCCTTTTCGGATCAATAGAGAAGGTATTTGTCGTGGACGGGACGGAAGGCCTTTGCCTGCCGGTCCCAGTTTTCAAGGATATCGTCCGCGCTCTTTCCGGTGCGGAGCTCGTCGGAGCCGGAGAGCCGGTCAACGTGCCAGATCCCGTCCTTTCCGGCATCGAGCGGCGCGAACGCCTCGTAGTTGTCCCGGATCAGACAGAAGAGGCGGACACCGAGCTCGACGGGGCGCACCTCGTGCGGCTTTTCCACGTGGATCTGCAGGCCGGAGAGCGATTCACCCGGATATTTGGAGAAGTTCGGCTGGAACATGGTCGGCGAGAAGGAAACGCCGGGGAGACCGAGGCGGTTCGCTTCCGCAGAGAGGGTGATCGGGTTGAGATAGGGCGCGCCGACGACCGAGAAGGGCGAGGTCGTCCCTCTCCCCTCCGAGACGTTCGTACCCGAGAAGAGGCAGGTGCCGTTATACAGCACCACGGAATCGAAGGTGGGGAGATTGGGGCTCGCCTTGATGAAGGGCAGCCCGGTCTCGTCAAAATACGTGGAACGCTTCCACCCGCCGAGCGGAACGACGGTATAGTCGCAGCCGAGGCCGTATTCGCCGTTATAGTAAAGCCCGAGCTCACCGATGGTCAGTCCGTGGCGGATCGGCGTTTTCGTCAGCCCGATGAAGGAGAGCAGTCTTTCGTCGTGGGTGTTCCCCTCGAGCAGCTCGCCGCCGAGCGGGTTCGGACGGTCGAGGACGACCACTTTTTTTCCCGCCGCCGCGCAGCCCTTCATCAGATGGAAAAGGGTCGAGGCGTAGGTGAAATAGCGGGAGCCGACGTCCTGCAGATCGAAGACGATGACGTCGAGCGTGTCAAGGATCTCCCGGTCGGGACAGCGGGTCCCGCTGCCGAAGAGGCTGTACACCGGGAGCCCGGAGAGGGTGTCGGTCTTCGATTCCACCTTTTCCCCGGGACCGAGGACGCCGCGCACGCCGTGCTCGGGTCCGAACAGGGCGCGGAGGTCGAACGATTCCTTCAGGATCTCGATCGTGTAGCGGTGGTCGGAGGACATCCCGGAGGAACCGGTCACGAGTCCGAGCCGTTTTCCCGAGAGGAGCGGGAGGAGCAAATCTTTTCTGTCAATTCCGAGACGTACCATATTGCTTTCCTTTCTTGCCTGAACGCGGTTCATCTTCCCGCAAACAGGGAATCGAGATAGGTCAGTCCGACGGAGGAGGAGGAAGAGAATTCGTATCCCTTCCAGACGACGACCTTGTCCGAGAGGACGTCGACCTCGTAGAGCTCCTTGTCGGAGGCGTCGTAGAAGCAGACGGTGTATTTGACCGCCACGCCGCGCTCCTTCGGCCCGCGGACGAACTGTGCGCCCGAGAAGCCGTAGATCACGGTCTCGAACTCGGCGGGTGCTTCGGCCCTGGAAAAGGCGAAGCCGAGGTCCTTCGCGGTCGAATAGACGGTGAAGGAGGTGCAGCTCTCGAGCTCGAAGGTCAGCGCGTTCATCATCGGTTCCTCACAGGAGGTGAGGGACAGGAGCGGGAGAGCAAGGAGGAGGAAGGAAAGAAGCAGTGCGATCGATCGTTTCATACCGTATCTCCGTGTCAGAATTCTGTCCTTATGGTACCACATTCCCCGCTTTCTGTCAAGGAAATCAAAAAAATTTCGTCAGCGTCTTGACAAGGCGGAAAGGGCGTGCTATAATGCAGAAAACAAAGAAAACCGATGAGTCAGAGTAGTATGAGGCGCAGGTACCCTTCAGAGAGCCGCGGACGGTGGAAGCGCGGCGGGGACGGTTCCTCGGAATGGACTGACGAGGGCGAACCCATGACCGATCCCGATCGGCAGGTAGGGGAGACGGATTCCGACCGTTATCGCGGAGCGCGTATGACTGTACGCAGTGAGTGCGCCGAAAGGCGAAATCAGGGTGGCACCGCAGGAAGTATCCTGTCCCGATCAATGAATCGAGACGGGTTTTTTGTTTTTTCCGTCCGGAAAAGAAAGGAAACAGCCATGAAAAACACCGCAAGAAAACTGATCGCCCTCTCTCTTCTGCTCCTTCTCGTCGTTCTTCCGTTTGCCGGATGCAAAGAGAACGGCGCGGGCAAGATCCGCGTCGGGATCGGACAGTTCGGCGAGCACGAATCCCTTGACAACTGCCGCCTCGGCTTCATCGAGGGGCTGAAGCAGGAGGGCTTCGTCGAAGGGGAGAACCTGATCATCGACTACAAGAACGCCAGCTTTGACGGCGCCGCCTGCACCACGATCAATCAGGCGTTCGTCGCCGACAAGGTCGACCTGATCTGCGCCATCGCGACCCCGATCGCGCAGGCGGCGGCAGCCGCGGCGGAGGAGGACGGCATCCCGGTCGTCTTCACCGCGATCACCGACCCCGCGGGCGCTAACCTCGTCACCGGTGAGGTGACCGGCACCTCCGATATGCTTCCCGTTGAGGCACAGCTCACGATGATCCGCGACCTGATGCCCGACGCGAAGAAGATCGGTATCCTCTATACCACCTCCGAGAGCAACTCCCTGACCACGATCGCGCTCTACAAGGAGCTGGCGGGGAAGTACGGCTTTGAGATCGTGGACCGCGGCATCACCGCCGCCTCCGACCTGCCGGTCGCGATGAACGCGATCGTCGACGAGGTCGACTGCTTCACCAACCTGACCGACAATACGGTCGTCGGCTGCCTCACGCAGATGCTGGAGATCGCCGCCGAGCACGGGAACAAGCCGATCTTCGGCTCCGAGGTCGAGCAGGTGAAGAAGGGCTGCGCCGCGGCGGAGGGCATCGAATACTATCAGCTCGGCATCCAGACCGGCAGGATCGCCGCCCGCATCCTGAAGGGCGAAAAGGCGTCCGACATCAAGTTCGAGTCCGTGACCGACCATTTCCTGTACGTGAACGGGGAAGCGCTCGCCAAGTCGGGCCTGACCCTGACCGACGCGCAGAAGGACCGCGCGATCGACGCGCTGACCTACGTCAGCAAGTGATCCGATCCGCGGGCATCTTTCCCGCGGGAGAGAAAACGAAATACCATCGAGGCTGACCCATGAATCTGTCTTTTCTTCTCTCCGCCGTGGAGCAGGCGGGCGTCTTCGCCATTCTTGCCCTCGGCGTGTATATCACCTATAAGATCCTCGACTTTCCGGATCTGACGGTCGACGGTTCGTTCCCGCTCGGCGGTGCGGTGACGGCGGTGCTCCTGGCACGCGGCTGGTCCCCGCTCCTCGCGATGCCGGCGTCCCTTCTCGCGGGCGCGGCGGCGGGCTTTCTGACCGGCGTCATCCACGTCCGGATGAAGGTGCGCGATCTCCTTGCCGGGATCATCATGATGACCGGGCTCTATTCGGTCAACTTCCTGATCGTCGGCAAGGCGAATCTCCCGATCACGACCTCCACGGGCATGAAGACGCTGTTCGTCAACCCGACGGTCTCGAAGCTGTTCGGCGCGTCGAAGGGCGCGGAGGCACCGCTCTCCTTCCTGCGGGAATACCGCGTGCTCCTGATCCTCTTCCTGCTGATCGTCCTGCTCAAGCTGCTGATGGATCTCTTCTTCCGTACCAAGCTCGGTTATCTTCTCCGGGCGGAAGGGGACAACGAGCGCCTCGTCTCCCTTCTCGCGAAGGACGGCGGCAGCGTGAAGATCCTCGGGCTGATGCTTGCGAACGCGCTCGTTTCGTTCAGCGGCTCGCTCTACGTGCAGTACAACAAGGCGTTCAACCTGACCGACGGAACGGGGAAGATGGTCATCGGGCTTGCAGCGGTGGTCATCGGCATCAATCTGTTCGGCAAGGTGCGCTTCCTGCGCCCGACGACCGCGGTGGTCATCGGTGCCGTGCTCTATAACCTCTGCGTCGCGCTCGCGCTCAAGAACGCGGACGCCAACGTGAAGAACCTCGTGACCGCGGCGCTCTTCCTCCTCGTTCTGGCGGCGGCCTATATCCGCCTCCCCGCGAAAAAGACGAAGGAAGACGGGACCCGAAAGGAGGAGACGACGTGATCCTCAGCCTTGAACATATCCGCAAGGTCTTCAATCAGGGCACGGTCGACGAGACGGTGCTCTTCGACGACTTCAGCTTCTCGATGGAGCAGGGCGAGTTCGTCTCGATCGTCGGCTCCAACGGCTCCGGCAAGACCACGATGCTCAATATCATCTGCGGCTCTCTGCCCGTGGAGGGCGGGACCGTCCGCATCGGCGGCGAGAACGTGACCGGAAAGCAGGACTTCAAGCGCTACCGCCGCATCGGCAGGGTCTATCAGGACCCCACGCTCGGCACCTGCCCGAACATGACCGTCCTCGAAAACATGGCGCTCGCCGACGCCAAGGGCCGTCCCTTCGGTCTCGGCTTCTGCGTCAACCGGAAAGAGACGGGGCGCTACCGCGAGATGCTCGCCTCCCTCGGTCTCGGGCTGGAGGACCGGATGAACGTCCGCGTCGGCTCTCTCTCGGGCGGACAGCGGCAGGCGATGTCGCTCCTGATGTCCACGATGACCCCGCTCGATTTTCTGATCCTTGACGAGCATACCGCCGCGCTCGACCCGAAGACGGCGGAGACCATCATGATTCTGACCGACCGCATCATCCGCGAGAAAAAGCTCACGGCACTGATGGTCACCCACAATCTGCGCTACGCCGTGGAATACGGCAGCCGCCTCGTGATGATGCACGAGGGGAACGCGATCATGGATCTGCGCGGCGAGGACAAGAAGCGGGCGACCGTGGACGACCTCCTCGGCACGTTCTACTCGATCAGCGTGGAACGCGGAAACTGAGGTGCGCCCCGACGGCGCGTGGGCGGAAAACGGAAAGCTGTGAAACGAGGAATATCTGCCGGAAGGGCGGGGCTGCTCTTCCGGCGGATATTTTTGCTTTTGCGGCAGACGTCTGCCCGGAAAGCGGGTTTTTGTTGCTTTTTTCCAACAAAACGTGCCGGAAATCCGAAAAGTCGTGCGAAAAACCCTTGTCAAACGGAAGAGGATATGATATAATACTACCGTATATTTTTATTTCCAATATCGGAGAGAGAACAAGGATATGATCGATTTCAAAAGGTCTCTTGCCGCCGCTCTTTCGTCCGCCATCGCCGCCCTTCTTCCGGAGGGTGCGCCGGACGCGAAGGAGACGGAGGAAATGCTGACCATTCCCCCGGATCCGAGCCTCGGGGACTACGCCTTCCCGTGCTTCAAGCTGAGCAAGCCTCTGCGCAAGGCACCGCCGGTGATCGCCGGAATGCTGAAGGACGCGCTCGGCACGCTGCCCGACCTCGAAAAGGCGGAGGTCGCGGGCGGATACCTGAACTTTTACGTTTCCGACACCTATTATACCGAAGGGATCCTCGGTGAGATCGAGGCAAAGGGAGACGACTACGGCAGACCCGACCTCGGGGCGGGGAAGACCGTCGTCCTCGACTACTCCTCCCCCAACGTCGCAAAGCCCTTCCATATCGGCCACCTCGGCACGACGGTCATCGGCCATTCGCTGAAAAAACTGCACGAGTTTGCCGGCTATCACTGCATCGGCATCAATCACCTCGGTGACTGGGGCACGCAGTTCGGCAAGCTGATCGTCGCGTACCGCAAGTGGGGCTCGAAGGAAGAGGTGGAAAAGGGCGGCGTGGACGAGCTCGTCTCGCTCTACGTTCGTTTCCACGAGGAGGCGGAGAACGATCCCGCGCTGAACGATCAGGCGAGAGCGGAGTTCTCGAAGCTCGAGCATCACGACGAGGAGAACATCGCGCTGTGGAAGTGGTTCATCGACCTCTCGATCCGCGAGTACGAGAAGACCTACCGTCAGCTCGGCATTACCTTCGACTACTACACGGGCGAATCCTTCTATACCGATCTGATGCCCGCGCAGGTCGAGAAGCTGCGGGAAAAGAACCTGCTGACGATCGACGACGGCGCGTCCATCGTGGATCTTTCCGCCTATAAAATGCCGCCCTGCCTGATTCTCAAGCGCGACGGCTCGACGCTTTACCCGACCCGTGATATCGCCGCGGCGGTCTACCGCCACGATACCTTCGCGTTCGATAAGGCGATCTACGTCACCTCCGCGCAGCAGATCATGCACTTCCAGCAGTGGTTCCGGGTCCTTGACCTGATGGGCTACGAATGGTACGACCGCTGCGTGCACGTCCCCTACGGCACGGTGAGCATCAACGGCGAAAAGCTTTCGACCCGTACCGGCAACGTCGTCCTTCTGCGCGATCTCTTCCGGACCGCGATCACCAAGGTCAGCGAGATCATGGAGCAGAAGAACCCCGATCTGCCCAACCGGGAAGAGGTCGCAGAGGCGGTCGGCGTCGGCGCGATCGTCTTCCACTATCTGTCGAACAGCCGTATCAAGGACATCAACTTCATGATGGAGGACGCGCTGAATTTCGACGGCAATACGGGTCCCTACGTACAGTACACCTACGCGCGTACCTGCTCCGTTCTGGAGAAGGCGGGCGGTCTGCCGGAAACGGATGCCGTCTACGCGCCGAACGCGGCGGAATTGAACCTGCTCAAGACGCTTGCCAGGTTCGAGAGCAAGGTGTGCGACGCGATCGACACCTACGAGCCGATGGTCATCACCCGGTACCTGCTTGACGTGGCGGGCGCGTTCAACCAGTTCTATCACGGATGCCAGATTCTGACGGCGCCCTCTCCCGAGGCAAAGCGGTTCCGTCTGCGCCTGACCGCGGCGGCGAAGACCGTCCTCGGCTCCGCGCTCGGGCTGATCTGCATGAAGAAGACCGAAAAGATTTGATCAAACGATACAGAAAAGAATAAAGGAGTGTTCCCATGTCCGGACATAGCAAATGGAAAAATATCATGCACAAAAAGGAAAAGACCGACGCGCAGCGTGCGTCCGTCTTTACCAAGATCGGTAAGGAGATCTCGATCGCCGTCAAGGAGGGCGGTCCCGATCCCGTTTCCAACAGCAAGCTCCGCGATCTGATCGCGAAGGCAAAGCAGAACAACGTCCCGAACGACAACATCGACCGCATCATCAAGAAGGCGAGCGCAGCAGACGCCGTCGAATACGAGGAGATCAACTACGAGGGCTACGGCCCCGGCGGGATCGCCGTGATCGTCGCCGCCGCGACCGATAACCGCAACCGCACCGCCTCCGACGTCCGTCACTTCTTCGATAAGTACGGCGGAAATCTCGGCACCACAGGCTGCGTCAGCTATATGTTCACCGATAAGGGCGTGATCGTCGTCGGTTACGACGAGGACGACGACGGCGAGATCGACGAGGAGCAGCTGATGGAGGACGCGCTTGAAGCGGGCGCTTCCGACTGCTCCGCCGAGGACGGCGTTTTCGAGATCTATACCGAGCCGGACGACCTTTCCGCTGTCCGCGAGGCACTGGAAGGGAAAAAGTACCCGATCATCTCCGCCGACCAGGATAAGATTCCTTCCTCCTATATCACCCTGACCGACGAGGAAGCCATCGAGAACATGAGAAACCTGATCGAACATCTGGAGGAATCCGACGACGTCTCTCAGGTCTACCA